>NYZD01000070.1 GCA_002685935.1 Planctomycetaceae bacterium | reverse complement strand
GCGGCTCGATGGGTTAGCGAAATAGACGTGTTCGATGATGCAGTGCGCCGGCTGCACGGGTTCGCTGAATCGCCGGCTGGCTACGCCGTTGGCCGAGAGCGTGACGATCTCTCCGGGCTCGACTTCACGTTCGAGGGTTGCGCCCAGCGCGTCCAAGGCGACGGTCTCACTGGCGACACAGGGGTAGCCTTCGGCGGTTCGGCCCAGCACCAGAGGCCGCCAACCCCAGGGGTCGCGCACGGCTTCGATCCGATCGGGCCACAACATCACCAGGCTGTAGGCGCCCTGTAGATGTTGGAGGGCGTGATAGAGCGGGTCGGGTTTGGAGACGTGGTTGGGCGCGGCCAGGAGATGGAAGATGACTTCGGTGTCGGTGGTGGTGTGGAAGATGTGTCCAAGCTGTTCGAAGTGTTCGCGAAGCAGGCTGGCGTTGATCAGATTGCCGTTGTGGGCGATGGCGACCTGGCCGGAGATGTAGGTTTGGATGATGGGCTGACAGTTGCCGGCGTGGCTGGAGCCCGTGGTGGAGTAACGGTTGTGCCCGATCGCGGCGATGCCGGCCATCTGTTTGAGGACGCGTTCGGTGAATACTTCGCGCACGAGTCCCATGCCGTGATGGCCGTCGAGGTGGTTGCCGTCGGAGACGACGATGCCGGCGGATTCCTGTCCACGGTGTTGGAGGGCGTAGAGCCCGAGATAGGTGCGTTCAGCGCTATCGGGGGGGCCCCAGATGCCGACGACGCCACATTTTTCCTTGAGCTGCTGTGTCATGTGCTGCCGTACGTCGCGGGACCGTGGTTCGACCGACCAGTCGAACGTTAGTGTTGTGTTGTTGGCCGGTCAAGGTGGGCAAGGTAGTCTGAGGGTGCGCGCCATCTGGGTATGGCCATCACGGATTGCCTGACATGCCACAATCTTCGGCGAAAGACACTGATCCGGGGGTGCTGATCATCGGTTCGATCAACATGGATATGGTCGTGCGTGTCGAGCATATGCCGCGACCGGGGGAAACGATTACCGGGCAGGCGTTCGACACGATGCCCGGGGGCAAGGGCGCCAATCAAGCGGTGGCGGCGGCGCGGTTGGGCGGGGCATCGACGCTCATCGGGCGAATCGGAGACGACGCGTTTGGGAAGGAGCTGATCGGTCACTTGGCGGATCAGGGCGTCAATACGCAGTACATTCAGGCCACCTCGGGCTGCCCGAGCGGCGTTGCGGCGATTTGGGTCGATCGGATGGGGGAGAACGCGATCACGGTTGTGCCGGGGGCGAACGGCGCGGTGAGTCCGGGCGATCTGGAGTCGCTGGAACCGATCATTGCCGCGGCGCGCGTCGTTGTGCTGCAATTGGAGATCCCAATTCCCACGGTCTGCGCGGCGGCGCGCCTGGCGGGGCGGCACGGGGTGTGGACGATCCTCGATCCGGCGCCGGCCCCGGGGAGTGCACTACCGAACGAATTGGTCGGGGTGGATATTCTGACGCCGAACGAGTCGGAGGCGGAGTCGCTTACCGGTGTGGCGATCACCGGTGCGGATCAGGCAGAGCGGGCCGGGCGGGTGCTGATTGGCCAAGGGGCAAGGTGCGTGGTGCTCACGTTGGGGTCACGCGGGGCCATGATCGTGGAGCGAGACGGGCGGGCGGTGATGGTGCCGGCTCACGAGGTGGATGTCGTGGACAGCACGGCGGCGGGAGACGCGTTCACGGGAGCGATGGCGGTGGCGATGGCCGAGGGCGCGGGGATGGAGGATGCAGTGAAAATGGGGTGTGCGGCGGGTTCGCTGGCGTGCACACGGCCCGGAGCCCAGTGGGCGATGCCGGATCGGGCCGCGGTGGCGGCGATTCTGGGGTAATTCGGGCGGGAGCGACGGTTTTGGAACGGATCCCGGGTGCATTTTCGGTGGAATCACCTGTCTGGCCGGACCTATGATTTGGTGTATTGATTCCATCTTCTTATCTGCGTCGGGCGCGATGGTCACAATTCGATGGAGGGCAGGCCAACAATACTGGCAACGGCGGGCAAAAGGTTATCGGAATCCTTGCGCGCGCGCTTGACTCGCCCCCGGCGCGTGCTATGTTTGAGTTGGCTAAGGGCATTGCAGAAAGTCGGTTTAACGGTCGCAGACCCACTTCCCACCCACGTGTCGCGACCGAACCAGCAACCGACTGGGACCGAAACCATCGGCCCACTGCGCTCACGTTTGTTGAATCTGGAAACGGACGGCAATCACGCCGCGCGTGTGAGGTCGAAGGTCTGACGTGAATAACGACGACGTCAAGCGCCAAGTCCAGCAAGCCACGGATATCGTCGCGCTGATCGGCGAGCAGGTGTCGTTGCGCGCCCGGGGTCGTGAGTTCGTGGGGTTGTGCCCGTTCCATGATGACAAGAAACCGTCGCTGAACGTGGTGCCGGCGAAGCAAATCTTCAAGTGCTTTGCCTGTGGGGCGGGTGGTGACGTATTCAGCTTTGTGATCGACTATCACAAGATGACGTTCCCAGAGGCGATGCGGCACCTAGCGGACCGGGCGAACATCCGCCTGCCGGCGTACCGCGGGCAGCGCGACGGCGATGGGCCGTCGATGCGCGAGCGTTTGCTTGGGGCGAATCAACAGGCGCTGCAATACTTTCAGCGGCAATTGCAGGATGACCAGGCCGGACAAGCGGCGCGCCAGTACATTGCGTCGCGCAGGATCAGTGATGAGATGGTCCGGGATTTCCAGTTCGGCTATGCGCCGGACGGGTGGGAGCATCTGGTCAATGCGATCGCGGCCAATCGCTGGGATGGCGCGACGTTCGAGCAGCTTGGGCTGATCGGTGCGCGGGATAACGGGTCGGGGTATTTTGATCGGCTGCGTCACCGTCTGATCTTTCCGATTTGCGATGCGCTGGGCCGGCCCGTCGCGTTCGGCGGACGCAAGCTGCGGGAAGAAGATGAGCCGAAATATTTGAACAGCCCGGAAACCGCGTTGTTTAACAAGTCTGCGACGCTGTTTGGTTTGGATCTGGCGAAGAAGCCGATCATCGACGCGCACACGGCGGTGATCGTTGAAGGATATACGGACGTGATCGCCTGCCATCAGGCGGGCGCTCGGAACGTGGTGGCGACGCTGGGCACGGCGTTGACGGTCGAGCACGCGCGGGAGTTGCGGCGGTTTTGTGATCGGGCGATCCTGATATTCGACGCCGACGAGGCGGGGCAGAAGGCGGCAGATCGGGCGCTGGAGGTATTCTTCCACGAACCGCTGGACATTCAGATCGGAATCCTGCCCGACGGACTGGACCCGGCGGATTTGCTGGCTAAAGATAATGGCTTATCGATGTGGAAGCAGAGCTGTGACGATGCGGTTGACGTGATGACGTTCGCGTTTGGTCGGCTGGTTGATGCCTACGATCAGACGGACACGATGGCGGGTCGACAGCGTTTGGTTGAGGACTATCTGCGTCGGCTTGTGCAATTGGGGTATCGTCAACTGGATCCGATTCGGCGTGGCATGGTGATTCCGCGGCTGACGGATTTGCTGCGGATCGACGCGGGCGCGCTGAACGACGTGATCCGCAAGATTGGTGGGGCGACGCGGTCACGTGAGACCGATGTGGCGCCCGAATCCGCCGCGAAGCTCAATGCCCGCCGCCGAGCGGAGCAGCAGTTGGTGGGGTGCTTGTTGAATCGACCGGAGTTGTTCCATGCGACGATGCCGGATGGGCGGTCGTTGGATGAATCAGTGCTGCCGGATGACATGGAGCATGAGCCGACGCGCGTGATCTACGAAGTGGTTCATCAGTGGCTAGTGGATCATGAGCCTTCGGAAGAAATGACGTTGCGCGGCATGATGGACGGCGAACGGGAGTTCCGTGACGCGTTGGACCTTCAGGATGAAGCGGATCGCCTCAATGATTCGGACCCAACGCGCATTGAACAGAACCTGCGCAACGCGGCAGCAGTGATTTGCCAGACACGAGCGGATGAGGCGTACGCACAGCAACAGCAGCACGTGCGCGACGCTGAAGAAGTGGACGATGACGAACGAGACAGCCGACGACTGGCCATGGCGGTCGCGCACGCGAGGGCGAACCCCTCGGCGGCGCGGATCCCGAGGGTGGAAACATCGTGAGAGACACAAACTCCTGCATCGCGCAAGCGACAGGTAGACATAGCGAACTGGGCGTCGGCTGCGGGACATTTCCGTTGCGTCGGCACGCGACTGTACACCGGTTGGAGGTACGACATTGATCGCTGAATTGCATGCAAAAGTTCGGAATCTGATTGAGCTGGGTCAAAAGCGCGGCTACCTGACGTATGACGATCTGAACGAGACGCTGCCAGATGATTACATCGAACCGGACAAGGTTGATGATTTGTTGATCCGGTTCGAGCAGTTCGGCGTCCGGGTGACGGACACGCCGCATCAGCGCGACACGAAAGTGCAGTTCGCGGAGGACGCGAAGCCGGGGAAGGACGGCGGCGCGGACACGGCGGACACGGCGGCGGCGGTGGCGGAGGTCCGCGGTGCGCTCGCGGAAGCGCTGGACGAGGCCGGCGCGAAGCGCATTGACGATCCGGTGCGCATGTATTTGACGCAGATGGGTGAGATCAGCCTGCTGACGCGGGCAGAGGAGATTCGTCTGGCCAAGAAGATCGAGTTGTGTCGCATGATCTTCCGCCGCAAGGTGCTGGAACAGGATTACTGCATCGCCAGCGCGACCGACATTCTGGAATTGGTGCGTACAGGTGATCTGCCGTTCGATCGCACGATGAAGATTTCCACGGCGGAAGAAAACGCCAAGCAGAAGATCGCCCAGCGGGTGCCGACGAACCTGGGCACAGCCACGAAGTTGATGAAACAGAACCGCGAGGACTGGGCGGAGCTGGATGAAGGTCGGCCGAGCAAGTCACTTCGGGAAGAGATTGATGCCCGCATCCGCGTGCGTCGCCGCAAACTTGCGACGTTGATTGAAGAGCTCTCGTTGCGGACGAGTCGCATTCAGCCGCTGATGCTGAAGTTGCGGTCGATCGGCAAGAAGATGCTGCAGCTTCAGACGGATCTCGGCAAATCCGATGTGAATCCCGATCGCTACGACCCCGAGGACGTGATGGTCATGCATGAGGAGCTGAACGGCCTGCGCAGTCTGGTATTGGAAGACCCCGACGCGCTGAAGGCCCGGATCGCGGACATCAAAGTGGTGTTCGATGAATACGAGCAGGCGAAGCGCGACCTGTCGGGCGGCAACCTGCGGCTGGTGGTGTCGATCGCCAAGAAGTATCGCAACCGCGGGCTGTCATTCCTGGACATCATTCAGGAGGGCAACACGGGGCTGATGCGCGCGGTGGACAAGTACGAATACAAGCGCGGGTACAAGTTCAGCACGTACGCGACATGGTGGATTCGCCAGGCGATCACGCGGGCGATCGCGGATCATGCGCGCACGATTCGTATTCCGGTGCACATGATCGAGACGATGAGTCGGTTGCGCAACATCTCCAAGGACCTGTTGCAGAAGATCGGGCGTGAGCCAACGGTCGAGGAGATCGCCGAGAAGGCGGACATGAACGTGTCGGAAGTGCGGCGCGTGATGAAGATTTCGCGGCACCCGATTTCGCTGGACCGGCCGGTGGGTGAGTCGGAGGATTCGTATTTCGGCGACTTCATCGAGGACGGCGCAGTGGAAGCCCCGACTGACAACGCGACGCAGCAGATGCTGCGGGATCGCATCGAGGCGGTGCTCAAGACGCTGACCTACCGTGAGCGTGAGATCATCAAGCTGCGATACGGACTGGGTGACGGGTACACGTACACGCTGGAAGAGGTCGGACGAATCTTCAAGGTGACGCGTGAGCGGGTGCGTCAGGTGGAGGCCAAGGCGCTTCGGAAGCTGCAGCACCCGGTGCGGGCACGGAAACTGGTTGGATTCCTGGATGCGAGCGCGGCACCGGAAGAGGTCTGAGGTGCGGCGGAGATTGCAGTCGCAGAATTCCTGAAGGATTGCTGCGCTCAACTGCATCCCCAAGTCTGTGGGTTGGCCGGCTGCAATTCAGCGGTTGTCGATTCGCATGACATACCATTCGGAAGCGATCTCGCCACCGGCGGTTCATGGCATCGTCCGTTTTGGTTCGTTGTGGTGTCGGCAAACAATGACACACTGGACGGTTCGGCGCTGACGAGCCGGGTAGGCGGCTTCGTTTAGTCGTCGCCGACCCGCGTGCGACCAATCGGAAGCATCGGAATCGGCGAGATCGTCGATCCTGCAGGCCTCGCCGCCGGGATCAAACACGGACAGGGGATTGATGAGTGTGCCAACCATGAGGCCAACGACCACCGTTACCCCAATCGCAGGGGCATGATGACGTAGAGGAAGTCGCTGCCGGCCTTGAGAGTGGCGGGTTTGTTGGCGGCTTTGAGTTCGATGGTGACTTTATCAGTGTCGACGACCTTGAGGGCATCGATGATGAAGTGGGGGTTGAAGCCCATTTCGATGGATTCGCCGGTGAAGTCTTCGAGGCTGACCGTGACCTCGGCCTCGCCCATTTCCGGGGCGCGGCTGGAGAGGACGAGTTGATCTTCGGTGAAGGCCATTTTGACGCCGCGGGATTCCTCGGTAGTCAGCAGCGCGGCGCGGCGAAGGGCGCTGGCGAGCTGGACGGTATCGAAAGTGGCTTTGCGGTCGAGATCCTTGGGGATGACATCACGGTACGGCGGGAAGGTGCCTTCGACGAGATTGGTGGTCAGTGTCGCTGCGGTGGTGGCGAAGGTGGCTTGTGATTCGGTGATCTTGATCTTGACGACCTCGGCGGGATCGTCGAGCAGACGCGTGATGAGCCCCAGGGCCTTGGTGGGAATGATGATGCTGTTGGCGCCGTCGGCGGCGACGTTGCAGGTGCCTTTGACGTGCGGGAGGCGGTGGCCGTCGGTGGCGACCATCGTCATCTTTTTGCCGTCGCGCTCGAGCAGGACGCCCTTGTAGGCATAGCGGCTGTTTTCGCGCGCGGTGGCAAAGAGGGTTTTCTGGGTCATGTTCACGATTTGGCCGGCGTCGATTTCGAAGTCGGCATCGTCGGCGAACTGGCCGACGGGCGGGAACTCGGCAACGGGGTAGCCGAAGATCTTGAAATGCGAGTCGGCGCCGGTGATGTGAGCGGTTTCCTGCTCGGTCTCGATGGTGAGGGTGGCGTCGGCGGATTCACGGACGATCGCCCCGAACTTGTCGGATTGGATCAGCGCTTCACCGGGCACCTGGACGTCGACCTGATCGACGGCCAGGTGCAGGGAGACTTCCATATCGGTGGCCGCGAGGGTGAGGCCTGACTCACCGGCGGAGAGCTTGACGCATTGCAGGACGGGCTTAGGGGTGCGACTCATCACCACCGCCCCGGCGAGATTCAGTGCCTCGACCAATGCCCCACGGTCGCAGATGACTTTCATGATCTTTCCTCTGGTTGATTATTGGCTCTAGAGTACCGTCGCTGCCGGGTGAATCAAGGGCGACGGAACCGCAGCCGAATCCGACGGATTCGGCGGTCCAGACGTCAGATCGCGCTCAGTGCAAACGACGGGGACATCAGGAGACGAGCGCCGGATCACCGCCGAGCGCGGCAACGATGCTCGCCAGGTCGTCGTCGACGCGCACGGGCTGGTTGGCGATTCGGCCGGCGGGGTCGGATACCGGGGCATGGTCCTGGGCGGCCTTCATGTCGATGCCGGTGTGGTATTTGACGGTGGCGTCGGGGTCTTTGAGCTGGTGGCCGGTGAGGACGCAGACGACGCGGGCATCGCGATCGATGACGCCCTGCTCGATGAGCAGGCGGGTGCCGGCGACGGACGCGGCGCTGGCCGGTTCGCAGCCAAACCCGTAACGACCGACTAGGGCTTTGTGTTCGAGAATCGTGGGATCGTCGACCTGGCGAACGATGCCGTCCATCACGTGCAGAGCGCGCAGGGCCTTGGGCAGGTTGACGGGGCGGCCGATTTCGATGGCGCTGGCGACGGTGTTGGCGGGGATGTTTCGATCGTAGAGGGCGTCGCGCTTGGCGGAGTCCCAGTGACCATCGTTCCAACGGACGCCTTGCTCGGTGTGCAGTTCATACAGAGGATTGGCGCCGGTGGCCTGGATGATGGCGAGGCGGGGGATGCGATCGATCAGACCCAGCTGGTGAAGTTCGGTGAACGCCTTGCCAAAGGCGGAGCTGTTGCCGAGGTTGCCGCCGGGGACGACGATCCAGTCAGGCACTTGCCATTCCAGGGCCTGGAGCACGCGATACATGATGGCCTTCTGGCCTTCGAGGCGAAACGGATTGACGGAGTTCATCAGGTAGATGCCGAGGTCGGGCACGTCGGCGGCGATCTGCTGCACGCGGCGGAGACAGGCATCGAAGTCGCCCTGGATCTGGATGGTGGTGGCGCCGTAGTCGAGCGCCTGGGAGAGCTTGCCGTAGGCGATCTTGCCGGAGCCGATGAAGACGATCGCCGAGAGGCCGGAGAGGCCGGCGAAAAGGGCCAGGGCGGCCGAGGTGTTCCCGGTGGAGGCGCAGGCAACCTTGGTGGCCCCCACCATGCGAGCGTGGGTGAACGCGGCGGCCATGCCGTTGTCTTTGAATGAGCCGGAGGGGTTGAGTCCCTCGTATTGCAGGTGGAGTTGGCCACGCTTCAGGCCGATCTCCGCGGCGACCTGATGGGCATCCTGCAATTGGGTGCGGCCCTCGCCGATGGTGACGATGTCGTCAGCAGTGCGATAGAAGGGCAGAAGTTCGCGGAAGCGCCAGACACCGGAGAAATCGAGGCGGCCGTCGTCGTTGACGCCTGTGGTCGACCAGCGTTGTTCAAAGGTGGACCATGCGGGGACGGGCAGTCGGTCCCAGTCGTACAGGATGTCGAGCAGGGCACCACAATCCGGGCAGGCGACGAGGACGCGGCCAATGTCGAAGGTGGCCTGACAGTCAGGGTTGATGCATTGTTGATGGGCGTGCTGGCTCAACGTTGAATCCAATTTCCGGGTGCAGTTGCGGCGGTGAGATTACAGATCAATGGCGTTGGGGTCGTTTCCGCCCTGACTCGCCGGACGCCAGAAATCCATGCCGGCGCGGGTGCCTTCTCCGGTCGGGCGGGCGGCGCGTTCGGGGACGTCGCGCAGGGCTGGGCCGAGGCGGGTGCCCTCGTCGTCCCATTGCTTGATCACGGAGACCATTTCGTCCAGATCATCGGTCAGAATGAATCGTTCCATGTCATCGGGATCGATATTGTGCTGTTCTTCGAGCATGACTTCACGGGTCCAGTCGATCAGGCCGGACCAGAATGATTTTCCGATGAGGATGACGGGGAACGGATCGATCTTGAGGGTCTGGATCAGCGTCATGGATTCAAAGAACTCGTCCATGGTGCCGAAGCCGCCGGGGAAGATCACGAAGGCACGGGCGTATTTGACGAACATGACCTTGCGGCAGAAGAAGTATCGAAAGTTGAGGGTGTGGGTTTGGTATTCGTTGGCGGTCTGCTCCATGGGCAGGGCGATGTTGAGCCCGACGCTCGTGCCGTTGGCCTCGTAGGCGCCCTTGTTGGCGGCTTCCATGATGCCGGGTCCTCCGCCGGTGATGACGGAGAAACCGGCGTCGACGAGGTGCTTGCCGCAATCAACGGCTTGCTGATAGTAGGGGTTGTCTGGCGGCGTCCGCGCGGAGCCAAAGACGGTGACGGCTCTGCCGACCTCGCTCATGATTTCGAAGCCTTCGACGAACTCGGACATGATGCGGAAGATGCGCCATGTCTCGCGCGAGAAGTCACTGGTGCCGTTGTTACCCATCGTCGCTCCTTGGGGGACCGGCCAATGGCCGATCCTGGTGCATCGTTGATCTGAGAGGGGTATCGTAGCCGATGCGCGCGCTTCGTGAAGGGGCGCGCGAGCCGCTCAGGGGTCGTTCGGATCGGCCGTGCCGCCGGTGGGTGGGTCGGGCGATTCGGCGTCGCCGGCTTTGAGCGATTCGGCCTCATCGGTGGGTGCTGCGTCACCGAAGGCTGGGACATGAGGCTGGACGATGACCGGCAGGACGACCTGCGGCTCGGGTGGCACGGCCGGCCCGGCGCCCGGCAGGTGCAGCGTGAGGATCACTTCATAGTCCGGCACCATGCTGGGCCACGGCGCGCGCGGCTGCAATTGGGCCTGCCACTGGCGTTGGTTTCTTAACAGGTTCTCATTTCGCCAGGTCCGTTTGGAATCGCGTTTGTCGACGTCCAAAGCGCCAACAGAATCAAGTTGGTAGCCAAACTCGGCCGGTCCGTGCTGAGCTAGAATCACCCTCCCGTTTGATTCAAAACGTTGCAGTTGGTTGATGGCTTCGGGGACACGATCGACCTGCATTTGGAAGAAAAACTGGGTCTGCGTCGTGGTCGTGGTGGTTTCCCGCCGGTGGATCAAGAGGCGGGCACGGTCTGCGTCGGCATTCAGGGATGTGGCCGGCCCGATGCCGTGGCCGGCGCCGCTGAGATCGGCGAGCATTTGCGGCTGGCCTTCCAGATCCTTCGCGTCCAGCACGACGCCGTATTGATTGCCGACCATTTCGACCTGCCTGGCCGAGTCGGACAAGTTGTTGGAATAGATGACCATAGCGACGTCTTTTGATTCCACGGTGGCGGGCTGGGACGGTGTGTTGTTGCGCTGGATCACGACCGCTTCGTTGTAAACCTGCTCGGCCAAGCGGTCGAAGTTGTCCAGTGTCTGGGGGTCCAGGGTCGCCATGGTGCCTTCGATGGCCAGTGCCGGGTCAACGAGGTGACCGACGAGCGAACGCCCGCTCTCGGCGATGGCAGCCGCCGCGACGGGAGACACGTCCATATCCAAGGACTCATCGGGGAGATTCTGAAAGTAGCCGCTGCGTGCGTCGGGTGACGCTCCACCGAAGGCATACGATAACGCATCGTCATCGTCGATCAGAGCCACTGCATCAGCCAAGGGGTGATCGACCGCAGCAATCGGTTCACCTGATGCGTGATCTGACCGAGCGAGCGTTCCGGGGGCCTTGGCGATGCCATCGGCAGGGGGTGCATCGCGGTCGGTCCAGGCCTCGTCGACCGTGTCCGAAGGGGTTGGCGATTCACCGGGCGCGGGCCGGCCCCCCATGGCCAAGTCCCGGGGGGCAACGGGATCGGCACCCAGACCGACGATGGATTGGATCACGACGGCGGTGATCACAAGCAGCATCGCGGCGGCGACGACGATCGCGATGGTCCGCCGCATGGCGAATCGCTTCTCGTCGACGCGTTCCTGCTGTTCGGCGGGGGCGGATTGCAGGAGCATCGATCGCTCGAGGACGCGATCCACGTCGTCCATCAGCCCGGCGGGGGTATCGGGTTCGGGCACGGCCCGCACGGCGTCACGATCGGCCGCGAGCTTGGCCAGGAGCGAGCCCAGGCGTGGATCCTGGCTGATCCACTGCTCGACCCGGGCACGCTGAGCGTCGGTCAGGTCGCCCTCAACGTAGCCCAGCAGGAGTAGTTCGTCGTATTCGTTCGGCATCGTTTGGTATCACTGATCGGGTTTATCGGTCTTTACATCCAGCACGTTTCGCAGCGCCAATCGGGCGCGGAACAGTCGGCTCTTGACGGTCCCCAACGGGATTCCCAGCACATCGGCGATGTCCTGATATTCCAGCTCCTGTAAGTCCCTCAAAATGATCATCGTACGCAGGCCGACGTCCAATCGATCGATGGCATCGGTCAGTTGCGTGATCTGCTCCATTGTTTCGACGCTTTGATCAAGGCCAAGTTCCCGCTGCTGGTCGATCATGGCCTTTAGAGGGGCGGCCTGATCGTCCATGGCGGGGCCGGTGGGGGCTTCGAGGCTGACCGCATCCCGGACCCGCCGTTTGCGGAGATGCGAAATAGACTGATTCATGGCGATCCGGAAGAGCCAGGTGCCGAATTGGCTATCACCGCGAAACTTCTGAATGTGCTGCACCGCCCGGAGCAGGACGTCCTGCGTGAGATCGGATGCATCATCGGCGTGACAGACCATGCGCAGGCAGACGTGGTAGACACGCTTCTGGTAGGCTCCGAGCAGCTCGCCGAGCGCGCCGCGATCCCCACGCTGGACCTGTTGGACCAGTTGAGCTTCGCGCTTCGGGCTCAGCAGGGAAGTCGGGGTCATGGTGAGCGTTTCAGCCCGGATGCTTGTGGCATGGAGGCGTGATCCGCCCCTGCGGAACGCGTGCAAACCGGTGCGGCGACTGGTACTATGACGCTCCAACGTCGGTGGGTCAATACGCGAGGCCGATACTGATGGTTCGCCAGGATGCCTATGAATCGCCGTTGGCGACACGCAACGCGTCGGCCCAGATGCAATCGATCTGGTCGGCCCAGCGCAAGTGCTCTACCTGGCGTCGACTATGGCTGGCGTTAGCTGAGGCCCAGCACGAGCTGGGGCTGGACGTGACGGGAGAGCAGATCGAGCAGATGCGGGGGCATCTGGACGACATCGATTTTGAGAAGGCGGCGGAATACGAGCGCAAGATGCGTCACGATGTGATGGCGCACGTGCATACGTTCGCGGACGCGGCTCCGGCGGCCGGGCCGATCATTCACCTGGGGGCGACGAGCCAGTTCGTCAACTGCAACACGGAATTGCTGCTGATCCGGGATTCGCTGCAACTGATAGCAGGGAAGCTGGCGGCGACGATCGATCAGTTGGGCCGATTCGCGGCGGAGTACCGGGCGCTGCCGACGTTGGGGTTTACCCATTTTCAGCCGGCTCAGCCGACGACGGTTGGCAAGCGGGCGGCCCTGTGGGCCCATGATCTGGCGCTGGCGTTGGAAGAGGCGGAGTACCGGATGGCATCGCTGCGGTTCCGCGGGGTGAAGGGCACGACGGGGACGCAGGCATCGTTCCTGTCGCTGTTCGGGGGCGATACGGCGGAAGCACATGCGAAGGTCGAACAACTGGATCGACTGGTGACCGAGAAGATGGGGTGGGAACCGGACCGGCGGTTTGTGGTGACGGGGCAGACGTACCCACGGCTGGTGGACGGCATGGTAGGCGCGTCGCTGGGTGTCGCGGCGACGGCGTGCGCGAAGTTCGCGGTCGACATGCGGCTGCTGGCGCACCGCAAGGAGTTGGAGGAGCCGTTCGAGCGGAATCAGGTGGGTTCGTCGGCGATGCCTTACAAACGCAATCCGATGCGATGCGAGCGGATCGGCGGACTGTCGCGATTTGTGATCGGTCAGGTGCAGATCCCGTTCACAACGGCGGCGGAGCAGTGGCTCGAACGGACGCTGGACGATTCGAGCACGCGGCGACTGACGCTGCCCGAGCCGTTCCTGGCCACGGACGGTGTGCTGGAGATCATGATCAACGTGACGCGCGGATTGGTGGTCTATGAGAAGACGATCGAGGCGAACCTGGCGCGCGAGATGCCCTTCCTGGCCAGCGAGGATTTATTGATGGCGGCGGTGCAGCGTGGCGCGGACCGTCAGGCGACGCACGAGTTGATTCGTCAGCACGCTCAGGCGGCGGCGGACCGTGTGAAATCCGAAGGCGCGGAGAACGATCTGCTGGAGCGGCTGGCGGGCGAGCCGGCGTTCGCCGGGATTGATCTGACGGCGGAGTTGGATCCGCAGCGGTATGTCGGCCGGGCCCCGCAACAGGTGGATGAGTTTGTTGCGACGGTCGTGGAGCCGATTCGCCGGCGGTATGCCGAGCATTTGGGGCAGTCGGCGCAGCTCAATGTTTGACGGCTGAGCGGATGTCGCGGATCGCTCGGCCCTACCGACACGAGGACTGCCCTGGAATTCCTGATAAAGCCAGAATGGTTTGAAGGACTGCACAGCGTGCTGCTGCTGTTGATCGCCGCGGCGGCGATGGCGGCGATCATCAAGGGTGCGGACTGGCTGGTGGAGGGGGCATCGGGGATCGCGCTGCGGGCGGGGATGTCGAAAATCGTGATCGGCGCGACGATCGTGTCGCTGGGCACGACGAGCCCGGAGGCCGCGGTGTCGGTCATGGCGGCTTGGAAAGGCGACGCGGGGTTGGCGCTGGGCAATGCGGTGGGTTCGATCATCGCGGATACGGGATTGATATTCGGGATGGGGTGTTTGTTGATGGCGCTACCGGTGGATCGATTCATTTTGAATCGACAAGGATGGGTGCAGTTCGGTTCGGCGGTGCTGCTGGCGGTGATCTGCTACGTCGCCTGGTGGCAGCACAGGGAAGAGCCGGTGATCGGCCGCTGGGTTGGGCCGGTCATGCTGGGGTTGCTGGGAGCGTACCTGTGGGCTTCGGTGCGGTGGGGACGCCAGCACAGCCGTCTGCATGCGCACGAGGACGACACATCGGAAACGGACGAGATTCTCGAAAGGGCGTCGGGCGACTCCTGGGCGAAGCTGGCGCTTCGGTTTGTGGTGGGGCTGACACTGGTGGTGCTGTTCGGGCACATCCTGATTATCTGCGTGGAGCTTCTCTGTCTGCGCTGGGGTGTGCCGGAAGTGGTGGTGGCATCGACGATCGTGGCGCTTGGGACGTCGCTGCCGGAGCTTGTCGTGGGGATCACCGCGATCCGGAAGGGGCATCCGGAATTGCTGATCGGCAACGTGATTGGGGCGGACGTGCTGAACGTGCTGTTCGTGATCGGCGCGTCGGCATCGGCGGCGGAACTGCCGATCATCGACCGTGGGCCGGATGCGCCGACGGGGGGGATCCCGGAGATCTTTCTGTACCTCCACCTCCCGACGATGCTGGTGATTCTGACGTTGTTTCGGGTGTATATCTTTGCGGCGGTGCGGCGGGGCCGATTCCTGCGCTGGTTCGGGGTGCCGCTGGTGACGATCTACCTGGCGTATCTGGCGCTGAATTATTTCCTGTCGATGTCCGGCGGGGGGTCGACGGGGACGTAACCGGGGCTTACCGATTTGCCGACCGCTGCTCCGCGGCGCGTTCGCGCAACTGATCGAGCATGCCGCGCACTTCCTGAGCCATCTTCGTATTGGGAAAATCGCTGATGATCTGCTGTCCGACGTTCATGGCGGCGATCCAGTCGCGATCGCTGACCGCAAGTTTGAACTGGACTCCGAGGTTCTCGCGTTTCTGACCGATCACGCCGCGTGCGGTCTCTCGGTACGGCTCGGCCTCGGCGGGGGTAAGGTACCGATCCATTTCCTTCATCAGCGACAGGGCGCGATCGACATCTTCGTTCTCGGCGGCGGCGAGGAACGCGCGCTCCAGTTCCGTTTTGTGCGCGGCACGCGCCTCGGCGATGCGGTCGTGCAGATTCGCGACATTGGCGACATCCGGATAGGTGCGCGACACGCGATTGGCCTCGTGCGTGGCGCGGTCCCAATCGTGCGTGGCGCAGATTTCATCGATGCGAGCGATCGCGTTGTTGATGAGTTCCTGCCGTCGTTGGGCCTGGGCATCATCGATCTGTCGGTGGTATTGCTCGGCCTCCTCGCGGTAGCCGAACGTCTCGGCCATTTCCACGACGAGGGCCAGCGCCGCTTCGTATTCTTCGTTACGAATGTCCTGGACGATGGCGTCCCGCAGGGCATCGCGATCACGCTGACGGTAGGCGATCCGCTTGGCCTGGTCGGAGATCAGCATGCGATCATTGACGGATCTGAGCAGCTCCTCCACGGTCGATCCGGCAGGGGATCGTTCGGATTCCCGGGCGCGGAGGGCCAGCTGCGCCCCCCACCAGACCACGCCGACGGAGAACATCGTGACGGCAAGGACCCCGAGGATGACGGTCAGGGCGATGAGGGCGGTGATCAGCTCGCGCGGCCAGGCGGTCAGATCTATGGATCGTCCCGTCAATACCGAACCCCCCGCGGCGGCGAGAGCGCCGCAGAATATGCCCAGCATCACGAGTCGATACGGGGTTCTGGCAGCGTGGCCAATCGGGTTTTTCGGCGGCCCGTGCTCTTTGTCGGCATTCGTCGCCATGGTCCACTCCGGTGTTCGGTGCGTCCGGGATCAATCGTCGCCGGCGTTCGGATTTCACTTTGAGAATCGCATGATGCCGAGTGCGTGGGTTGCGCCACGCCGCGGCCCGGTCGGGATGAATCATTCTAACAGGATCATGGCCGGTCGCCAGCGTTCGCGCGGACACATCGACGGGATGACGCCCTACTTGATGACATTGGGTGTGGGATTGCGGAACGATCCCAGATCGACGGACTGGAAGTACTCGATCGTTTTGCCCAGCCCTTCCCGCAGCGCGACGGTCGGCTCCCAGCCCAGTCGATCCTTGGCCAGCGTGATGTCTGGACGGCGCTGGGTTGGATCGTCGGACGGCAGCGGCTGGCGGACGATCTTTGATTTGGCGCCGGTCAGTTCGAGGACAAGCTGGGCGAGTTGGAGGATGGTGAATTCATCGGGGTTGCCGATATTGACGGGGCCAATGAAATCATCGGGACCGTTCATCATGCGGACGAATCCCTCGATCAGATCGTCGACGTAGCAAAAGGATCGCGTCTGGGACCCATCTCCGTAGATGGTCAGGTCCTGTCCGGTCAGGGACTGGACGATGAGATTGCTGACGACGCGTCCGTCGTAGGGATGCATGCGCGGCCCGTAAGTGTTAAAGATGCGCACGACTCGGACGTTGACGTGGTTCATGCGGTGGTAGTCGAAGAACAGGGCCTCGGCGCAACGTTTGCCTTCGTCATAACAGGCGCGTAGGCCGATGGGATTGACGCTGCCGCGGTAGGATTCGGGCTGTGGATGGACATCGGGGTCGCCGTAGACTTCGCTGGTGGAAGCCTGGAGGATTTTGCTGTGGGTCCGCTTGGCCATGCCGAGCAGGTTGATGGCGCCGAGCACGGAGGTCTTGATGGTCTTGATGGGATTGAACTGGTAATGCACGGGCGAGGCGGGGCAGGCGAGGTTGTAGATTTCGTCGACTTCCAGGAACAGGGGATGGGTGACATCATGGCGGAGCAACTCGAAGTTGGGTCGCTCCAACAGGTGCTGCACGTTGGACTTCTGGGAGGTGAAGAAATTATCGGCGCAGATCAGGTCGTGTCCCTGATCGACCAGCCGTTCACAAAGGTGCGAGCCGAGGAACCCGGCACCCCCGGTCACGAGAATGCGCTTAATCGTAGCCAACGGTGATATCCTTTTGAGCCTGGCGGTTGTGGCCGCCCTTGCCACATGTTGCGGCGATGATTATCGTTTGTTGTATCAGAAACGCTAGCGGTATTATCGGAAAACGTCCAACAGGAGCATAATCCGACCATGGCGGATGATCGACAAACATTGATTGGTGACAACGACGAGTTTCGCGATCCGGCTGCGGCCGAAGCGGCCTTGGCCGAGGCGCATCAGGCGGAATTGAGTCAGGATCGCATCGCGGCCCTGGACGCCTATGAGAAGGCGTTTCAGGCGGATCCGGATAATCCAAAGGCCTGCTTCAGCCTCGCGTATCACCGCGACCTGATCGGCGATGACGAAGATGCGATCCATCTCTATGAGCAATGCTGCAGTTCGGGGCAGGCCCATGTCAATGCGCTGCTGAATCTCGCGGTACTCTATGAAGACACGGGGCGATACAGCAAGGCTGAGCGGTGCTTGCGGCTTGTGCTCGATACGTATCCAAACCACGCGCGAGCGCAGCTTTATTTGAAGGACGTGCGGGCCAGTCGTGAGATGTATGTCGACGACCTGGACCCAAATCGTGATATGTATGATCCGTTGCTGGAAACGCCGGTGACGGATTTCGCGCTTTCGGCCCGCGCCCGCAATTGTCTCAAGAAGATGAACATCCGCGCCCTCGGCGACCTGCTGCGCACCAGCGAGGCGGGGCTGATGGCGTACAAGAACTTTGGTGAGACGTCGCTGACAGAGATCAAGGCGATGCTCGCGGCCAAGGGACTGCGACTTGGCCAATACATTGACGCTGAACAATCCCGCGCCCGCGAGGAGATGTACGACCAGTTGCGCGGGACGGGTCAGGAAAATGTGGTCGGCGTGCCCATCGAGCAACTCGACCTGTCGGCAAGGGCGGCCAAGGCACTGACGTTGTTGAACATCCACACGATCGGCGATCTGATCCAGCGCACCGAGGCCGAACTGCTGGGAATCAAGAACTTCGGATCAACGAGTCTCGATGAGATCAAGCTGAAGTTAGAGGAGCGCGGCCTGTCGCTGCGTCTGCTTGATGACGATGAGACCCCGGAAGGCGCGGCTGAGGGTGTTAGCGGGCTTCTGGAGGAGGCCATCGCCTCGATGGATGCCTACGTCATGGAAGATGACGACGCGAATGAGGCCGGGCCGAGCGAAGCGGAACTCACCGACGAGTCGAGCGGACCTGGTGAGTTGAGCGATCTGAGCGATCCAATTGATCCAGTTGAGCCGGGCGAGCCGGAAGAAAAGTGAACGCGACGGCGTGATCTGCCCTTTGACATCGTGGTTGATCGGATCACGATGATTCGCTGCGCTCTACTGTTCATCGCTTTGACCATAGTCGGATGTGCGGACGCCGCTCCGGTGTCCGGATCGAAGGCCGCAGCTAACGAGCCGATTGTCCGCGTGAGGATTGGGCGTTCCGTAGCTGAATTGGACATCCGGGGTCCGAGAGAAGTGAAGCTGTGGACCGGTGAGGGGGATTCGACAACCATCCGCGTGGCGGCGCCGTTGACCATTCGGCGCTCCGATGGACAGTGGTCGATCAATTCACGGGCCGCAACGTCGTTCGCCGGCGGCCCGCTTCACATCGACCCCGTCGGCGATGCGTTGATCGTGGTCAACGACCGTCCCTACCCGGGGGCGATGCGGTTGGTCGTCGAGGGTAACGCGGCGCTAGCCGATCAATTCCATGTCATTAACGCCGTGCCGATTGAGGCGTATCTGCCGGGGGTTCTGGAACGTGAGTTGAAGGCGGGATGGTCATTGGCGGCATACCACGCGCAGGCGATCGCGGCACGGAGTTACGCCATCGCGCATCACACTCAACATGCGTCGATGCGGGAGTGGGATGTAGAGGCCACGCAGCGCTCGCAGGCCTATCGCGGCCAAGCGACGCGCCGGGTCGCGATTCAGGCTGCGCAGGACACGGCGGGGCTGGTGTTGACAGTGCACGATCGCATCATTCCGGCGATGTACAGCAGCTCATGCGGCGGGGTATCGTTGACGGCGAGCGACGCATTCGGCGGGCCGGACGTTCCGGGCCATCTGGGGCTGCACCACGGGGATTGCTGTGCGGCGTCAAGTGATTGGCGTTGGGGGCCGATCCGGCGTGATCGCGCGACGTTGTCCAAGCGCATTGCCGCGTGGGGGAACTATCAAGGGAGTCAGGCGGCCGCCAAGCTGGGCCCCATCAATGCAATCACGATTGTGGATCGAAATGCGCACAAGCGCCCGACACGGTTCGGCGTCGCGGACCGCAGCGGGCACGAGATCTTTTTTCCGGCGGATCAGTTCCGAATCGCGTGCAACTTCCGCGGCTCACGATCCGGGGCGCCAGCCCTCGCCGGTCGCAATCGTCTGTTGAGCAGCTACGTGGATGTCGCGGTATCGAATGACCAAGTGATCTTTTCGGACGGGCGGGGACGCGGGCACGGCGTGGGGATGTGCCAATACGGCGCTCAGCACATGGGCAGAGCCGGGCAGCATGCGATCGCGATTCTCAACGAGTATTACCCCACGGCGCGGGTGCAGCGGGCATATTGACAGTCGCGGTCTGCTATGATGCGGCGCTCATGGATAACCTGACCCCCCGACAGATCGTCGAACATCTGAACGAATACATCGTGGGCCAGCACGATGCGAAGCGGTCGGTGGCCGTGGCGATCCGCAATCGCTGGCGGCGGCAGCAGATCGATCCGGAATTTGCTCGCGAGATGCCGCCGAAGAACATCGTGATGGTCGGGCCAACGGGCGTGGGCAAGACCGAGATCGCGCGGCGCATCGCCATGATGACGGGCGCCCCGTTTCTGAAAGTCGAGGCCAGCAAGTTTACGGAGGTCGGCTACTACGGCCGTGACGTGGAATCGATGGTGCGTGACCTGCTGGAGCAGGCGATCAGCATGCTCCGGGCTGAATACGCCACTCGGGTGGCGCAGGATGCCGAGCATGCGGTCGAAGAGCGTCTGCTGGACTTGCTGCTGCCCGATGGTCAGGCGGCGCCGAGCACGGGGTACGTGGCGGATCATGAGGCGGATGAACGCCGCCAGCGGACGCGCGAACGCCTCGCTGAGCAGTTGCGGGCGGGGGCACTGGACGACCGCGAAGTGGAGATCGTGATCCAACAGAAGGCGGTGCCGGTGGCGATGTTCTCAAACATGGGCATGGATCAGATGGATCCGGACATGACGCGCATGTTTGAGAATCTGATTCCCGATCAGACACAGAATCGCCGGTTGAGCGTCGCCGATGCGCGGCAGGTCCTGGTCGCCCAAGAGACGGAGAACCTGATCGATCGCGAGAAGCTGACCACCGAGGCGATCCATCGCACAGAGCAATCGGGCATCATCTTTCTGGATGAGCTGGACAAGATCGCGACGCCGACCGGCGGCGAAGGCGGGCGCGGCCCGGATATCTCGCGCCAGGGCGTGCAGCGTGATCTGCTGCCAATCGTCGAGGGCACGACGGTCACGACGCGGCACGGTGTGGTGAACACCGATCACATTCTGTTCGTTGCCGCCGGTGCGTTCCACAATGTAGCGGTGAGCGATCTGATGCCGGAATTACAGGGGCGCTTCCCAATTCGCGTGGAGCTGTCCGCTCTGACGAAGGACGATTTTGCGCGCATCCTCACCGAGCCGCACAATGCGCTGACTCGTCAGCAAGAGGCGCTGCTGCAGACCGAGGGATTGGCGGTGACATTTGATCCTGAAGCGATCGACGCGCTGGCGGAGATCGCGGCTCGTGTGAACGCAAATGCGGAGAACATCGGCGCCCGTCGGCTGATGACGGTGATGGAGAAGCTGTTCGAAGAGACGAACTTCGACGCCCCGGAGTTAGTCGCGTCCGGTGAAACAGCGCTGAACGTGACCGCCGACTTGGTGCAGGAGCGTCTGTCGGCGATTGCTGCGGATGAGGATTTGAGCAAGTTCGTGTTGTGAGATTCACCGGCGCCGCCCCACTGCCGGGCCGCCACGTCAGGCCAACATTTCCTGCGCGAGCGTGATGAGCCGTTCCAGTCGGACGGGTTTGTGCAGGTAGCCGTCGACGCCGAGTTCCTCGGCGTAGGCTTGGTGACGCTTGCCCTCATTGGCGGTGATCATGATGACAACGGGCGGGTTTTCACGGCGTTTAATGCGTTCGAGGACCAGGAATCCGGAACGTTTGGGCAGCATCATGTCGAGCACGACCAACTCAGGTTTCTCGGATTCACACAACGAGACAGCAGTATTGCCGTCGGTGCAGCACTTGGTGGAGGCGCCTTCGGCCTGCAGCGCCTGCTCCATGGTCGCGAGCACGTCGCGATCGTCGTCGACGATCAGCACTCTGCGTCCGGCGAGTCGATCGGTGATTTCCTCGGTCATGGTGTGCTCCAAAGGCGTGATGCGGGGCCGGAGCGACTCCAAAGCTCAGGCCGGTCAATGCAGGTTCATTGTAGCCGGATGGGCGCGTTGATTCACGCACGTTGCAGGCGGGCCATCAACTCATCGGTCATCCACGGCAGCATCTCGAGTTGGTGGCGCAGCCCGGCGGGCATGGGCTTGGCTTGGCGCTCGTGTCGCGGTCGCGATTTCCAGCGGCGGTGTACCCATAAGTATTGCGTGGGGTCGAGGCGCACCATCGTTTCGATGGCGCGCATGTAGCGGGCGGTGAGGTAATACAGCGGGTCGGGCTGCGCGGTCCAATCTTCGGGGTAGATCACATCGGTGGTGCCGAGCTCATATTCGAATCGCGGGCCAAGCCTGCGGGCGTATCCGCATACGATCGGGGCGTTGAACTGCATCGCCAGCAGGCCGATCGATTTGTAAGTTGACGCCAGCCGACCGAAGAAGGGCACGAACAATCCCTTTTCGCCGGCATTCTGGTCGGCGATAAACGCCAGGGTGCCACGATTGGCCATGATGCGCACCATGTCATCGGTCGCGCCCCATTTGGTGATCAGGCGCATACCGCGCTTCTGACGGACGTCGGTGAGCCAGCGATTCACGAGCGGGTTGTCGATGGGCCGGGCCAGCGCGTCCATATCCAGGCCGAGCGTGGCCAAGGTGTAGCCCAGCAGCTCCCAGTTGCCGTAGTGGCCGGTGACCATGATAGTCGGGCGATCGGACAGCATCACGTCCAGCGCCTTGGACAGTTGCTGCAATCGCATGTAGCGCGACCAGGTATCCAGATGAATCAGCCGCGTGGTAAACATCACCTCGACGCCGAGTTGGAGAAAATGCTGCAGGGACTTCTCGGCGATGCGCGGCGCTTGTGACGCCGGCGTGCCGGGCAGAGATCGTGCGATATTGCGCAGCGCGCGGCGCCGGTGTTCGCCGTCGAACCGATACATCAGCGAACCGGCAAAACGAGCGCTGCGCAGGTTCTGATTGATGGGGAAGGCGTGCAGCGCCGATGCGGCCAGGCGCATCGCCAGATACTGCGACCAATTGGTCAGCGCTGACTGATTCCGAGCCATAGGCGTTGGGCCGGGGCGAGGCGGACCAAGAGAGGTCCGGTGCGCGGCCGTGCTACCGGACGAAGTATCCAATCAGGACCAGGAAACGATTCTGGTTCAGCACGGGAATGGTCATGTCCCGCGCCTGTTCGCCGACCTGTTGATATTCTCTCCACTTGTTGTGGGCTTGTACCTGCGCGGCCAGGTCGATCGGATTGATCTCTTCATCCGGGCTCAGCGCTCTAGCCGGCGGCGGCGCGACGCCAACGACGAGAAAATCGGTATCGAGCGTCAGCTCGTCGAGCACCACTCCGCCCCACTCCTCAATCAACGTCTCGACGCGCTGGCGGTCGGTGATTGAGGTCCTCCCGTCGTAATCAAGATCAAAGTCACCGTGGACCACAAACTTGAACACCATGTTCTGGTCGTAGGCAATGTTACTGACCAGATCATCGGCGAGGACGGGTCGGCCCAGGGTCTCGCGCACGACGCGACAGGTGGCGGAGGTCTCGGCGACATCGACGACCTCAATGGAGGCCTTACCGCGCTGCTGGCCCGACTCATCGACGACCACGCCGCGCGTGGGATCAAACACCTCGAATGTCATACCAAGGAAGATCTTGTCGCGCCGCCCCAGATCGATGTACACGAGGTTCTCGGCGTGCGCGATCTCCACGACGCGCCCGTCGACGAGTTTGGTCATGTCGGGGGCCGAGACGCGGCCCAAACTACGGAATTTGCCGCGCAGCCTATCCAGTTCGTCGCGGAGCTCATCGATCTCGCCTTGCAGTTCCGCGATTTTCGCCTGGCTCTGGCGCAGGTCATTGCGCTTGGTATCGAGTTGGGTCTTGTAGTTGGTTTCAATCTCGTCGAGCGTTTTGGCGGTCGCCTCGAAATGTACATCGACGTCTTTGCCGATGGTCTGCACCTCAGTGCTCAGCGAGCCCACGTTATCCTGATGGGTCTGATTGAGGCGGGCGATCTGTTCCTCTTTTTCGGTGATCTGCTCGCGCAGGCTCTCGGCCCCGGTACGGAGATCGTCGCGTTCCTTGGTCAGTGCCTGGAGCTGCGCACGCAGGCTGCTGATGGCGGTAAGGGCTGGGTCGTCCGGATGCGCGCCGGTGTCGGCCAGCGCCTCGCTGATCTGCGTAAGGGTATGGCTTGGATCGCCGCTGAACCGGAGGCGCAGGGCTGACCGTTCAGCCAACAGCGCGCCGACGACCGTCGCGGCGCCGCGTTCGCCGGCCGCCTCGCGCAGCGACTGAATCTCCCGGTTGCTTTGCTCCTGGGTTGATACGAATCGGGCCAGCGACTCGTCTTTTTCGGCAAAACGCTCTTGGGACTTTGCCAATTGGGCATAGATCAGGATTGCAGCCACCGCCGCGACGACGGTGAGGAGCACAAAGATCACCAAACCCACGGTCGCGGCGCTGACGCCAGCACGAGATCGTACGGCCATAGCACGGCCTCCTTATCCAACTTTGGCCATGGAGGATTCCAAAGGCGAGCCGCCAGCCTGGCCAGCGGTGTTGTCTGATACCCCACAGTTTTGCCGGATTTGCCGCGTGGGTCAAGTACGTCGGCGGCAGGCCGGGAATCAGTCCACCGGCGGCCGTGAGCGACTACAATGGCTGCCACCCCTGCGGGAATCAAGAATGGTCGGCATTGATCTGACGGGAAAGACCGCGATTATCACGGGTGCCGGCCGCGGGCTGGGGCTTGCCACGGCTCAGCGTCTGTACGCAGCCGGGGCTAACGTGGCGATCAACGAATATGACGACCCCAGCGGTGAGAATCACACTCAGGCTGAGCAGGCGGCGACGGATCTAGGCGACCGCGCCGCGGTGGTGATGGCGGATGTGCGAGACACCGACGCGATCGAGGTGATGGTGGACAACGTGGCGGCCCGATTCGGGGGTCTGGACATCGTGGTGAACAATGCCGCGATTCTGCGGGACCGCACACTCAAGAAGATGTCGGCGACGGAATGGCAGTCGGTCATCGATACGAATCTGACGGGCGTATTTAACGTCTGTAAGGCCGGCACGGCAGCCATGCGCGACGGCGGAAGGATTGTGAACCTCGCGTCGATCTCAGCGGTAATCGGGTTTTTTGGCCAGACCAACTATGCCGCGGCAAAGGCGGGGGTGATCGGTTTGACCAGATCGTTGAGCCGCGAAGTCGGTGCGCGACAGATTACCGTGAACGCGGTGGCGCCGGGCGTGGCGCTGACCGACATGGGGTTGACGATCCCGGAGAACGTCCGGGAGGAGATGCTCAAATCCATCCCGTTGGGGCGGTTCGCCGAGCCGCGCGAGATTGCCGACGTGATCGTGTTTTTGTGCAGCGATCTGGCCTCGCACGTGAGCGGTCAGGTGATTCACGTCAATGGAGGATGGTGGGGATGAGCCACCCGATTGATGGCAAACGGTGCACGGCGAATGAGGCGGCGGCACTGATTGAGGACGGTCGGACGGTGGTGTCCGGGGGATTTGTCGGCGCGGCCCATCCCGAAGCACTCACGGCGGCGATCGAACGACGTTTCCACGGCACCGGCCATCCGCGCGACCTGACACTGCTGTATTGCGCCGGGCAGGGCGATGGCAAGCACCGGGGGTTGAACCACCTGGCCCATGAGGGGTTGATCCGGCGCGCCGCGGGCGCGCACTGGGGGCTGGTGCCCGGCATGGGGAAACTGGCGGTGGAGGGCAAGATCGAGGCGTTCAGCATCCCACAGGGGGTCATGTGCCAACTGCTACGTGACACAGCCGCAGGCCGCCCGGGATGCATCACGCATATTGGGCTGGACACGTTCATCGACCCGATTCACGACGGTGGCCGCTTGAACAAACGGACGCCTGACGACTTCGTCGAACGCGTGGAGCTCGGCGGGCAGACGTGGCTGTGGTACAAGGCGGTCCCGATTCATGTGGGCCTGATCCGAGCGACGGCGGCGGATCCGCTGGGCAACCTGGTCATGAACGAGGAGGCGGTCATTGGGGAGGTGTTGCCGATCGCCCAGGCGGCGCACAACCACGGCGGCATCGTGCTGGCCCAGGTCAAGCGGTTGCTCGACACGCCCGCCCCGCCGCAGCAGGTGCGTGTGCCCGGGATCCTGGTCGATCGCGTAATCGTTGCTGAGCCGCACGAACACGATCAGACATTTGGGGAGGCGTTCAATCCCGCGTACTGCGAACCCGCTCAATTGGACGTTGCCGGCGAGCTGGAAACACTGCCGCCGGATGCGCGGCGGATCATCGCGGCTCGCGCCTGCGATGAGTTGCGCCGCGGCGACATCGCCAACCTCGGCATCGGCATGCCGGAGGGGATCGCGTGTATCGCCGCCGAGCGGGGACTGCTCAATCAATTCACGCTGACAGTCGAGAGCGGCCCGACCGGAGGTATGCCGGCGGGAGGGTTGAGCTTCGGGGCGTCGGTCCATCCGCATGCCGTGATCGATCAGCCGGCGCAGTTTGATTTTTACGATGGGCGCGGGTTGGACTTCGCGGCACTTGGGGCGGCACAGATTGATGCCGCGGGGAACGTGAACGTCTCTAAATTCGGCACGCGTGTCGCGGGTGTGGGGGGATTCGTGAACATCACGCAGACGGCGCGCAAGCTCGTGTTCTGTGCAACGTTCAATGCCGATGGGCTGGCCGTTGAGATCGATGGCGGCAGGTTGAATATCATCCAGGAGGGCAGGACGCGTAAGTTCGTGCGCGACGTGGAGCAGGTCTCGTTCAGCGCGGCTCGATCACAACAGATCGGCCAGAACGTGCTATACGTCACGGAGCGGGCCGTATTCCGACTGAGTGATGATGGATTGGAGCTGATTGAGGTCGCCCCGGGGGTTAATGTCGCTCGTGACGTGCTGAGCCAGATGGATTTCAGGCCCGCTGTCAAGAACGTGGGCATCATGCCTGCAAGCATCTTTGAATGACCGATGAAGCGATTCGCCGAGACGAGGACCTCGAATGGATGACGTTTACATCATTGCCGCGAAGCGAACACCGCAGGGCCGGTTCATGGGTGGACTGGCGAAACACAGCGCGGTCGATCTGGGGGTGGCAGCCGGCCGCGCGACGCTGGATGGCATCGACCCGGATGTGATCGATCAGGTGATCGTCGGGAACGTTCTCGCGGCCGGCCAGGGCATGAGTGTGGCGCGGCAGATCGGGGTGACGCTGGATGTGCCCCTCGACCGGCCAGCGTTCACGGTGAACATGATGTGCGGCTCAGGCATGCAGGCAGTGGCGCTGGCCGACCAAGCCATTCGGCTCGGCAGCGCGCGCGCGGTGCTGTGCGGCGGGATCGAGTCGATGTCGAATGCGCCTTATCTGCTCGATCGTGCACGGGGCGGCTACAAGCTGGGCGATGGGATCCTGATCGATAGCGTGCTTCGAGACGGGCTGGTCGATTCGTTCGACGGCCGGCACATGGGGGTCCACACCGATCGGCTCGCGTCTGAGTATGGCATCGATCGTGCGGCACAGGATGAGTTTGCGTGGGCGTCGCAACAACGAACGGCGGCGGCACAAGCGGCGAACGTGTTTGCCGATGAGATTGTCGCGGTCGGCGACGTGACCACGGATGAACACCCACGCCCCGACACGACGATCGAGAAGCTGGCAACGCTGAGCCCGGCATTTGGCGCAGATGGGACGGTCACCGCCGGCAATGCGTCAGGCATCAACGACGGGGCAGCGATGCTGGTGGTGTGCGATCCGGACACGGCGAGCCAGCTCGGCCGAGCGCCGCTGGCGAAGATCACCGGGCACACCGCGGTGGGCTGCGAACCGCAGCGGTTCGGGATCGGACCGGTCCTTGCGACACGAACGCTGTGCAGTGAGACAGGCGTGGCACCGGACGCACTTGACGTCATCGAGATGAACGAAGCGTTCGCGGCGCAGGTTTTGGCGTGCGTGCGAGAACTGGGGATCAATCGTGAACGCCTGAATCCGCACGGCGGAGCGATCGCCCTGGGACATCCAATTGGCGCTTCAGGCGCCAGGCTCGTGGCGCACCTGGCCCACCAGACGGGACGAGGTCTGGCCCGTCGGTCCGCGGCCACGGCGTGCGTCGGCGGGGGAATGGGCGCCGCGATGATGCTCGAAGTGGTTTGAACGCGCGGCATGGCGGTCGATAGAAAAGACGCCGCATCGATGTGCGGCGTTTGAGGTTCGCGATTGAAATATCCCCGTGTCGGAGGACTACTCCTCG
>NYZD01000069.1 GCA_002685935.1 Planctomycetaceae bacterium | reverse complement strand
TCAGGCCAGGGCGTAATCTATCACCCCCAGGTGGGTACCAATTCGACGCCGAGGTGGGTCCCTTTTCAATGCCTATTTCCAAAGCCAATCCCCGCTCCGGCGAGGAATCCCACAGTGCCCCACAGCAGCAGGAGCTTGTCGATCTCGCCGACTTTGCCGACGTATTGGTTGCCCAGCACAATCGCGGCAACGACGACCGCGGCAACAATGCCGGCAGGCACCGCCTTGAGGATGGGCATCTGCTCGACATCCATGCGGCCGAACAGTGCGTAGTAGAGCATCAGCAACACGATGGTCACGCCACCGGCGAACGCGGCGTGGGCGAGGTAGAATACGATCGGGCTGGCCTGGGCCGAAGCCAGCAGGAATCCCCCGCCCATCAGCACCGCCCCCACGATGGCGGGAAAGCGCGGTCCCTTGATGTCCTGGAATCGCCCGGCGATGACCATCGTCAGCGCGAACGACAGGATGCAGATCGCGAACGCGTATTTGAGATTGCCTTTTTGCTCATCCAGCCGGGCCTTCATGGCCTCTTCGTCCGCGACAATCGTATAGCCGGGCACCGATTCACCGGCCTTCACTGCGACCGCGGTGTCGGCATCTTCAACGATCAGGAAGCCGTCCACCGTTTGGCCTTCCTGGATTTGTCGGCGGCGCTCAGCGGCGTCCTGATCGTTGCGAACGACAATCAGCCCCTCAATCGAGCTGCCGGCCTCAGCCAACTCCACGGCCCGGTCCTGTGTGACGACCCGATCCGCCGCCTCATCGCGCGTGATAACCCGCTACTCCGGGACGACCTCAGGATAGACTTCGGCGCTGAGCGGTTGCCAGAAGATGCTGTAGCCGTACACAGTGCCGAGAATCAGTTGCACGATGATTGCGCCGAGTAGTACGCCGTAGCGTCCCACGTGCCGATTTGAGTTGAGGTCTGATGCTGAACTCATGTCGATCTTCCTTTTATGGGTCTGCATGCTGCGGTGGCAGACGTCTGGGGCTTGTTGTCGTGATGTTGATTCACTGTTCGTGGCGAGGCGAGGGCCTCCCCACTGGTATCGGTATGCCTTGCGCTACGATTCAGAAGGATCGGACTTGACCATCGACAACACCATTTTGAAGCGGTCGGTGGCCTTGACGGAGTGCGGATGGTCAGCGGGCATGAGCAGGCTGTCGCCCGTTCCGAGTTGATGCGGCTGGTCGTCCACGGTGAACCGACCTGAGCCGTCCAGCAAATGCACCCACGCGTCAAACGGAACGGTGTGGGCACTGAGCTCCTGACCTTTGTCAAAGGCGAACACGGTGACGGAGCCGGCCTTCTGTTTGACGAGGGTCCGACTGACGATCGCGTCATCCTGGTAGTCCACGAGGTCGATGATCTTCAGCACCTGTGTGAGTCTGTCTTGTTCCGACATCGAGCGAGGCCTCCAGCATTGTTCAGACATTCATCGCGGTCGCGGCCGCCGACTGCACGAAGCGGCGCTATGGCTTGACGGCAAATCTTGCGACGCTCTGCCTGGTTGTGTACCGATCGAACGCCGTGATGGTCCATTCGCCGGTGCGTGCGTTCGCGGCCAGGGGTTCGTCGATCCGCAGCACCCCATTGGAGGCGCAGCGCAACCCGCCGAACAGGCGACGTTGCTCGCCGGCGGGATCGGTCACACGCAGGTCGATGATCTGATCTCCGCGGGCCGGCTGGGACTGTGCGTTCGTCAGTTCAACGGAGAAGGCGAGGCGGCCACCGCGAGACAGGTCGGCTTGATCGAGTTTGATCGTCGATGTGGTCGGCGTGTCCACGTAGAGACCGAGGATCAGGCCCTCGCGCTCATCGAGGTCAAGCTCGAGTTCGATACCGCGTGATGTTTGTTGAATGTCGTACGGCTGCATCGTGACGAGATCGAACGCCCGGGTCACGGGGACCGGCGGGTTGAACAGCGTCACATGTCCCTGTTGGCGGGTTTCGGCGTGGCTCACGGCGACTAGGACGATCGTGTCGGATGTCAGCAGGACGTTGGCGGCAAGCTCCGGATGGTCACAGAATGCGTGCGGGAAGATGTCGCCTTCGTGGAGGTAGTCGCGAATGGTCGTCTCGAGCAGATCGTGCACGAGTGGTTCATTCTGCTCGAAGCTGACGGTGCACATCTCGTTGAGGTCATCGCTGAACAGCAGCGTGCGGCCCTTGCCATATTGCGATCGGGTGATCGTGACGGATTGACACAGGTTCTCGGCGGGGCCACCGAACATCGGGTGGAGCGTGGCGATCTGTTCGCCCGTAGTGCTGTGAGTGGGGACGTGATCGCAGATCAGTGTGCCTCCCTGCTCGACGTAGCGCAGCGCGGCCTGGGCGTCTTCGTCGGCGATGTAGTCGGTGCTGTTGAGCATGAAGGCGGGGTAGTCCTCGAGGGCGCCCTCGCGGAAGGCGGTCTGATCGATCACGTCGACTTCGCCGAATCCACGGGTCAGCAACTCGGAGATGTTGATGGGCGCGATATGGCCCGGCCAGAGCGTATCGAATGGGCGGTGTTTGCCTTCGTAGAAGCCGAGACCGGCGTATCCTTCGGGGAGATGGTGAGCGGGCACGCGGTAATGGCGGTCGTGGAAGGGGAAGGTCATCGCGATGCGGCTGCGCGGCGATTGTGCTTTTTCCAGGAGGGGAGCGACGCGCTGGACCTTGTGGACGTCCTGGGCGAGTGTGTCGAATTTCTCCTCACGGCAGTTCTGACCGGTCGTGAAAGGCGACTTGGCCATCAGGTGGAATGTCTTGGCGCCCTGGCCGATCGCGGCGTAGAGCGTCTCCGAGGGCGCTCGCAAGGGGTCCCACGGGGCGACGGGCGCGTCGCGATCGGTGACCTGGATGAAGAAGCCCATCATCTGCTGATTGCGGAGCGACAGGAAGCGGAAGTGCCCGCACATGTTGTGGAATTCGTTCCATCGCAGCTGGCCCACGGGGCGCCAGTGCGGGTACATGTAGTTGTAGCAATCGAACTCAAAGAAGTGGGCGTGCTCGGCCCAATGCAGGTCCTGTGCGGTGCTGAATCGCGCGGAATGTCGGCCGGATCCGGCGCCGCAGAGGACATGATTGACCCACGGTCGAGGTCCGAAGGACTTCCACAATTCAAAGGCCTGACGGAAGGCCTCGGTGCCGTAGTCGTTGACCCATTCAAAGTAATCGGCGGTGCGACGATCCCGGGCGTCGAGCGCCTCGGTCCAGGTCGGCATGGCGTAACCGTATTTGTCACGGAAGCGCGTCTGGCAGCATTCGCAGTGGCAGACGTTGGCGGGGTAGAAGTGCGGCTCGTCGAGCACCTCCAGCGCGCCCATTCGCGGGACGCTCGCGCCGCGTTCGAACATGGGTTCCACCCGTTGCCGCAGCGCGTCGGGGTAATCGGGCGAGAACACGCACGGCCGGGTTGGGCAGGATTCCTCGACGTGCCGATCCTTGTGGGCACTATGTCCGATGCTGAGATGGGAGACGCCGGCGTATTCAGTCCACACGTCCAGACCGTCGCGTTGGGCAAGGTATTCGCCATAGGCATTGGGACGCGAGTGGGCGTTGAAACCACGGTCGCGGAAGTATTCGTACAACCATTGTGACTGCTCTTCGGTCGAGCCGCTGCCGGTGGTGCCACAGATTGTGAATGGGATATGACGCAAGGGCTGGGTGACGTAGAACCGCAGGCGCGCCTCGTCATTGTCGATGGCGGCGACGGCCTCGTAATGCCCGACTTCGAGTTCCGGGAGACCGATATCGATCGGGCCGCGACCAACGCTGGTGTGCTCATCAATGACCTGGTCATCGAAATCGATGATCTTCAGGTTCGCCTGGACATCGGCATCGGCATCAAGATGGAGCTTCAGGGTCCGGCCCGGGGCGGTGACGTAGCCATGATCTCGCTTGGTCAGCCTCAGGTTGGTGGGCGTTCGCACCTCGATCTGGGCGACGCGGAGGTTGGCCCAGCCGTCGCCGGCGACATCCATCCGAATCTGCCACAGGCCGGGATGATCTGGCGTGAAAGTGCATGAGGCGACGTGTTCGCTAATGTCGGCCGGGATCGACAACGGATCGCCGAACTGCGGCTCTCTGCCGACCGACATCCACCCCGGATCGGCGCGTCTGATGCGTGCTTCGGCGCGATGGGGACCGGGCGCGTCATGATCCAGATCAATGGTGAGCGTCCTTGATTCGCCGGCGATCATCGACGCATCGTCGATTCCGCACGCGTCGATCATCAGATCGCAGTCTCGTTGGATCAGCCACATCATCGCCTGTCGCAACAAGTCGGCGTATCCGCGGGTTGCGAACATGCATTCGGGGATGGATTGAGGCCAGGCGCCAACCATCATCACGCGGCCGGCGCCATGTGTGCCGCAGACAATCACGGGTTGGCCGCGGACGGCGCCGAGGACGGTCGCGCCGTCGTTTGGATCCATGGGATGAATGTGACGCACAGCCCCGAGCTGGCCGCTCAGGCCGCGCAGCACGGGGTGGGCCTCGTCGGCGTTGGCCATGACGTTGACGGAATCGAGATCGTGATTACCTGACGGGCTATGTTGACGCGAAATTTGCGGCGGCGTGATCGATGCGGGGAGCGCCGCGCACAGGGGGCCCCAGTCGCGCTGCGCCAGGTCGAACGCAGATGTGCCGCCGAACATCAGCAGCCCGCCGCCCCGCTGGACGTAGGCGTAGAGATTCAACAGATCGTCGGCGTCGAGCACGACCGGGTCGATCCCGGCCATCACGATCATGTCGAAACGATGCAGGCCGACGTACTGCTGCAACTCAGGGTCGAGGCGTTTTGGCAGCGTCGTTGTTAAGGGCAGGTGCAATCCGACAAACCGGCTGTTGGTTGGGCGCAGCGTAAATGGCAATGACCGCATCGCGCGTCGGACGCCGTAATCGGGCGACGTGCCATGTTCAGCGAAAAAGACTTCTCGTATGCCTTCAGGGTCCATGGAATGACTCCGGGCGCCAGCGGCTCGCGGCGGGGTCGGCTGGGTCAACGCGATACAGCGGACGGGAGGAGACGGATCATCTGCTGCGAGGGTTCACGATGCCAATCGTCCGCATTTTCAACGATGGATGGCCCGAGATCGGGCTCGGCTGCGCTCGGTGATAATGCAACTATCTTCTCGATCAGGGGTTCCGGCCCCATCAGGGAATCCCCGGCGGTGCTGTGCGAAATTCCTGATTTTGCTCAATCGCGGGACCCGGCTTCACACGCACAGCGCGGGGAGGTCAACGTCTGCGGCGTCTGGTCATCGCTGTGCGGGCGCGCGTTCCACGGCAGTCCATCGCGTCTGCTTACGAAAGGACCGGAAGCATGATCGGCTACGACGTCACGGAGTTTCCGCTGGGCATGGAAGCATCAGTGGCCATCACGGCCATGAAGGTGCTGGACGACAAGATCTTCGGCAGATCGGGCTGGCCGGTGATGGGATTGTTCAGCTACGACATGACGGACGGCACGTGCGTCGATTACGGTTTGGTCACTGAAGCGTACCCGAAGATGTGCTACCTCCATGGGATGGTGGCGCTGCCGAACGGGAGCATCTTTGTCGGTGAAACCGACGGCAACCGTCCGCACGTGTATCGCATGGATCCTAAGTGACTGACCCGCCCCGTTAGGATTCAGCCGCCTGGCGCGACAGATGACCGGCCTGGTCAGCGTATTCCCTGAACAAGGCGAGGTAGAGCTGATATTCCTGGTATGACACGCCGGGCGGCGTTTGGTGGTCGCAGCTCACGAGGAAGCCGCCCTTCGCCGCGGTTGGCAGGAGCCGTTCGAACTCGGCGCGCATGGCAGCTTCGCCCTTGTCCATGGTCATCTTGTCGAATTGGCCGATGAATTTCATGCGCGGGTGCTGCTTGCGCAGTGTAGCGATGTCAACGCCGGCCTGGCGCTCAAGGGGGAGAATGCCTTCGAGTCCGGCTTCCTCGAACCAATAGGCGGGCAAGGAAATGTCGCCGTCGGAATCGATGATGGGGATGATCCCGCGTTGGCGCAGCGCGGGTACGATCCGATCGTAATAGGGTCTCATGAACTCGTCGAACAGCTCCCGAGACAACATCGAGCCATGGTTGTAGCTCATGTCTTCGGCGAAGGTCAGGAAGTCGGGCGTGCAGATCGTGACGATCTGCTCGATCACCTGCAGAATCCATTCTGTCAGATCCGAGTTGATTCGATGGATGAGGTCCGATTGATCAAACAGGGCATACAGGTGACGTTCGATGCCCAGGAGGGCGCGCGGGAACCAGAAGAACCCATCGATAGTAACCCAGAGGGCCACATCGCCCCGCTGCTGCTGTTGTGCCCATCGTGTCCACGTTTCGGTGTCGACTGAATCGGTCGGGTACAGATGAGGGAGTATGCGCTGGTAGTCGGCCTCTGATTGGATGATGCCGGCCCCGTGCGACGCGGGCTGCGGACACCCGGAGCGACGCACGACGGGCCAGTCCTGTTGGTAGACATCCAGTCCGAAATGGTCGCAGATGTCGTAGCGATCGGTCAGGCTTGTGGGCAGCCCCTCGCCATGCCATCGGTCGATCGTCTCGGTCCACCAGCCGGCCCACTCGAGGACCGGCAACCGATCGAATGGCTGGAAGTTCATGATCGCCTGGAAACGTTCTCGTGTGGTCATGGCCATCTGGGTTGAATGACTCCGTCTGTGCTCTGGTGGTCGGGCTCGTCGCGCTCCCCCGGCCTCACTCCAGCATGTTCCGGGCGAACGTAGCGGAAGACGGGGGTCCATTGGTGGGCGGTCAATCACCACTGGATCGTATCTGTCGAAACGAACCGGCTCACCTTCTTCATGGGTGCTTTGTCTTTCAAGTAGTGATCGCGCTGGTAGAGCGGGTAGATCTTCCCCTTAGGTTCGATGTCCACGACCGTGTTGCCCTTGAGTTTGAGCTTGTAGGGCACGTCAGAGATCCGTTGGATGACCGTATTCTCACGCATGGGGAACTGGATGGTGATCTGATCGCCGGATTTCAGTCCTTTGATCTGAATATAGCTGCCGTCCCAATCCAGGGGCAGGTCCTTGCCGTTGACCTGGCAACTGACCTGACTGGCGTCCGTCCATCGGGGGATGCGGACGGCGACGCGAGGGGCGTCCTTGATCTTGAGCACGACCTTGCCTTCGTAAGGCAGGTAACTGTCGACATCGAGCCAGCGCGAGGCGCGGTTCAGGTGCAGGTTCACGCGCACGTCGCCGCTGTCTTTGGTCACGATGCTGTCCCAGACGTAATACATGCTTCGCCCAGCGTTGCCGGCACAGCACTGCATGAGCGCCTCGTGGACGCCGTCGTTGCCTTTGGCCCAACCGGCCCACGAGCCAACGGCGCGTTCGACAGCGTCGGTTTC
>NYZD01000068.1 GCA_002685935.1 Planctomycetaceae bacterium | reverse complement strand
TTGCCGAATCCCCAACCGAAAGTTCCCGAGGGGGAGGGGCTTGCCCCGCCGGCGTAGAGGTAGTCGGTCCCGGCCTGGCCGAGGGGAAACGCATACCAGGTTCGCCATCGCACCTTATCGCCGGTGTCGTCTGTCACGCTCGGACATGTACCGAGTTCCCGGGACATCCCGTAATCCTCAAGCGTCTGGTCGCCCGGACGCGCCCATGCCTTGTATTGGTGATGTCGCACGGAAGGGAACACGCCCCAGGGATCACCATTGAATCCGGTGGAGTCGGGCGCTGGAATCCTGATCCCGGCCGCCGCGACGGACCAGCTGCCGGTGGGGATGCGGCCGGATTGACGATCCAAGGCGAGCGGGAAGATGACCTGGTGGAGCGATCGCAGATGTGTGGCGCACACCGTCACCCGCGCCGACTCCACCGCGGAGCGGAGCGCCGGCAGCAGCAGGGCCATCAGTGTCGCGATGATCGCGATCACGACCAACAACTCGACGAGCGTGAAACCGACCCGACGATTGGGTTGTGGTCCTTCGCGTGGCACGGTGGCCACCTCCTGGATGACGACGAGGTCATCGCGACTTGAAGTGTACAGGTAATTATAGTTGCAAATGATCATGGGCCACTTCCGCCTGATGCGCGTCGGCGCCGGTGACATCGACGTGCAGCGTCCACCTGTTCCGGTTCGGTAGGCTGCCAGAGAGGTCGCGAAAGGCCACTGGCGCGGGCACTTCTTGACCTGACATCGACGCGGCGGCATCAGGTGGATCCGTGGGGCCTCTGCTGTTGCTGTCGATTTGAGAGCGCGAAGTGGGGGTCTGGGCGGGGACACGGAGAGGATCCTGGTTGGACTTCGTCGGCGCTCACGCCGCGCGTCGGCAACGAATCGTTCCCATCACGCCGAGTAGCGCCAACCCAGCCATCCCCGCGCCCGGGGCCGGTACGGTCGTGCCGGCGCTCAAGTCGCCTTCGCCACCACCAACGGTGGAGTATTGATTGACGTCATTCCAGTTGGCACCGGCGATCGCAAGGTCGCCAATGTCAACCGTGCCGTCACCGATGTAGGGCACGCGGTTGGTGTTGCCATTCAAACCGCCTGCGTACAGGGTGACGAAGTTGGGCACACCAGCGATGTCGGCACTGAGGCCGAGTGTGCCGGGGGTGTCCCACTGGGCTCCGATCAGAGCCAGGTCACCCATGTCAACCGTGCCGTCGCGGTCGATGTCACCGGGGTTGAACATCGACTTGTACTCGTTACCCACCTGGAAGTGGAGGAAGAAGAAGTCGGTCTCCACGCCGGTGTTACCGGTGTGGGTCAGGTTCAACTCGATGTTGTAGAGACCCCAGAACGTACTGGTACCGAGATCGTATCCACCGGCCTGGCCAGTGTTGAGGCTGGTCATCAGAGACTGCTGCATCGTGGTCTGGGTGTCAATGGACACGCCACCGGGGCCCGCCTCACGGGTGATCACCGTGAACTCAAGGGTGTTATCGGGGAGCAGACCAATGATGTAGGACGTGTATTCGCCCGCGCCGTGGAAGTCGTCCACGTTACGCTGGACCCAGTTGCCACTGTTGGGATCCTCGAGACCGCCGAAGGGCGCAGTGACGTTATTGACGACGCCCTGGCCGGTTGTGGTATGCACGCCGTAGTGAGGATTGCCCCACCCGAACGCACTGACCGACTGGGGGGTGTAGGCATGCATGGTGAAGAACGAGCCGCCGGGACCATAAATATTGTCCGAGGGATTGTCACGGGAGCCGTCGGCGGCGCCACCGTAGTTGGGGTCACCCACGGTACTCGAGGGGTTGCCGTAGACATCAGCACCACCAGGCCACAGGCCGGGGTTACCGAACGAAATGGGGGGTTCCCACAACGAGGGGTGGAGCGTGTAGACATTCGAGGGACCATTGAGGTAGGTGCGGAAACGCGGACGGTTGCCGTTCGCGTTCAGCTTGTCCTCAAAGTCGAACCGGTACCACGCCGCCCGATTATGCTGGTGCATGAAGTCGTATTGAAACGACGTCGCACCAGCGTTGAGGTGGTCGGTCCAGATCCAACTGTTGCCCGCACCGGTTGAAGCCACGTGCCAGACCCAGTCGTCGGAGTAGGTGCCGGTGGTCGATCCAGGTTTACCCAAACCATTACCACTGGCATCGACGTATTCGGCGGTGCTGTCACCGTAGGTGAATGCCCATTGCCACACGAAACTGTGGAGTGATTGGCCGGTCCAGTTGAAGTTTCGATAGTTGGCCGAGGCGAACGCAGAACTGCTGAGCGCCATCGCGATGGCGGCAGCCAAGACAAACGAAATACGCTGTTGACGAATCATGCATCATCCCCTTGGGTGTGGGTCAGGGCGGTGAGGACCGCGACATGGACCGCTACACCGACATCTCCCAGTTGAACTGCGTCCGGCACCAGCCCGGGCGATCAGGCAACCATTATATCCAGATATCAGGCCCGACCCGACGGTTTTTGACGTTCTGTGGCGGAGGATCCACGGGATGAGGCCGCGCTGCGGTTCCATTGGGCGGTCGAACACGCCGGATTTGGGACGTGCGAGCGCGGTATCTGCGCGGGCTCAATGCGTGATGGTTGGTAGCGGTGTGAATTCGAGGGTGGGGTCGGATGGTCAGCCGACGGTATCTGTTTCGACGAGGGGGGATCGGATGGCGGTCAGTTGGATGGTGCGGGGTTGGGGGTGGGTGGTTGGGCTTGTGCTTCGGCTTGTTTCTTTTTGACCCAGGTGTCCCAGCTCTTGCCGAGGGCGGTGTCGCGGCCGGTGAAGGTGATGGTGGTGATTTCGGTGATGGGGACGGGCAGGCGATCGGTGGTGTCGACGGGCATGATGCGGATGCGGGCGTCGGCGGGGGTCGGGGTGAGTTGGCGGTCGAAGAGGTAGCCGGTGATGGTGCGGCCGTCGGTGAGGGTGAGGGTGACGTCGCCTCGGTAATCGAATGCTTTGTTGAGGGCGTCGGCGCGGATGGCGTCGTCGGTGAGCTGGATGGATGTGCCTTCGAGGGAAGGAGCGTCGGCGGCGGGGGCGTGGTCGGGTTGCGGTGCGTCGGTCATCGCGGGGGTTCCTGTGGGGTTGGGGCACATGATAGAGGGTTTCGGAGACGGGTGGGGGCAGGGCGCGGAGGAGGCGGGGGCGCTGGAATTGATTCGATGCGGATGCGCCGATAGGCTGATGGCAATCAGGAGAGCAACATGCTTAAGAAGATTTTGATCGGGCTGGTCGCGTTGGTGGTGGTGCTGCTGATCGCGGGGGCGGTGGTGTTGATGATTGTGGACAGCCGCCTGGCGGGGGCGGTGAGCGCGGCGGGGACGGAGAAGCTGGGGGTGGAGACGAAGGTGGAGACGGTGAACGTCGATCCGTTGCGGGGCGAGGTGCATGCGGCGACGCTGACGGTGGCGAATCCGCCGGACTATTCGGACAACAAGGCGCTGACGCTGGGCGAGTTCAACGTGGACGTGACGATGGGGAGTTTGCTGTCGGACACGGTGGAAGTGGCGCTGATCGGCCTGAAGGATTTGCACGTGCGGATCGAGAAGTCGGGCGACGGCAACAACTTTTCGGTGATCATGGGTAATCTCAAGAAGTCGGAAGAGGATGAGGAAGAAGAGCCGGAGAACGAGGAGGGCAAGAAGTTTATCGTGCGGACGCTGCTGCTGGAGAACATCACGGCGGTGGTGGTGGCACCGATCGTGGGAGAACTCGAGCTGGACGTGGCGGAACGGATTGAGCTGAACGACGTGATGAGCGACAACGCTGAGGGTCTGCTGCTGTCGGAGCTGACAGGTCGGATCATGCCGCTGATCATGTCGGCGGTGATGAACAAGCTCAGCGGGATCGCGGACCTGCCGGCAGAGCTGGTGGGGATGGTGGGTCAGCTTGGCGGCGATCTGGACGGCGTGATCGGCGCGATGGGCGGGGGCGTGGCGGATCTGGTGAACAGTGCCAAGTCACAGGTGCTCGAAGGCGTGCTGGAAGACGCGGGGGGCGCGGTGGGCAACATCGTGGAGGGCGTCGGGGAGGGCCTTGGTGAGACGGTGGATGATGTGGTGGAAGATACGGTCGGTGAGGGCGTTGAGGATGCGGCGGACAAGGTGAAGGAAGGGATCGGGAACCTCTTTGGGGAGTGACGCGGGAGGCGATGCGTCGTGGGCCGGGGCGCGGCGATCGGGGGGGTTCGATCGACCGGACATCTTGCGGGGAGCTGGGCGCGCATGTGCTCTTGGCGCCGGGTGAGCGTGCGCGGGTCAGGGGCCGTGCGGGTGGGTGATGGGCTACGGGAGGCGGAGTCCGGGCGGGGCGTGAGCGGCGTCGGCGGCGGGGCGCGAGCGGGCGCGGGGTGCGGGACCGTCCGGCGAGCGCATCCTCTGGACGCGGTGCTGGAGTCGCTGCAATTGCTTTTGCGTTTGATGCACGCGGCGCTCGGCGGGGAATGGGCCTTCGACATCGGCAATGGATGCTTCGTAGTCCGACTGGCTTTCGATCGCTGATACGACGTCGTCGATGGTTGAGAGATCGTTGTCGAAGGTGTTGACGAGCCAATAGATCGACTGCTTGCGCACGCGCCAATCTTCGTGCTTGAGGTTGGCCAGGAGAAGCGTTCGCACGCGCTGGTGGGCGTAGGGCGGATCGGGCGGATCGCGGGCAGGTTGACGAGGCGTGCGCGAGGCACGTGGGTAGACGGCCTGGCCGGCGCTTCGTATCGCCTGGGGACCGGAGACGGTGGGCTTGTCTGCCTCGAGCTGGGCTTCGAGGAGATCCAGGAGCGCGTCGACGATGCGTTTGCAGTCTTCGGGGCCGTCGGCGGCGACGGGTGTCGCGAAACCTTCGACGATCATGTCGCCGCTGGTCTGGGCGGCGAGGGCGAGCAGCGCTTCATAGTGCATTGGCAGGTTGTCGGGACTGGTCAGATGGCCGAGGGCGGCGTAGGCATGGAGCGCGTCACCTTCTGCGAGCATGACGAACCACTGCGATGGCGTGAGCTGCGCGATGCGGGTGCGTTCGTCGGCACTGAGTTTGGGGCCCCACTTTGTCATGTCCTCGGGCGGCCCATCGGTGGCGGGGTCCAGGTCGACCGGCACGACGCCGGCGTGGTTAGATCCGGGATCGCTGTGGCTGCAGGACACGGCGATCATGGCGGTGACGATGGCGGAGACGATCCACGTCGTAGCGCGGGTCATGATTTGACCTTTCGTGACGGATCCCCCAAACGGCCCGCAGCCCGACCGGAGACCGAGACCAGTGGGCGCGGCCATGGGATTGTAGGTTCAGTGCGCGGACCGAGCGCCGGGGCGGGTGCGGCGCGGGTCGTCAGCGGTTGGGGTGGTCAAACAAGGCAACCGACGAACGGATTCGTCGGTTGTCTTGTCCGCACTTGACTTCGCGGTCGATCGCGCGGGAAGCGCGATGTGGTTGGGTTAGAGGGCGCGGCGGCGACGGGCGGCGGCGAGAGCCAAGAGAGCCGTGCCGGCGAGTCCCGCAGCGGGGGTGGGGATGGTCAGGTTCTTGTTCTTTGAGATGATGAGGGTGCCATCGGCGGGGAGGTTGACGTCCCACTGGAAGGCCCAGGTGAGGTCGCCGGGTCCGAGGGGGCCGGTGTTGTCGCTGAGGGTGGTGGCGACGCCATCGTTGAGGCTGGTGAGGGTGGCGGCGCCGAGGGCGACTTCACGGTGATCGGGGACGGGGGTGGCGGCGGTTTCAGAGACAAACACGCCGCCGAGGTCGGCCTGGATGGCGGTGTTGCCGGGCGGGGTGATGATGTATCCGAGGGCATCGTCCTGGGTGCCGCCGAGTTCCAGATCGTTGTACTGGAAGAAGCGCAGACTCAGGGACTGGGTGCTGGAGGTGTTGATGATCTCGATGATCTCACCGATCTTGGAGCTGGTGCCGTTGGAGCCGGTGAGTTCGAGGGTGACGTTGATGTCGAAGCCTGTGCCGGAGTAGGCGAGGCGGGCGACTTCATCGCCGGGGTCGAAGTCGTCATCGGAGGTCGAGGCGCTATTGAGGGTGAGCGCATCGAGCGAGACTTCGGGGCCGGAGCCGGAGCCGACCCAGAACCATTGCTGTGCGAGGTGATCGGTCCCGTTGACGTGCCAGTCGGACACGCCGGCTTGACTGCTGGGGTCGATGGTGACGGTCGAGTTCTTGTCTGCGAGTGACAAGGACGCAGCATTGACCGTCGCCGATAAGAACAGAACGGCCAAGGCAACAGTAAGGGGGTGACGTACACGCATGTCTAAGACATTCCTTCCTTTTCATTCGTGCGACGGATTGCGTCGCAAGTCCCAATCTTCGCCCCGGAAGTTCCCCTGGAGGTCTCCTCACTCCCGTCGGACCGGCGTGTTTCAGCCGTTGCGACGTCTGGCGGCGGTGATGGCCAACAGGGCCATGCCCGCGAAACCAGCGGCGGGGACCGGGATGGGGTCGCCACCGGGGGTGGTATCAAAGTTGATGACCTTGTCCTTGGAGATAATGATAGACTGCCAAGTGTCGGGGTCGTTGCTGTCACCGGCGGCGGGGATGACCAATTCCCACTGGAAGGCCCACGTCAGGTTCTGGGCGAGGATCGGACCTGCATTCATGTCCAGATCATCGGCGTCACCGTCGTTGAGCTTGGTGAGGGTATTGGGATAGACGCCCACTTCCCAACGGTCGGGCAGGGGAACGTCGGAGGTCTCGGAGACGAGCAGATTGAAATCGGTCTGGATGGCGGTGTTGCCGCCGGAGATTTCAACGCTGAGGTCAGCGGGGGTGCCGCCGAGGTCAAGGTCGACGTACTCGAAGAAGTCGACCGAGAGCGGTCCGCTATCGCTCTTGTTGAACACCTCGATGGTTTCGAGGATGTCGGAGGCCCCACTGCCGGTGGTGCCGCCGGTGAGGGTGAAGGTGACATCGACGGCAAGGTCGGTCGCTTCGTGGCTGTACCCGTAGCGGGCGAGGACTTTTTCATCGCCGGGGTCACCGTGGTCGACGAGCTTGTGGAGGTCGAGTCCGAGGGTGTCGATGGTGGACTCGGGACCGGTATCGCCAATGCGATACCAGAACCACTGCTGGAAGAGTTGTGTGGTGCCATCGACGGTCCAGCCAAACTGCCCGGCGGGATTATCCAGGTCGATGTTAGCAGAGGAATTGCCATCGTTGAGCGTGATAGCGGCGGCGTTGGCGTTGGTTGCCGCGAAAGAGCAGGCAGCGATGAACACGCCAATCCAGACGAATCTATCCAAGTACGAATACAACATGTCGGATTCCTTTCTTCCAGGTCATCCCACTCCGCACTCCGAGATATCCGATCCCTTTCGCCTCAGTTACACGGGCCCTGCACGTGCAGGGCCCTGATCAACCAACACAAGTATAAGCGTACGGGCAGAGCAATGCAAATAAGAAGGTGGCGCAAAAAAGACATCTTTTTTTTCTTTTTCGGCACCGTAGAGCGCTCCTGATGTAAGATCTATTATTTACGTACGCTTAGAACAATACTCGTCAGTCTTACCCACGTATCGCGGATGCGGGAAAACTCCCACGAATGCGACGTTCAGGGGGCGAATGGCGGCAGCGGAGCGGTCGGCGGGGGTGGGACAGGGCGATTATCGGACGTCAGCGGGTGGGAGAGATGATCGGTCGTGATTGGGCGTGGCGACCGTGTGGTGGGTTTTGGGTTGTTTCGATGCGTTTTTGCGCGAAATCAGATGTCGTGGTAGAGATAGAACTCGTAGGGGTGGGGCCGCTGACGGAGGGGATCGACTTCCTCATCGCGTTTGTATTCGGTGTATTTCTCGATGAGATCGGCGGTGAAGACGTCCCCGGCGAGCAGGAAGTCGTGGTCGTCTTCGAGCGCATCGAGGGCTTCTTCGAGGGAGCCGGGGACCTGTCCGATGCCTTCGAGTTCCTCGGGTTCCATGTCATAGAGGTTCTGATCGGTGGGCTTGCCGGGGTCGATCTGGTTGGCGACGCCGTCGAGGCCGGCCATGAGCATGGCGGCGAAGGCGAGGTATGGATTGCAGGAGGGATCGGGGCATCGCAGTTCCATGCGGGTGGCCTTCTCGGAGGAGATGTAGCGTGGGATTCTCACGCAGGCGGACCGGTTTCGCTGGGAGTAGGCGATGTTGACGGGTGCTTCAAAGCCGGGCACGAGTCGCTTGTAGCTGTTGGTGGTGGGGGCGATGAAGGCACAGAGGGCGGGCAGGTGCTGGAGGAGGCCGCCGATGTAGTACATGGCGGTCTGGGAGAGGTTGGCGTATCCGCCGGCTTCGTAGAAGACGTTTTTGCCATTTTTCCAGATGGACTGGTGGCAGTGCATGCCGGAGCCGTTGTCGCCATAAAGGGGTTTGGGCATGAAGGTTGCGACTTTGCCGTGCTCACGGGCGATGTTCTTGATGATGTACTTGTAGAACATCAGGTGGTCGGCGATTTCGGTCATGGGGGCGAATCGGAGGTCGATTTCGCACTGGCCGCCCTGGGCGACTTCGTGGTGATGGACTTCGACGCTGAGGCCGGACTCGATCATCTTGAGGACCATCTCGGATCGGACGTCCTGGAGGGTGTCGGAGGGGGGTACGGGGAAGTAGCCTTCCTTGGGGCGGGGCTTGTAGCCGAGGTTGGGCATCTCATCGCGGTCGGAATTCCAGTTGCCTTCGATGGAATCGACCTGATAGAAGGAGACGTTGGTGTCGGTGGTGTAGCGGAGGTCGTCGAAGACGAAGAACTCGGCTTCGGGGCCGAAGTAGATGGTGTCGCCGATGCCGATGGATTGCATGTAGGCTTCGGCCTTCTGGGAGATCCATCGGGCATCGCGGGTGTATTCAGCGAGGGTGATGGGGTCTTTGATGTTGCAGAGCATCGAGAGGGTGGGGATGCGACAGGCGGGATCGATGATGGCGGTGGCGGGATCGGGGAACAGGAGCATGTCGGATTCGTGGATCTGCTGGAATCCGCGGATGGAGGAGCCGTCGAATCCGATGCCATCTTCGAAGAAGTCCTCGTCGACTTCGCTGACGTGGATGGAGAAGTGCTGCATCATGCCGGGCACGTCGGTGAACTTGAGGTCCACGAACTCGATGCCCTTTTCCCGGATCATTTCGAGAACTTCCTTTACGTTCATGGCGGGTCGCCTCCTGAAGGTGAGGTGCGGCTAGCGATTGGTTCCAAAGTGTTGACGGACGATACCGCCGGTGGCATTGCAAGGTGCGTGCCGGGCGGCGGGGTCGTTCGGGGGAATCGGACTGGATGCGGTTAGAGGTCTCATTCCACTGGTTGTTTGGCCCCCCTTGGGGCGATGGTCGGGGTGATTTGCCACCGAACCGGGCTGCGCGTCGCGCGGTTTTTCGGCACTGTTGAACCGTGTTGCCTAACCGGCGGGCGACTTCGACGTACGGCGCCCGGGCATCGGCCCGACCCAAGGCGGGCACTTTAGCGGGGCGGGCTGCGAATCACAACTGTGGGGATTGGTCATCAGGATCGGGATCTGCGTCGACGGGGTGTGGGAAACGTGGTAAGAGGGCGGGGCGTGAACGGATATGGGCGTTGGAATTCGCGAACCGGGCATGAGGTGAAGGCATGAACTGGAAACAAGACATTGTGATCCTGAAAGAGGACGGGTGGTACACGGCGTTTCCGACGCTGGAGCAGTTGGCGGACGGGCGGCTGGTGGTGAACGCGAGCCAGCGGGACCGGCCGTCGCACAGTTCCGATCCGCGGGCGCGGGTGATGGTGTCGGAGGACGGCGGGGAGAGCTGGGCGGAGACGGGGGATCGGACGCTCAAGCCGCTTTGGCCGGGGGCGTCGGGGAAGTTTCGGATCGTGCCGGCGGACGGGACGTGGCTGGACATGGGGGCGGGCGGGCATCAGGGGAGTTTCGATGCGCCGGAGCTACGGCCGGCGGCGGAGCGGGATGCGTGGGAGGCGAAAGGGTATGCGACGACGGACCACGAGGTGGATGGGGGCATGTTCTATCTGAGCGGCCGACAACTGCACGTGGGTCGATCGAGGGATGAGGGCGCGCACTGGTCGCACGAGGCGTTCGATGCGCCGGCGGACATGGTTGATCTGAATGCGTTTCGGGGGATGCGACTGGGGGATGGGACGCTGCTTTGCCCGGTGGGGGGTCGGGTGCGGGCGGCGGGGATGGATCTGCGGGCATATGGGGGTGCGCCGTGGCGGGAGTATATGGTCCGGTCGACGGACGGAGGGGCAACGTGGGAATGGACGGCGATGTATGAGGATTCGCGGGGGGGGTATACCGAGGAGGTCACGCTGTTGGAGGTGGCGTCGGGCCGAGTGTTGGCGCTGATCCGTGCACATCGACCGGGGCCGACGGGTTATTTGTGGCAGCAGTGGTCGGATGACGGGGGGCGGACGTGGGGCGAGCCGGTGGAGACCCGGATATGGGGATTTCCGGCACACTTATTGATGTTGCAGGACGGGCGGGCGCTGTGCACGTATGGGTATCGCCGCGAGCCGATGGGGATTCGGGCGGCGGTGAGTGATGACCTTGGGATTTCGTGGAATGTGGAGGATGAGTTGGTGCTGCGTGATGACGGGGGGACGCCGGCGAAGGATTGGGGGGCGAAGCATATTGAGGCGTTCATCGCGGACGATCATCTAGGGCAGCCGGACCTGGGCTATCCGTACACGGCGCAGAACGCGGACGGGAGTCTGGTGACGGTCTATTACATCACGGAGGCGGATGGGATCACGCATGCGGCGGCGACGCGCTGGGCGCTGGATGGGGCGATGTCGGTTTGAGCGGCGATCGGATCAGAGGAGGTCTGGCAGGGGGATCAGGCCGTTGAAGGGGTTGGGAGTGTCGTCGTCGGTGTCGTCGTGATTGAGGAGGCCGTTGAAGGGGTTGGTGTTGAGGGCGGCGGCGGCGATGTGGTTCCAGCGGGTTGAGGCGAGGTTGTTGTTGATGGCGAAGGTTGGGGTGGTAAGGTCGAGTGCGGGGAGAATCAACGTGTTGGGGGTGAGGCTGGTGGGGTCGGGGGTTGCGGGGATCT
>NYZD01000067.1 GCA_002685935.1 Planctomycetaceae bacterium | reverse complement strand
GAGTTCGCTGGAGGAGCTGGTGGACACGCACGGGGGTGGGTTGAAGTATGAGACGAAAGATGAACTGCGCGGCGCGATTCGGCGGATGATTGATGACGCGGCGTTGCGCCGGCGGCTGGGCGAGGAGGGGCGGGCGGCGTATGAAAGCGAGTTTGCCTCGGAGGCATTCATTGAACACTATCTGGATGTCGCGACGGATTTGCTGGCCAAGCGACGGTCGGGTGAATCGTTGACGCCGGCGGCGGCGGACGCGGGGCGGGGGATGTTGGCGGGGCGACGGGTATTGTGGGCACAGGACGATTAACGAGTTGAGCCATCGACGGAGTCAGACATGCGTACATTGATCACAGGCGGCGCGGGATTCATCGGTTCACATCTGACGGAGCGGCTGTTGGAGGCGGGCGACGAGGTGACGATCATTGATGATCTGTCGACGGGCCGTTGCGACAACGTCGAGCCGTCGCTGAAGCACGAGCGGTGCCGCATCATCATCAATTCGATTCGCGATGAGGCGTTGATGGATCGGCTGGTCGAGGATTGCGATCGGGTGTTTCACCTGGCGGCGGCGGTGGGCGTGAATCTGATCGTGGACAAGCCGGTGCACACGATCGAGACGAACATTCACGGCAGCGAGGTGGTGCTGTCAGCGGCGGCGAAGTATCGGCGGAAGGTGCTGATCGCGTCGACGTCGGAGGTTTACGGCAAGAGCACGCAGATTCCGTTTCGGGAAGATGACGACGTGGTGTATGGGAACACGACGCTTCGGCGATGGAGTTACGCGGTGAGCAAGGCGGTGGATGAGTTTCTGGGGTTGGCGTATCACAACGAACGGGGACTGCCGGTGGTGCTGGTGCGGCTGTTCAACACGGTGGGGCCGCGGCAGACGGGTAAATATGGGATGGTGATTCCGCGATTTGTGGATGCGGCGCTGCACGGTCGTCCGCTGCAGGTGTACGGGGACGGTGAGCAGTCGCGCTGCTTCGGGGACGTGGCGGATGTGGTGGGCGCGATGATCGGACTGATGAACGAGCCGAAGGCGGTGGGTCAGCTGTTTAATATTGGTAACGATCAGCCGATCACGATTCGCGAGTTGGCGGAGCGGGTGATCGCGTTGACGGGCAGCAAGAGCAAGATTGAATCGCTGAGTTACGACGAGGCGTACGGGCCGGGGTTTGATGACATGCGGGCGCGGGTGCCGTGCCTGGACAAGATCAAGGCGACGATCGGGTACGAGCCGACGTATTCACTGGATGACATTCTGGGTCGCGTGATCGATCAGAGGAAATCGGAGATGGGCAAGGCGTGAGGCGGCGCGACGGCGGCCGCAAGTTGTTGAAGCGGTGAATGGACCCCATGACATTTCACTTTCGGTGATCGTGCCGGCGTATAACAGCGGCGCGATGCTGGATGCGTGTCTGGGGGCGCTGGCGGCGAGCGACCTGTCGGGGTTTGAGGTGCTGGTGGTGGATGACGGGTCGACGGAGGAGCTGGCGCCGATCGCGGCGAAGTATGGTTACGGGTATATGAAGATTGGCGGGCCGGGCGGGCCGGCGCGGGCGCGGAATCGTGGGGCGGAGAAGGTGAGCGGGACGCACGTGGCGTTTATTGATGCGGACGTGCGGGTGCATGTGGATACGTTGAGCCGAATGGTCGCGGCGTTCGAGGATGATGCGGCGCTGGATGCGGTGATGGGGACGTATGACGATGAGCCGGGGGATCGGGGATTCGTGTCGCAGTTCAAGAATCTGTTTCATCGGTTTGTGCATGAGCAGTTTGACGGGCCGGTGCAGAGCTTCTGGTCGGGGTGCGGTGCGATGCGGCGGGATGCGTTTTTGGAGTTTGGGGGGTTTGATGAGAAGCGCTATGACCGGCCTGCGATCGAGGACATTGAGTTGGGCACGTGGATGGGGATCGCGGGTCGGCGGATCGTGATTGACCGGCGGATTCAGTGTTGCCATCAGAAGCGGTGGACGCTTTGGCAGTGGATCAAGATAGATCTGACGTGCCGGGGGATCCCGTGGACGGGGCTGATGATGCGGGCGGGGCGGATGGCGAACACGCTGAACGTGTCGCGGGCGCAGCAGATCAGCGTGGGGCTGGTGGGGCTGGCGTTGATCGGGTTGTTGGTGGGATTCGTGACGCCGTGGGCGTGGTGGGCGGCGGGGTTGGCGGCAGTTTTGATGACGTTGCTCAACCACGGGTTCTATCGATTCTTTTTGAAGCAGCGCGGGGCGGTGTTCACGTTGGGCGTGATCCCGTTGCACTGGATTTACTTTATCATCTGCGGGCTGTCGTTCGTGCTGGGGGCGTGGCGGCACTGGGCGTCGGGCGATCGGCATGCCGAGCCGTCTCGAGCGGCGCAGATCGCGATGGCGGCGGCACAAGCCGGGCGATGAGTGAGTTGACATGAGTGAACCGAAACTGGCGGTGGTGATTGCTTCTTGTGTGGGCGCTCCGTTCATCACGCGGTGTCTGGCGTCGCTGGAGACGCAGCGCGATGCGGAGGGCGTGGAGTTTATCGTGGTGGACCGCGCGGGGGGCGAGACGGCGAAGCACATCGCGAGTCAGTTTTCGTGGGCGCGGTTGATCTCGGCGGAAGCGCCGATCAGCGTGCCGGACCTGCGTCGGCGGGGGATCGACGCGGCGAGCGCGGAATACGTGGCGATCATTGAAGAGCATTGCACGGCGGCGCCGGATTGGATCGCGACGATTTTGAAGTCGCTGGCAGCGGAGCCGGCGGCGGCGCTGGGCGGGCCGGTGCATGACAATGGGTATCGGAAGCTGATGGATTGGGCGGTGTACTTCACGGAATACAACTCGTATTTGCCGCCTTATGAAGCGGGGGCGCTGACGAATATTTGCGCGGCGAACTGCGTGTACCGGCGTGATCTGATGGTGGAGCATCTGCCGGCGGAGGGCAGCGGTTACTGGGAGGCGGTGGTGAACTGGAAGCTGGCGGAGGCGGGTCACGCGATGCGTTCGGAGCCGAGCATGATCGTGCGGCACACGGGGCCGTTCGGGTTTGGGTATTACCTGGGTCAGCGGTATCTGTTCAGCCGGGCGTTCGCGGGGGTGAGTCGATCGACGAAGCCGAAGTGGTATCCGCTGTTGTATCTGATTTGTTCACCGCTGCTGGTGGTGTTGCTGTGGTTGCGGACGGCGCAGCGGGTGTTCGGCAAGCAGCATCGCAAGGGGAAGTTTTTGCTGGCGACGCCGATTCTAATCCCGGTGTGCTGCACTTACGTGATTGGTGAGCTGATGGGTTATTTGCGCGGGCCGGGCGATGCGCTGGATCGAATTGAATGAACAAGATCGGAACTGACACAACGGGCGGGACGGCGTCGGACGCGCCAGATCTTTCGATCGTGGTGGCGATCATCGCGGGCGGGCGCGAGCCGATGGCGACGTGTCTGGGCGCGCTGCAGGCGGACGTGGAGACGATGAAGGTTGAGGTGCTGGTGCCGTACGATGCGCGGCTTGACGACGTGGCGGGGTTGAGCGACCAGTTTCCGTGGGCGCAATTCATTGACGCGCGGGATCGGGTGGACAGCGAATCGTTCGGGCGGCACACGCGTGAGCATCATGACGTGTTGCGGGCGATTGGATTGCTGGCTGCGCGGGGGCGGGTGGTGGCGCTGCTGGAGGATCACGGGACGCCATCGGCGCAGTGGTGTCGGTCGATGCTGGCGATGCACGAGCAGGACGTGACGGCGGTGGGCGGGGCGGTGGATAACGGCGTGGATCGTCTGCTGAACTGGGCGGTGTACTACTGCGATTTCGGTCGGTATCAGAATCCGGTGCCGGAGGGGGAGGCGGAGTTTCTGTCGGATTCGAACTCGTCGTACAAGCGGGAGGCATTGTTTGAGCTGGTGGACACGTGGCAGGATGCGTTTCACGAGACGTCGATCAACTGGGAACTGGCGCGGCGGGACGGGAAGCTGAAGTTGAACGGTGAGATGGTGGTGTTTCAGACGCGCAAGACGTTGACGCTTGGCGCGGCGCTGGGGGAGCGGTTTGTGTGGGGGCGATCGTTCGCGGGGACGCGGGCGGGCGAGATCAGCGGGGGCAAGCGGGTGGTGTATGCGTTGCTGTCGTGGTTGCTGCCGTTTTTGATGACGCTGCGGATCGTGCGGAATGGTTTTGCGAAGCGGACGCGTCGGGGCAAGCTGATCGCGGCGCTACCGTTGATATTTGTGCTGCAATGTTTCTGGGCGGTGGGTGAACTGGTGGGTTATGTGACGGGGCGCACGGGCGGGCCGGATACTTCCACAGATGCTGCGGCGGCAGGTTAGACGATGCAGTCGATTGCGATATTGGCGTATCACTCGATCGACGACAGCGGATCGGTGCTGTCGGTGTCGCCGAGCATCTTCGCGGCACAGATGGGGATGCTGGCGTCGGGCGGGGTGAAGTGCGTGTCGCTGATCGATGCGGTGGAACATCGTGAGATGCATGGTGATTGGCCGGACAATTCGGCTGTGATCACGTTTGATGATGGGTTTGCGAGCGTGCATGAGCACGCGCTGCCGGCGCTGAAGCAGCACGGGTTTGGGGCGACGATGTTTGTGGTGTCGGATCACGTGGGGGGGTTGAATGACTGGGAGCGGCCGTGGCCGGGGCTGGGGTATCAGCCGCTGATGGATTGGGATCAACTGGGAGAGCTTTGCGACGCGGGGGTGGAGATCGGAGCACACACGGTGAGCCATGCGGACGTTTCGCGGATCGCGCCGGCGCGGCTGGAAACGGAGATCGAGGCGTGCCGCGAGCCGATTCGCACGGAGTTGAACGTGGATCCGATGACGTTCGCGTACCCGTTTGGGCGGGTGAGTGTGGCGGCGGCATGCGTGGTGGGCGGGTTTTATCGGGCGGCGGTGACGACGGCGTTGCGCCGGGCGCGAATGGATTTCGCTCATGACCTGCCGCGGGTGGATATGTATTACTTCCGTGACGAGCCGGACCTATGCCCGGTGGTGAGCGGCGAGCGTGATCGGTATCTGACGTGGCGTCGGATGGGCCGGATGGTGCGGTCGGCGTTGACGAGATCGTGACGTCATCGTGAGCAATAACCTGAAGGGACAGCGTAGCTTGGGAAGAAAACTGGTCTACAATCGGGTTATATTGGCCGATGGACAGAGCGGGTACGAGGCACACATCACATCGATGGGCATCGGTGGGACGGCCTTATGCGAAGGCTGAGCGAGGAAGGATCGGAGCAACGGCAATGAACGTGGCAAGTCGTATCGCGAAGCACGTGCGGCTGGATTGGAAGGCGCTGGCGGTGCCGGACGTGTCGAGTCCGCCGTTCGTGATTCTGTTTATCAATTCGATCTGCAACATGAAGTGCGAGCATTGCTTCTACTGGACACACCTGAACAAGAAGGATGATCTGACGTTTGATGAGCTGAAGGCGTTGTCGGAGGAACTGGGGCCGATTCAGAATCTGAATCTGTCGGGGGGCGAGCCGTTTCTTCGGCCGGACTTCGCAGACGTGTGCAAGCAGTTCATTCGGCACAACGGGGTGAAGGAGATTTACGTCCCGACGAACGGTTACTTCACGGACAAGACGATCGATCAGTTGGCACAGGTGTTCGAAGAGCCGTCGCTGGAGCTGTTCGCGGTGGAGATGTCGCTGGACGGGATGCCGGAGTTTCACGACACGTTTCGGGTGACGAAGAACGCGTTCAAGAAATCGATGGAGACGTACGAAGCGCTGGTGGAGCTGCAGAAGGATCACCCGCGTTTGCATATTCATTCGATCTCGACGGCGACACACACGAACATGGAAGAGATTCGTCGGTTGACGACGTATCTTTACGAACGTTGCCCGGCGATGACGCATCACAATCTGGCGATGATTCGGGGTGACCGGAAGGATCCGACGCTGCGGGGGCCGGCGCTGCAGGAGTACCAGGCGCTGTACGACTACGTGCAGCGGCTATGGGCGCCGCGCGAGAAGGAGCGTTACGGCAAGGTGGTGGAGCCGATGCTTCAGTGGGCGAAGGTGCGGACGGCGGAGAAGCAGACTCAGGTGATCCCATGCAAGGCGGGCGTTTTGAGCGTGGTGATCAATGCGAACGGTGACGTGGCGGTGTGCGAGCAGCACGAACCGCTGGGGAATCTGCGGCAGAACACGTTTATGGAGATCTGGCACTCGCCGGAGGCGAAGAAGCTTCGGCGGTCGATACGGGCGAAGGAATGTTATTGCACGAACGAGATTTTCATGTGGCCGAGCATCACGTATCAGCCGGCGCAGTTGGCGAAGGCGATGGTGGGCGGGAAGGTGTGGCGTGATCCGGCGCCGCTGGCGGCGGAGGAGCGGGTGGATTACCGGGCGGGGCTGGAAGCGGCGGAGGCGCAGCACGAGAGCGTGTTGTCGCTGCCGGTGTTGACCGGCTGATGGTGGTGGGGTGAACCGATCGCGCGGTGGGGGACATTGAGGGCGACATCGGTTGTCTGGAATTCATGATTCGCTTTTTTCAACGTGTGGGCGGGCAGTTGCTGGTCCGCAATTTTGCGATTCTCGCGGTGAGCGAGGTGTTGACACGTGCGCTGACGTTCGTGGCGTTCGCTTATTTGGCGCGGGTGCTGGGGCCGACGGTGTTCGGGCAGAACGAGATCGCGCTGGCGATCATGATGGTGGCGATGCTGGTGATCGACATGGGTTTTCCGATCCTCGGGGCTCGGGAGATCGCGCGTCGGCCGCACGATCACGATCTGGTACGTCGGATAGTATCAACGCAGGTGACGTTGGCGGTGGTGGTGGTCGGCGTGATGATCGGTGTTGCGTATCTGCTGCCGATTCATTCGGTGCTTCGCTGGCTGGTGACGGGGTACGGGTTGAGTCTGTTGCTGTGGCCGCTTCAGATCATGTGGGTGTTCCAGGGCCGGAACCGCATGGTGTGGATGGCGGTGCCGCAGCTGTTTCGATATGGAATGTTCGCGGGCCTGGCGGTGATTCTGGTGCGAGCGCCGGAGCATGTGACGTCGCTGCCGATGGCGGAGATCGCGGCGGTGGTGGTGGCGGGTGCGGTGTTGGGGCTGGTCTATCTGACGGGTTCGGATCGTCCTCGGTGGCCGGTGGGGTTGGCGTTCGATCGTGCGTTGATTCGAGAGGCGCTGCCGATCGGCGCGGCGAATCTGCTGTGGGCGGTGCGGACGTTTTTGCCGATCGTGCTGTTGGGATGGTTGTTGACGGAGGCGTCGGCGGGGCTGTTTGGATCTTCGTTTCGCATCATGCTGGCGGTGCACGGTGTGTTGACGGTGTACATCAACAATGTGTTTCCGCTGATGTCGCAGTCGTCGCATCAATCGCCTGAGGCATTGACGGTGGTGTTGCGGCGGTCGATGCCGCTGTTGATCTGGCCGATGGCGGCGGGGGCGGCGTTGGCGACGCTGTTCGGCTACACGGTGATCGATGTGATCTACGGCGATCAATACGCGATTCGCGAGGCATATTTGTCGTTGACGCTGCTGCTGTGGACGATGCCGGTGATCGCGTGCCGGCGGCACTGTCATTTCGCGCTGCTGACGCTGGGGCATCAGGTGGGGGCATTTCGGTGCGCGTTGGCGGGGGTGG
>NYZD01000066.1 GCA_002685935.1 Planctomycetaceae bacterium | reverse complement strand
CGATCCCACGCCCGGTGGTGGCGGCGCGCCCATCTCTTTCACCAATCGTCTCTTTACCGCCATGGATTTCGACAGCGCCGGAAGAATCGTCGCCGTCGCCCGTCCCGTGTCCGATCCCGCCGTCACCCTCGATCAGTTGGTCCGCATCGCGACCACCGGCGAGACCGAAATACTCGCCGACATCGAGAACGTCGTCGTCGAAGGCATCGCCTTCAGCCAAGGCATCGACGGCCCCGGGATGCTCGTCGGCACCGGTGAGTTGGTCGCCGCTGATCCCACCGTCCTCAACTCCGCGCAGCTGTTCTCGATTGAAGTGCCCGAGGTCCCACTCCCTCAGGGCGCCACCGTCATCCCTTCAATGCTCAGCGCGCCCGGTGAAACCATCGACACCTTCGGCCTCGGCAGCTTTGAAGAACTGCCCGGTCAGGGACGCCTGCTCTTTGGCATCGACCAGCTGGAAACCGGACTCAATCCCCCCGGGAACGCCGTCATTCGTGGCTCCGCCGTCGCCTTGCCCGTCGACCCCGAAACCGGTGTTTCCCAGGTCGCCGCGCTTGAGGCCGCAGACTTCCGACCCTCCACCGGATCCCCAGAGGACGGCCTGCTCTATTTCGTCGCCATGAGCGGTGCCGACCAGAACCTGCTTTCCGATCGCCTTTACACCCTTGATGTCGATCGCTTCAATCGATCCGCCATCCAAAACAGCATGGTCGACGTCAGAGCTTTGGGCTTGTCCGAAATCGCCGTCCACTCCATCGCTTGGGAACGCCATCTCGATTCCGCCGGCCAGCCCACCGCCAGCTTGTCCACGCTGTCGACCGTCGCCTCGCCAATTGGATTGATGCAGAACATCCACAGGCTCAATCCGACGTTCGGCACCGGCTTCCCCACGCTGGGCGGCATCTCTGAGTTCGTCAGCGGCGATCAGGTCTTCCTCACCGACATGACCGCCATCGAGTTCCCCGACGATGATCCCCTCATTGAAGATCCGTTCATCCTCGCCACCACCGACGGGAACAACCCGCGCTTGCTCCGCATCCGCCGGTTTGACGATCCGCTCACCGGGGACGGTGCCGGCGGAGTCATCAGCTTTGGCTCCCTGCGCGACTTTGACGACACCCAGACACCCAGACGCGGCGGGAACATCCAGGGCCTTGCCTGGGATCCCCTGTTCCTTAATCCCTTCACCGGCACGCGCGGCGCACTACTCGGCACCGATGTCACCACCGACGATCTGCTTCTGGTCGACCATCGCCCGCGGTTCCCCTCCGCCGATATCTTCATGATCTACGTCAGTCAGGCTGAGCCCAACGCCTCGATCTCCATCGCCCGACTCAGCGGAGCCGCCGACGACGATCCCGATGCCGATACCGATCCCGATGAGGAAGCCACCGATGGCGTGCTCGAGCCCATCGTCCAGACCGGCGAAGTGATCACCATTAGCCCCGATGGCGAAAACACCCAGACGTTCGGAGCCGAAGCCGGTGGCGTCATCCTCGGCACCCGCACCGAATTCGCCGGCGAGGACGTCCCGGGTTTCGTGCCCATCACCCAGGGAATCATCGACAGTCAGTTCGGTACCCGCCCCCAGAGCTTTGACGATCGGCCCGACCTGTCCACCGCCAACATCGCCGCCGGCCTGCGCGTCGTCGGATCCCTGCTTGAGTTCTACGATGGGGGGCTTGGCCTGTCCAACACCCTCAGACAAAACCTCGACGCCGTCACCGAACTGGCCGTCAGCGCTGACGGCCAGGAGATCGTCGCATTGGATCTCGACGGCATCGGACCGGACGGTGGACGCATCTTCGATCTCAACGGCGACGGCTTCGCCCTCGGCGGAGAGCCCACCCTCGGCGCACAGTTAGGCCGCATCAATCCGTTCACCGGCCGCGTCGGCGAACAAAGTGACGTCATCGACATCGTCGACGCCATCACCGGACTGCCCCTGCGCAACCTCGTGGGTTTGGACTTCGGCGATGCCGACCTAGACGTCACCACCGGCGCCTTCGACTCCGGCGAAGATCTCTATTCCATCGCCGTCGTCGATGCCCCCACCCCCATCGATCGCTCGGGCGAAGGCATCGGAGGCGTCCTGGGAGACCTCGGCGGCACGATTCGAGGCCTCACCGCCACACCCGGCGGCATCACCTACGCCATCCTCGAACGACCCGCCACCCCCCTCGAACTCGTCGAAATCAGCCGTGATCCCCTCGGCGGCATCAACACCGTCACGATCCTCGGCGAGATCATGGGTCTCAACGACAGCAACGCTTTCGAAGATATCGAGAACATCAACACACTGGAGATCGATGAAAACGGCCAGCTTCGATTCATCGGCAACTACCTCACCGATCCCAACCAGCGCATCTTTACGCTCAGCCCCACCGTGATTCCAGGCGGCGGCCCCGGCCTCGACCTCGATCCCTCCGATGAAGTGTTCGCCCCCAGTTCCATCGTCCTCGACTTCGACCCCGATCCCCTCGTCGATAACTTCACCACCGATCCCTTCCAGGTCCTCGCCCAGCATTCCGAAGACGGGCTCTTCGTCATCCAGGACGATGGCGGCCCCGGCACGACCTTCATCGTCTATGAATTGGACCCATTCACCGGTGTGCTCACCGAAGTCGCCGGCGCCACCAACGGCGACGGCCAGATCTTCGTCGCCGGCGTCGCCGCCGTCATCTCCGCCGGCGATATCGACCGGAACGACACCTTCCTCGCCATCGACCGCAGCGCCCCGGCCGGCGACGGCCGAATCATCGCCGTCGACCTGTTCGACCCCGCCCTCTCGCGTGCCCTGACCGGCGTCAGCAGCATCGCCGCCGACCTCAATGGATTCTCAAACGATCTCAACAACCTCAATCTCGCCATCGCCGAAAACGGTATCGGCACCGACGACGAGTTGTTCGTCAGTGAAGGCGGAAACCTCACGCTCGGCACGATCGATCTGACCACCGAACTCTTCACCGCGGTTGGCACCATCCGAGACGCCGCCGGCAATGAACTCACCGGCGCCTCCGCGCTCGCCTTCAGCCCCGGCGAAGGGTCCATCCCCGGACAGCAGGGCCTCTACCTCCTCGATGCCGCCGAACAGCTTTGGGAAGTCAATCCGGCTGCCGGACCCAATGGCGGCAGGCTGATCGATATCACCGGCAATCCCATCGCCGATATCACCGCCTCGTTCCAGGGCAACTTCCTGCGCCGTGGCGCGGGACCGGACAACTCCTTCTTCACCCTCGACGATCAACTCGTCGACATCAGGTCCATGGATTTTGACGCCAGCGGACAACTGCTCGCGCAGGTCGGGCTCGACGGCAATCTGGTCAACATCGATCTGACCACCCGCGGCCAGCCCTTCCTCACCTGGGGCAACGTCGTCAATACCGAAATCGGATCCTTGCGCCCGACCGTCGGCTCCATCACCTACGACACGTTCAACAATCGCTTCCTCGTCGTCGACAACGCCACCGGCTCCGCCCGCGTCGAAAACGAAGGGCCCGGCGTCGAATCGTCCATCCTCATGGTCATGAACAACTGGGACAACGATTCGGTCTTGCACCAGAACATGAACAAGTTCCACTTCGCCGGCGCCATCTTCGGACACGTCGATATCTTCGGCGCCATGAACGAGTTCTACGTCGGATGGCTGCTCACCGGTCAGGGGTCCGAGCCCGGCGTCCTGCCCATCCCCGAGTTCCCCCTCATCCAGGATAACTTCCTGATCGAAGGCGACCTCCGCAGTCTCATCATCAACGCCAATCAGGACACACTGAACGAAGGAGGGGAAGACGGAGGAGACGACCTCTCCAGTGGCGTCGACATGCAGATCGGCGGCCGCCTCGGCCAATACCTCGCCATCGACACTTCCGCCTCCGGCGCGATCATCGAAGTCGAAAACAGCGACAGCGCGCCGTTCATCTCCCTCCAGAAAGTGCCCCAGCACGAGATCGAATCCCGCGGCTCCCTGATCGCGGGCGATCCGGCCGCCGGCGACGAAAACCTCGTGGACACCGAATTCCGCCAACATCGCCTGTTTTTCGGCGACGACCGATTTTCCAACGACAACCCCATCCAGGCCCAGCGCCTCGGCACCGTCGCCAGCGGCATCCCCGGCGTCCCCGATTCCATCCAGGTCTTCGGCGAAACCAACCTCGAAGGCGGCCTCGAAGACGAAGTCGAAGAAGCCGACCCCACCACGCCGCTCCCCACCGACTTCGGCGACTGGTACGCCGTCGGCCTCACCGCCGGACAGGAAATCACCGTCACCGTCGACGGCTTGCACGACTTTATCGTCTTCGACCCCGAACTCCGCCCGATCGGATTCGGCTCCACCGGCAGCTTCACCGGCGTCCGCGTCCCCATGCGCGTCCGCGCCGTTATCCCAGGCGAGTATTTCATCCAGATCACCGACGTCTTCGACCTCGAGGGCGAAGACGATGTCATCGAGCCTGGCAGCGGCATCGACTACCTCCTGCGCATCACCGACATGGAGAAACGCGATGAGCTGGGCGCGCTCAATTCTCGTGCCAACGTCGGCGTCGGCGGCGTGGTCACACGGGGCCTCGTCGATGGCGACCCCGATGCAGGCGTCGCCTCGAACGTCGACATCACGCTTCTCCGCGGCGATTTCGGCTCGGTCTTTGCCCCCGGTGGTATCGACGGATCCATCAATGTCGCCGCCGGCGACCTGCGCTCGTTTGACACCTTCGGCGCCGGCACCGGCACCTACGTCGTCAGCGAAGACATCGGCTTGTTCCGCGCCTTGACCCAGATCAACGGCGGCACCACCGGCGGAGGCGAGGAGGGCGACGAAGACGAGGAAGAACTCCTCACCTCCACCCTCATCTCAGCCGGCGCCGATATCCAGGTCATTGAGACCGCCGGCCCCATCTTGCCTCTCACGAGAATCGAGGCCGGCGGCGGCCTCGGCAGCCTTCGCGCCGGATCGGTCGCACCCCCCTTCTTCGATTTCACCTTCGACGGAATCTACGTCAACAGCGATGGCGTCGGCAACGACGGCATCATCGATCTGATCGATGTCACCGGCGATTGGGGCGTCAACGGCCTCGGCGGCATGCCCATTCTCACCGGCCCCGGCGGAAACGTCCGCTACATGCGCGTCGGCGGCGACCTCCATCAGGACGCCAGCTTCTTCGGGACCTCCAGCCCCCCCCCCGGCACCACCGACATCCAACTGCTCCCCGACGAATTTCTCACCTTCACCGACGACGGCGGCGGACAGATCACCATCGCCAACGACAGCGAAGATTTCGTCATCGATCCCGCACTGATTCTCGCCGCCGAACTGGTCCCGACCATCATCCTCCCCGTGCCTATCGTCAATGTCGCCACGTATGCCATGCGCGAAGGCGGCGTCGTCGTCGTCAAAGTCGAAGCCGGGCAATCCGTCGACATCCACGGCGACCTCGTCGACCCCGCCCTCTCGGTGGAAATCGGTGAGCTCGAGATCACCGGCGCCGTCGGCGGCACCGACACGACCGGCACATCCGACGGCGTCTTCGGCCCCAACTTCATCACCGACGAATTCGGCAACGTCGCCGTCGGCGCCGGCTTCGATCTCAACGGCAACGTCATCCCAGAACTTGACCCCCAGGAACTCAGCGTCGATATCACCGGCGACGGCGAAGTCAGCATCTTCCACGTCGAAGCCCCCGGCATCAACTTCAGCCGAATCATCAACCACACCGGCGGCGATATTCCCAACCTCAACATCGGCAGCATCGTCAGATTGCAAACCCAGGGAAGCATCGGATTCGCCGATGCCCGCGCCACCCTCGCCCCCATCGGCGGTGCCTTCGGCTCGCTTTCACTGCCCTTTGGCTCCGCGCTAGTGCCCGATGGCTCGACTGACTTGACCGACGGTGCGCCGTTCCCCCACTTCCTGCCGCGCCTCTACATCCAGACCGAGCACGTGATCCGCATGTTGGCCGGCGAGGCCATCGGCAATATCGAAGTCGTCGGGCACCTCGTCTTCGCCCAGACCAACACCGATCTGTCACGCAATCCCGATCTCTTCGAAGGCATCGCCGCGCCGCTCCACGTCAACGGCAATCTCGGCACCCTCAATGTCGGTGAAGGCGTCCTGCCCTCGGGCGCCGGCGCCAGACGCGCAGGCATCTACGTCGGCGGCGGCGTGGTCGTCGGCAGCGACGGCGGCGGGACCGTCCCCGGTGGCGTGGACGTGCTCACCGGCAACATCGACCTCATCTACAACCAGGGACTGCTCAATCCCAGTGCTCCGCCGGAAGTCACCGGCATTGCCGACATTCGCGGTGATATCCATGCCACCTCGAACATCAACAAGATCCGCCTCCATAACGGGTCGCTGATCAATAACTTCGTCGCCGCCGCCGAATCCACGTTGGGCAATCCCTTCCTCTTCGAAGGGCGCTTTGACGTCTTGCCCGATCTGGATGAGAACATTCTCGATATTGTTCTTACCGGTTCGGCTTCAGGCATCATCGGATCCCACATCATTGCCCCGACCGTCGGCGATGTGACGGTACGCGACGGCTTCGGCATCTTTGAAACCATCGTCGATAGTATCGGCGTCAGCGGCATCGGCGATTTCATCGCCGATAGCTACGGATTCAGCCGCGTCGAGTTCATCGGCGGCACCCAGATGGGCAACCTCACCGCGCTCGGCACCGGTCTGCCCCAGAACGTCAGTGACTTCTCGCCGTCGGTCCGCATGGTCGAACAGTTCGCGTTCGATCCGTTCTTTGATGCCCCCCCCTCAACGTTCACCGACCTCTATTTCCATCTGCCCGGCATCGCCATCGACGATCGCGGCACTCCCGCATTCGAAGACGCGTTCCTCAACGGTCGTATCTCCGAAGTGTCCTATCAGGGCGCCCGATCCATGGGCCTCGTCACCGGCCATCGCATCGAAGAACTCGAAATCTCCGTCGGCGATTCCTTCACCGGCATCATCACCCGCGGCGCCCCCGTCCCCTTCAGCATCGCCGACTCCTTCCTCATCACCGGTGCGCTGGGACGATTCACCCCCCACGCCGGGATCACCGGCACCGAGCTCTCCGTCGCCGGCCCAATCCGCAACATCGACATCTTCGGACACGTCATCGACTCCGCCATCCGCACCGACGGGCCCAGCGGCGACATCCAGAACATGCGCGTCCGCGGAAATATGGACGGTATCCTTGAAGTCCACGGTGCCGTCCGCAGGCTCCAGATCGACGAGAACCTCTCCGGAACCGTCCTCATCGACGGTGTCGCTCCCAATCATACCGCGCTGCAGACCTTCACCCTCGGCGGGTCTATGCTCGACGGGTCGTTCATGGTCATCGGCAATGTCACCACCATGAACATCAACGGGTCGCTCGGGTCGCAGACCCCCTTCGACGGCCTCGAAGACCAGATGCTCATCCAGGGCAACCTGCGCACCTTCAACATGGGGCGCGGCGACGTCACCGCTGGCGGCGATGTCATGGCGCTCAACATGTCCGTCATCGGCGACCTCTCACGCATGTTGATCGACGGACTGGTCACCGGCGATCTCACCGTCACCGGCAAGCTTACCTCCTACCAGATCACCGCCGATGCACCCCAGGTCGGCACCGCCCTGATGAGCGGTAGCATCAACGTCGGCGACGATCTGACCACCTTCATGGTCCGAAACGGCGATGTCGGCGACGGGATCGGCAGCGACGTCAACATCACCACCGGCGGCACCCTCCGAACCTTCACCGTCACCGGTGGCAGCGTCAACAGCGATGTCACCATCACCAGTGCATTGGAAAACATCACCACCGTGCGCGTGACCGGCGGCGACATGCTCGGCAACCTCGCCGCGCCCAACGGCGCCGTACAGACCGTCCTCGTCTCAGGCTCCGACATCGGCGGCAACATCGATGCCCTGTACATCCGCACCCTGCGCGCCGACGGCGATATCCTCACCGGCGCCAACATCAACATCCGCGACGGCGTCACCTCCTTCCTCCTCGGCGGCGACGTCCAGGCCGGCGCCAACGTCAACATCGGCGCAGCACGCTCCGTCAACCTCCGCGGCGCCCTGCTCGGTGATCTGTCGCTCGGCCCCTCCGGCACCTCGACCACCGTCACGATCGGCACCGACCTCGGCGGCAACCTCG
>NYZD01000065.1 GCA_002685935.1 Planctomycetaceae bacterium | reverse complement strand
TGGCTCCTGCGTGTTTCTGCACATGGATGGTGAGCGCGATGGCAGCGCCGGCGATGAGCAGGAGGGGTAATTTCTCGATCACCGCGCGGGTCCAGGTGGTGGTCGTGCTGTGCGTGGTGTCCGGCTGAATGTGAATTCCGGGCAGTTTCAGTCGGTTCAGCGGCCAGACATCGAGCAGGAGCAGAGCGAACGGGAGTGTGACGAGCATGGGCTTGGCGAGAAGGCCCATGACCAGGAAGACGGCCACGAGCGCATACCACGCGTAGGATCGATGCGTTGTGTATCGCACATATGCCCCGACCGCGAGCCACCAGAAGAGGATGCTCAACACATCCTTGCGTTCGGCAACCCATGCGACGGATTCAATGTGTATGGGGTGGACTGCGAAGATCGCGGCGACGCAGGCGCAGCGCCAGGGCGCATGGGTCATCAGGTTCAAAACGGCAAAGACAAGCAGGACATTGGCGACGTGGAGCAGGAGGTTGGTGGCGTGAAAGACGTGTGCGTGGTTGTGTTCGGTGGGGTCGTTTCCGATCCACCGAGTGATCTGCGCGTCGATCATCAGCGAGACCCATGTCAGTGAATGCCAGTTGGCGACGTGGGATTTGGTGAAGGCCCAGATGATGTTGTCGGCGGTGAGCCCGGTGTAAACGTGCGGGTTCTTGCAGACGTAATCCGCATCATCAAAGTGAATGAACTCAAAGCTGACGACACGCCAATAGACGATCAGCGTCAGCAGGATCAGCGCCCCACAGATCAGACGGCTGCGCCATGCGGAATTGCCTGGGTCCATGTCCATGGTGGCGGTGATAATAGCATGATCTTGCAGGGCCACTTGGCATCACCGTGGCCCAGTCGTATGCTATCTCGCCCATGTTGGAGCGGTTAGATCAGTTAGAGGCCGACGCCGTCGCGGCGCTTCGTTCAGCGGACGATGCCGCGTCATTGGAGCAGTTCCGAATCGCGTATCTGGGCAGCAAGGGGCAGCTCAAAGCGGCAATGGCCTGGTTGAAAGACGCCTCGAAGGAGGAACGCCCCAAGCTTGGGGCGGGGCTCAACGCCCTGAAGAATCAACTGCAGGAGCAATACGACGCCAGGAAGGCATCGGTCGGGGGCGGTGGGTTGGCGGCCACGGGGCCGCTATTGGACATCACCGAGCCGGGGATGCCGCCGCGGCTGGGGCGGTCACACGTGATCACACAGGTGATCGACGAATTGATTGATGTATTTGCGCGGATGGGGTTTGAGGTGGCCGAAGGGCCGGAACTGGAAGACGAGCATCACAATTTCATCGCGCTGAATATCCCTGAAGAGCACCCGGCGCGAGACCCGTTGGACAATTTTTATCTGGATCCAACGCATTTGCTGCGGACGCAGACCTCGACGGTGCAGATTCGCGTGATGGAGTCACAGGACCCACCAATCCGCGTGATCGTGCCGGGCCGCGTGTATCGGCCGGATACGCACGATGCGACACACTCCTCGATGTTCCATCAGCTTGAAGGGCTGTACGTGGACCGCCGTGTGAGCATGGTGGATTTGAAAACCACGCTCATTCAATTCGCCCACGCGATGTTCGGGCCCGAAGCCGAGGTCCGCCTGCGGCCGAGCTACTTCCCGTTCACCGAGCCCAGTGCCGAACTCGACATCAAGATGCAGATCAAGGGTGAGTGGTCCTGGGTGGAGCTTGGCGGGTGCGGGATGGTCAATCCCAACGTGTTCAAGGCGGTCGGGTATGACCCGGAGCAATGGACGGGCTTTGCGTTCGGCATGGGCATTGAACGCATCGCGATGCGCCGGTACGGCATCGGGGACATCCGCTGGCTGTTTGAGAATGACGTGCGATTCCTGAGGCAGTTCTGAACGATTTGGAGGTAGCGGCGATCAATCGGTCGAAATCCTGGTGAGAATAGCCGGCGAGGTTTTGGCCACTACATTCGCAATCGGGCTGAACCCAGCGAACCGTAGCTGCGTATATGGGCTATCCCGGCAATGGCTCAACAGATCGGCCAGCGGCGGCACGGGCAGGCGTCGAACATCTCTGCGGGACTGGAACTCCTTATGGCACATGAACATATGAAGGACATCATGGAGGCACAGGAAGGCCGCGCTTCCCTGAAGATCCTGCTCACACTGGCCGGCGGCACGCTGCTGCTGACCGCGTGGGCCGCCGAAGGCATCTATGACAACCCCTTCTATCCCAATATGCTGGCGTTATTCGCGGCTCTGCTGCTTGGGGTGCCGCTGGTCGTTCAGGCGGCCAAGGACCTGTACACCGGCCATATGCACATGAACGAACTGGCGGCACTGGGGGTCGTGGCGGCGTTCGTGATTGGGGACTACAAGGCCGCCGGCGCTGTGTCCTTCTTCATGATTATCTCGGTGCTCATCGAGCATCGCACGGCCCTGGGGGCGCGGAAGAGCATCGAATCGCTGGTGCGGATCACCCCAACGCGGGCGACGAAAGTCACCGACGACGGCGAAGTCGAAGTCGACGCCAGTCATCTACAGCCGGGCGACGTCGTGCGGGTGCGTCCGGGCGACAATATTCCCGGCGACGGACGCATCCGAAGCGGCCAGAGCACGGTGAATCAGGCGAACATCACCGGCGAGTCGCTGCCCGTTGACAAGGCCGTGGGCGACCAAGTGTTCAGTGGGACGATCAACATGACCGGCCTGCTTGACATCGAGATCATGCAGGCCGGACAGGACACAACACTGGGTCGCGTGCAGCAGCTCATCCTGGACGCCGAACAGACGCGTACGCCCATCATGCGATTGATCGATCGCTATGCCCTTTGGTACACGCCGACGGTGCTGATGATCGCGTTCATCGTTTGGTTTTTTAACAAGCAGCACGACGATGCAATGCAGCGCGTCATCGCGATGCTGGTTATCGCGTGTCCGTGTGCGATCATTCTCGCGACGCCCACGGCCATGGTCGCGGCGCTCAGTGCTGCGGCGCGACTGGGCGTGCTGGTCAAAAACGTGACGGATCTGGAAGTCGCCCGGCATTTGAGCGCGATCGTGTTCGACAAGACCGGCACATTGACGACGGGCCAACTCAGCGTGACACGCGCCCAGCCGGCGGATGGCGTTGATCCGGCCGAGATGCTGCGACTGACGGGTTCTGCTGAGCAGAATTCGAGGCATCCGGTGGCACGAGCCGTGACCGATGTCGCCCGCCGAGCGCGGCTTGAGTTATCACAACCCACTGATTTTGAAGAAATTCCAGGGCGCGGTGTTCGAGCGACCATCGGTGGCGGTGAAGTGCTGATCGGCCGTGACAGTTGGCTGGCTGAGTGCGGCGTTGACATTGGCGCGTCCGAGAGCGCCGACGTCGAGGGTCTGAGTCTTCTCTACGTCGTGCATAACGGTCAGCTGCTTGGCTGGATCGGCTTGGAAGACCGCACTCGACCTGACGCAGCCCAGGCGATGGATGATTTGCGGGAACTGGGCATGCGGCAACTGGTCATGGTGACCGGTGATCGATGGTCGGTCGCGCGACGGGTGGCGTCGGAAATGCACTGCACGGACGTGCAGGCTGAGGTGCTGCCGGCCGAGAAACTGCAAATCGTCGATGACCTCAAACATCGCGGCCACATCGTTGCGGTGATTGGCGATGGCGTGAATGACGCGCCCGCGCTTGCCGCGGGCAATATGTCGATCGCCATGGGCGCCGCGGGATCGGACGTCGCGATTCACTCGGCTTCCGTGGCGCTGATGAACAATAATCTCAACCGGATCCCGTTCCTGATCACCCTAAGCCGCAAGACGATCGGCGTGGTGACGCAGAATCTCGGGTTCGCGGTGGTCTTTATCGTGACACTGCTGGTGCTCAGTGCGATGGGCAAAATTAATCCGATCCTAGCAGTGCTGTTCCATACGATCGGCTCGATCATCGTCGTGTTCAATTCAGCTCGCCTCGTGCGGATGGGAGAGGATCTTGAACACGGTGAGGCCGAGGGCACCCAGCCCGAGCCTACCGGGCCCAAACCAGCGCCCGTGTCGCCGGTGCCACCGTCAGCAGTCCCGGCGTAAGCCAAACTGTTTGGTACGGATCGAAAGTTTGATACGCGCGGACGTTCTGAAGCATCATGACCATCATTAGTCGTTTCAAATCCCGTTGCACGAAGGGTCCGACAGCGCTAACCGGTTTCGCGCGTCTGGAACAGCGCAACGGCCACCCCAAGCGCAGCCACCACGAAGAGGGCAGCGTAGACCGTGACAATACCGAGGTACCCCATTGCCACGGCGTTGCGCTGGGTCAGGGCGTCGGCCACCCAGAAGATCTGAATATTGGGAATGATCGCGTAGCCGACCTTCGCGCCGATGATGAGCGGCCAGTCACCACTGACGGTCCCACTGTCGAGCCACAGCGACCGCTCCGCTGTGCCGCCGACCATGTAGTCGCTGCACAGGCCCAGCCCCGCGACGGCCGCGGTAATCAGCAGCGTCATCACCACACCGAGGCGCGTCGAACACGCCACCGCCACGGCGGTCAGGATCAACAGGCCTTCGAGTACAAGCGCCGATGCGATCACCACTTGTGTGATGACGATGTTTTCCTGCGTGAATTCAGTGGCGATGGATTGGAACTCCCACTTGTCATTGATCAGCAGGATCAGCAGGTAAGCGATCGGCGCCGCAACCGCAGTGGCGATGATGAACGTCGATGTGAACACCCAGTTGTAGAAGTAATTGCCCCAGACCGAAATGGCCGCGGCCACGGCCAGCGCGCCGGTGGCAAAGGTGATGACGACCCAGTCGGTCTGATCAGATCCCGTGGCGACCACGCCGTGCCTGACGAGCATCAGCAGGGCGATCAGCCAGACCCAGAAAACCAGGGCGATCGCCGCGGCGACACCGAGGAACTTGCCCGCCACGAAGATCGGCCGACCGATCGGTTTGCTGATGACCGTCAGCACGGTTTTGTTGTCGATCTCGCGGCTGAGCACGCCTGCGGACGTGAAACACGCCAGCAACAGTCCGAAGAAACCCAGTGCGCTGAGTCCCTGATTGACCATCAGACGGTCGTCATCGCTCCAGGGGTCCATCGAAAATTGCGACAGCTTCATCAACATCACAAGCCAGATCAGACACACCATCATCATCACCAGGAAGATGGGCTGGCGGATCGATTCGGTGAACGTGCCGCGGGTTACAGTCCAGAGTTGCCTGAGCATCGGGCGTATCTCTCGTGAGTCTTGCTAATGTTCTAACAGATCATACGATCCAAGGTGTGCCCAAGGATCGTTCAATCGTTCGCCAATGAGGGTGAATTCATAATGGATCAGGATCAGCAGACATACGTGCGAGCGGTCAGCCGCTCATTGTGGGGACTGGCGGTCCAGGCCCTGGTGGCGGGGGCGCTGCTGTTTGTGGGGATGTGGTCGGAGGTTGCGGCGATCCAGGTGGGGGCGTGGTACGCGTTCGGCGGCCTGATGATCTGGTTGTGCCTGGTCGTCGTCTACCAGCAGCATCGCCTTGAGCAGCTTGAGACGATGGAGACAGAGCAGCTCGCCCAGCGTCACGGCACCGAGAGTTCGATCTTTGAGACCTCAGCGGACGATCTGGCCGTGGCTCGGAAGCGACTGGAGCGTCTGTACCGATGGCTGGTGCCAATCACCAGTTTGCTGGTGGCGGCCTACCTGATCGGTATCGGGTTCTGGCTGATGGTGACGCACGTTTCGGCGTCCGCAGCGACGATCGGGATGGGCGAGGGCGTGGACGGTCGGGTGGCGGCGGTCATTCTGATCGGCGTCGCCCTCGGGGCATTCCTGATCAGTCGCTACATCGCGGGCATGGCGACGGTGGAGGCGTGGCGAGCGCTGCGTGGTGGGGCGGGCTATCTGATGGGGGCGTCGATGGCCAGCTTTCTCCTGGGCATCGCGATGGCCGTCACCTACTGGGCCCAGGTCGCTTGGCCGCTCAAGATACTGGCCGTGGGCCTTCCGGCGTGTATGTTGCTGGTCGGTGCAGAGATCGCGCTGAACTTCGTGTTGAACATCTATCGGCCGCGCAAGCGCGATGAAATGCCGCGGCCGGCGTTTGATTCGAGGATCCTGAGTCTGATCACGCAGCCGGAGTCGATCGCCAAGACCATCAACGAGGCGATCAACTATCAGTTCGGCTTTGAAATCACACGCAGCTGGTTCTGGCAACTGCTGTCGCGGGCGTTTATCAGCCTGGTCGGCTTTGGTCTGGTCGCCCTGTTGCTGCTGTCGTGCATCGTGGTCGTCGAGCCGCACGAGCAGGCACTGATCACGCGATTCGGAGAGATTCGAGGTGGCCCCCTCGAGCCGGGACCGCATCTCAAATGGCCCTGGCCGATCAGTAAGGCTGAGCACCATGACGTGCAGCGCATCCGCGAGCTGCCGATCGGATCGAAGGCGGAATTGCTCAGGAAAGACAACGGCGCATTGGCGCCGATCCTTTGGGACCGTCCGCATACCAAAGAAAAACCGGTGAATTTGATCGTCGCATCGCCGATCTCGACCGCGCGAACCGATCCTTCTGCGACCTCAGATGAGAACACGACGCCGGTTTCAGTCTCGCTGGTGAACGCGGAGATCGTGCTGCATTATCGCATCGAGGACCTGAAGACGTACGTCGAAAATCAAGTGAATGCAGAGGCGACGCTCTCGGTGCTTGCCGAGAGTGAAGTGACACGCTATCTGCTGGCGCATGACATCGATCAGTTGATCAGCCTGGAACGCATCGGGGCCGACGAACAATTACGTCAGAACATCAATAGGCGAGCCGAAGAAAAGAAGCTTGGCGTCTCCGTGGTGAACGTTCTGCTACCCAGCATCCATCCGCCGCAGAAGGTGGCGGGGGAATTTCATGCGGCGGTCCAAGCTCGGCGCGAATTGAAGATCGCGGTGGAACTGGCCGAGACCGAGGCGATCAGGACGCTCGTGGCGGCGGCGGGTAGCGCTGAGCAGGCCCGAATGATTGTCAGGCAGATTGAAGACCTCGACGACCTGAAGCGCCAATCGGCAAGCGCAGAAGCCATCGCCGACAAGGATCAACAGATCAAGACGCTGATCGAATCGGCCGGCGGCGCTGCGTCAGTACGCATCGCCGAGGCGCGTGCCGCAAGGTGGGAGGTGGAGAACGCGGAGCGCGGCCGGGTCATGCGATTCGCAGCGCAGTACGACGCCTATCGCCAGGCGCCACGTCTGTACAAGATGCGCCGGTGGCTGGAAGTCCTGGCCAGCGGAATGGGCGGCGCGCGGAAGTACATGTTTGTCGGCAAGTTCGATCAAGCCATCTTGCGCTTCGACCTCAAGGATGTTGTGGGCGATTACGAAATGCTGATGGACGCCGAGGCGCAATAGCACCGAAACGCAACACAGGTAGGAAACGGACTTTGTTGATGATGTTTGAGCCACAGAAACAAAATTCATTGGAATGGATGGACTCATGAGGACCATTGGGACTCTGATCATCGGTGTGTTGATGCTGGTTGTGCTCGGCCTCTACGCTGTAACGTACCAGGTCGGTTACAACGAGAAGGCCATGCTCAAGACGTTCGGCGAGCCGCGGCTGGTGGGTGATGGTGGCGGCATCTTCGGCAATCTTCATTTCAGATGGCCGTACCCCATTCAGGAAGTCATCAAGTATGACACGCGCGTGCGCATCCTGGAAGGACCGGAGGAACAGACCAAGACGAAGGACGGACAATCGGTGGTGATCCAGCACTACGTGGCGTGGAGAATCGAGGACCCGCTGGCGTTCTATAAGACCAGGCGCACCGTGGTCGAAGCCCGCGAGCAATTGACCACGCTGATGCGCGATGAGTTCAGGAACATCCGAAGCGGGTATACCTTCGACAATCTGACCAATGTGGATCCGGATGAATTGAAGCTGGAGGAAATCGAAGAGAAATACCAGGAAGCCCTTCAATCGTTGATCGATGAGGATGAAGGCCGTTGGGGCATCAAGATTGAATCGGTCGGGATTCACCGGGTGCTGTTGACGCCCGAAGCGACGCCGATGGTTTTCGCGGCGATGACCACGACGCAGGAGCGGCTTGCGGCGGAAACGCGCAGTGAGGGTGAGTCGCAGGCTGACAAGATCAAGGCCGAGGCCGAGAGCGCCAGGCGACGCATCCTGTCGTTCGCCGATACGTACGCCAAGCAGATCGAGGCCGAGGGCCATCGGGCCGTGGCTCGGCAGATTGAGGTATTCAAGACCGCCGAGGAATTCGCGGTGTTTCTGCGTCGGATTGAGGCGCTGGAACAGATCCTTAAGGAAAGGACCACATTCCTGATCGGCACGGATCAGACACCGTTCGACCAATTCGAAATGGTTGGCGCCAAAGATTGACCGCTCGAATGCACTCCGATTGAAAAGGCTGATATGGCAGAACAACCCCCCACGCCAGAGGATCATGGACCGCACGGCGGTGATCCGCACGGTCGGCATCATGACCATAGCCACGGCCACCCGCTGCCGGACCCCGATGCGCCACTGCAGTTGGAGGACATGGACGCGGCGAACCGGTCTCTGGCGGACGCGTTGCGCGTCAGCTTCGGCGTGCTGAAGGTGTTCATGGTCGTCGTGGGCGTCTTGTTCGTGATCAACGGGCTGTTCAAGGTCGAGGAAAATGAAATCGCGGTGAAACTGCGATTCGGACGACTTGTGAGCGTTGGGAACGAGGCCGTCACCTACGCCCCGGGCCAGGTACACGTCGCGTGGCCCGAGCCGATCGATCGGATTATCAAGATCCCGACCTTGAGCCAGAGCGTGGAACTGCGAGAGGAGTTCTGGTGGAACTCTGACGAAGTCGACCAGGAAGACGATCTGCCGCTTGAGTACCCCCGCGATCGGCTGGAACCGGGCATCCATGGCTATCTGCTCACCGGTGACACGAATATCGTCCATGGTCGGCTGAACATCAGCTACCGCATCGAGGGCGCACGTGATTTTATTCAGAACGTCAGTGCTTCTGGTGATACCAACGAGATGCTGGCCCGTGCCGACCAATTCGTCCGATTGGCCGCGCAGCAGGCCGCGGTGAAGATCGTGGGTGGTCAGTCCGTCGACAGCTTCCAGAGAAGCCTTGATCAGAAGAGCGCGTCGTCCTCGCCGTCGGGCGAAGCACAGGAGTTGAAATTCAAGATTCAGGCAGAGCTGGATCGATTGGGCGCGGGCATCAAAGTCGAAAGCGCTGCGTGGTCCCGGCGCATCGTGGCGCTAACGGCCCGGCCGGCGTTTGACGCCAAGACCAAAGCCGAGTCCGAAAAGCGGCAGTTGGTCGAGCAGGCCGACACGCAGAGCACCACGGTGTTGAAAGCGGCTGCCGGCTCACAATACGATCGCGTCATTGCGGCGATCGATGCGTATGAAGCCGCCCGCCGTAGTGGCAACGAGGACGACATCGCGGCGGCCGACGATAAACTGGCGGCGATCATCACCGGCGACCTCGTCGGTGGCCAGGTCGCAAGAATGATCTCCGAGGCGCGGAGCAATAGCACGGATATCGAAGAGCGACTGCGTGCCGAAACCGAGCGCTTCACGTCGCTGCTGTCGACGTATCAGGAGACGCCGGAGTTGCTGAAGGATCTTCTGTGGCAGGATGCGTATGCCCGCATTCTCAGCCGAACTGTGGAGACGTTTCATATTCCCCCGGGGATGAGCCCCAATGCCTACTTCGACATCAGCGCGGATCTGGAGCTGAGGCGCCAGGACGAAATTGAGAAATACAAGAAACGGCGCACAGAAAAAGAGGGGTCTAAATCTCCCTATCTGACGCGATGACGCCGGGCGCGGACGGAGCGTGATGGTTCAGTTGACCGAACAACCGATTGTTGAATGTCGCGGACTGACGAAGATCTTCCGCGACTTCTGGATGCGCGCTCGCGTGACCGCGGTGGATGATCTGAACTTGCAGATCATCCCTCACGAGGTGTTCGGCCTGCTGGGGCCCAATGGATCGGGCAAGTCAACCACGATCAAGATCATCCTTGGCCTGCTTTTCAAGACGCGCGGCCGCGTCACCGTGCTGGGCAAGCTGCCCACCGACGTGGCGATCAAGAAGCGCATCGGATACCTGCCTGAAGAGTCGTATCTCTATCGCTTCCTCAACGCCCGGGAGACGCTGGACTACTACGGCCGACTGTTTCATCTGGATCGACACGCCCGCAACCGACGGATCGACATGCTGCTGGAGATGGTCGGGCTGGATGCCGTGCAGCGCCGTCCCGTCGGTGAATACTCCAAGGGCATGCAGCGACGCATCGGTTTGGCCCAGGCCCTGATCAACGATCCGGACCTGCTGATTCTTGACGAGCCGACGACCGGCCTGGATCCCATCGGCACGCGGCAGATCAAGGACCTGATCGTACAACTGCGCGATCGGGGCAAGACGGTGTTGCTCTCGTCGCATCTGTTGGCCGACGTCGAGGACGTGTGCGATCGCGTGACGGTGTTGTACGGCGGGCGGGCGCGGGCCGAGGGCACGGTGGACGAGCTTCTGACGCAACATGATTCGATGGTGATCGAAACAGGCGTATTGAAGCCGGACACACTCAATAAGATCGAAAAGGTGTTGGAGGTCGAAGAGGGTCAGGCGATGCGACGGGTTGAGCAGCCGCGTCAGAAACTGGAAACGCTGTTTCTGAACATCGTGCACGCGGCACAGACTGAAGGGGTGGCGACGAGCGGCGCGACAAGTGGCGGCAACGTCGCGGAATTCCTGGTGCGGGATGCGCATCTGCCGGAGGATCTTGATGGATCAGACGTGATTGACCGTCTGGTCGCCGACGAGCCGGTCACCCCGCGGCCGGTTGAGCCGGCGGCAGCGCCCCCTGGGCCGACGCCTGACACCCAGCCGGATGAGTCGGTGTTGAGTCAGTTGTCGGCACCGGCCCCGGTGGACATCGCAACACCCGTGCAGGAACCCGCCGCGCCGGCGGATGTAGCGGAACCGCAGGAATCGTCATCGGACGAACCGGTGGATCGAGGCGTGATTGACGATCTGCTGGGTCCAAACGGCAAGTCATGATGCGGCCCGTGACTCGGGAATCGATCACTCGTCCGAGGCGCCGGCGCTGTTGCCGCCCGCCGGGCCGCTGATCAAGAGGGATGAACGGATTGCCCGACCCGCGCAACAGGCGAACGAACCAATGGCTTCAGCGGCTGTGGGTGCGCTGGACGCTTGGAGCGTTCGTTGTGTCGCTGGCCGGTTTTCTGGCCGTGTGGATCTGGGCCCAGGTCGGCTCGTCGTATCCATGGCAGAGCACGCCCGGTCGCCTGTTCAGTGTTGTCGCGGGCCTGCCGATGGCGATCATATTTGCGGTTGGGTTTGTCCGCATGCTGCAACGCGAAGATGGCCTCGGCGGCTGGGTCGGCGCGTTCTCCACGCTGCTGGCATTTGAGGTCGGCGTTGACGGGAGTTGGGCGGGAATCACCGGCACGCCCATTTCGCAGACGGCGTTCGGCCAAATCCTCGGCTATGCACAACTGCTGTTCTGGGAATTCGTTATCGTCATGGCCGCGTTGCGCCTGGTGCTGCGGTTCAATTGGGCGCCGCTGGGCGTGGCCCGCACGATGCTGACTGAGGCGATGCGCATGAAGATCGCGATGGTGTTCGTGGTCGGCTTGCTCTTGATTCTGCCGTGGCTGCCATTTTTGATCGATCCCAGCGAACCCGTGCGGTACCGTGTCCAGACTTTCCTGAGCTTCAGTTTGATGGCCACGACCGTCCTGCTTGGGCTGATGACGATTTTCCTGTCGTGCAGCACGCTCAGCACGGAGATTGCTCAAAAGCAGATTCACACGATCGTGGCCAAACCCGTTGGGCGCGGTGCGTTCCTGTTCGGCAAGTGGCTGGGCATCGGGCTGTTGAACTTGGCGCTGCTGGCCGTGGCCGGCGGCGCGATCTATGGATTCGTGATGGTCTATCTGGTGCCTCAGTCTGAGCGCGAGGTGCGTGATGAATTCGCCATTGCACTGGACCGAATGGACAGCACGTCACCCGATCGCGCTTTGGCGGTGCGGCATGAGATCACCGGCAAGGCGCTGCACGAGCAACTGAGCATCTGGTGCGATGAGGAATGGGAGATCGCGCTGACCAAACGTATCTCCGACCTGGACGAGCGCATCGAGCAACTGCGAGAGATCGGATCGCGTCCGCTGTTGGAACGGATTCAACCTCTGCCCACGCGCTACGATGAACTAAAGTCGGCGATCTACGAATGGCAACTGTTGCATGAGGGAGTTCTGACCGCACGCCATTCGGTTGACCTCATGGCTCCGGCCGATCTGCTGCGGCAGGCCGAAGAGCGGTTTGAGCAGATCAGGCGGGAAGACCCCGGCATGATCGAACAACTGGGCGCCGAGGAAGTGTGGGACCAGCTTAAGAATCGCGTCGAATACATGTGGCTCAACATTCCACAGAATGAATCGCGGAACTACCAATTCCGCAATCTTCAGCAAGCCAAGCGGAACAACGACTACATCCAACTGCGTTTCAAGGTATTCGCCGATAAACCGATCGGTGAGAACAATGTGCGGTTTGAGATTCTGGCCAACGGCCGACTGATTCCAGTGTCAACACCACCGGACGAATATCGAACGCGCCACATACCCACCAGCGCGATCGATGAGAACGGTGTGCTGATTCTGACGTTCCGGAACTTCTATTATGATGAATCCGGTGGCTTGCAGACGCTGCCCAGCGAGATCTCGTTTCCGTACACCAAGGGAATGCAGGTGCTGTATCGCGTCGGCGGGTTCGAGATGAACTTCCTGCGCTCGCTGTGCATCATCTGGTTGCGGCTCGCGTTCCTAGCCATGCTGGGGTTGACTGCGGCAACGTTCCTGGGGTTTCCGATCGCGAGTCTGCTGTCGTTGTTGGTGTTCTGTGCCGCCATGGCCAGTTCGTTCATCGTGGAGGCCGCAGCGAGCTATAACTCACCGGGAGAGACGAATCCGGTCGCGATCGGCGTTGAAACATCGCTGCGCGTCATCGGCCGATCATTCGCGCAGGTATTGAACCAATACGCCAAAGTGTCGCCGATCGAACAGGTCTCATCCGGCTTGGCGGTGTCGTGGTCGCAGGTCTACCGGGCCATGGGATGGATTCTGCTCGTGTGGACCGGCGTGGTCGGTGTGATCGGCTGGATCGTGTTCAGCCGCCGCGAACTGGCCCGCGTTCAGGTGTAGCGTTTCTCGGTGCGGGCGCGAGTGAACCGATCCGTCGGTACCGGAGTATCAATCATGAGGATCAGCCACACGGCCCAAATCGCGCGTCCGACCAAAGTGAGCGTGATCTGATGATGTCCAGAAACCGAATCATCATCCTGCTGGCGATCGTCGTCCTGTTCGCATCCGCGGGTGGTGGCGGCGCATTGATGAGCTCGATCAATCAGCAGCGCGAAGCGCTGCAAATCACATTCAATCCGAGTGTTGTCGATAACATGCCGCCCGACATTGCGATACCCAATGTCATGTTTGGCGCATTCCGTGGCTTGGCGGTTGACCTGATGTGGCTTCGACTCAACAACATGCAGGAAGAAGGGCGCTTCCAGGAGATGAACGACCTGGCGCAGTGGATCTGTCAACTCCACCCGCGCTACCCCAAGGTCTGGCTCTTCCATGCGTGGAACATGGCGTACAACGTGTCGGTCGCCACGACCAAGGCCGAGGAACGCTGGAAGTGGGTGCGTGATGGCATTGCGTTGCTGCGCGATCAGGGAATCCCCCTGAATCCGGATAGCGTTCTGCTGTACCGGGAACTGTCCTGGATCTTTCTGCATAAGCTTGGCCATCACGCCGACGAAATGCACTTCTATTATCGGCGGGAGTTTGCGCGGGAATGGCATGAGGTGCTCGGGCCGCCCGCCAAAGGGCGGGCCATTAATGGGCTCAACGCCTTTCTCCCCATCGCCGAGGCCTACGCGGCTCACGTGGATCCGAATCGACCGTTGGCGGACGAACATGATCCGGTCGAGTCATTCAAACTCGCCGCGTCCGGCGATGAAGACGATGCGCACACCCGGGCCGTCGTTGAACTGCAGAAGCTGATCGATCAGGAATATGCGCCGGATGTGGAGCTGCTGCGCGGGATCGGCCGGGCGATGGCGTTGCGCAATTCGGTGGAGGTGCAATACATCGCCTCCAATCGCTTCCTGACCTATCCGGTCGATCAGCGCCTTGTCGACTGGATCGCGGACGAGTCGATCGATGTCGAGGTCCGCGATACGCTGCTGGCGTTCCTTCGGGCCAAGGTGCTCTACGAGCATTACCACATGGATCCATCCGTGATGCTTTCGCTGATCGATGGATCGGCGTTCCCTGAAGTGGATGATGAGCAGGCGTATCTCGATGCCTGGGAGCCCGAGGATCGCCCGTTGCCGCTGGACTGGCGCCATCCCGGATCGCATGCGCTGTATTGGGCCGCGCTCGGCGAGATAGTGGCACGCCGCCTGCTCAACGTGCACGACAAGCAGTTGGACGTGTTGAACACCTATCGTCAGGTGATGCACGCGAGTCAGCAATTGCGCGACAGTGGGCAGTTGCTTTTTGATCCGGTCGACGGCCACTATCCCGTGATGATGGCTGACCCGCGTCAGATCCCCGCCTATGAACGGGTGTTCTTTGCCGCGGGTCATCGCTTTTCCGAAGAAGACACGTGGGAACGCGCCCCAGACGCGCCAATGACATTCAGGGCCGGGCACGAGAACTTTCTGATCTGGGCCGTGCAGCTGGCTTATTACAACGGTGACCGGCGCATGGCGACATTGGTCTATGAACGTCTGAGAAGGGAATACCACGATTTCAAGGCGGATCGCGAAGCCCGATACGCGCAGACCCTGGACGACTTCGTCATTCAGGAGCTTGGCCGCGACCCGGGTATGGAAGGCATGGACGAGATCAAGCGCGCCGTCGAAGGTCTGTTCCGGCAGGCGATTCACCTTGGCTATGTCAGGGGCAAGATGGAGGTCGTCGGCCCGCTGTTTCGGCGAGCGCGACATGTCCATGAAAGCTATCAGAGTAAGCGCATCCTCACCAGTCCCGATCCGTCGCAGCCGCCGGCCAGATCCCTGCCAAGGCTGGGCGTGATGTTCAGGGACGTGCTGCGGAGGGAACTGGAGATGCCGCCCGAGCAGTTGAGCCCCAGACTCAAGGCCCGACTGTGGAGTCGCCTGCTCCTGCCCACGCAGCAGGAAATGTATTGGTTTAACGGTCCTGAGTTGCGCGAGGAAGCCCGAGGTTTCGGCCTGGACCCCGATAAGGCGTTTCCGGTCCCCGAGGGGATGGAGCAATACGTGATCGATCGCCGGAAGCTGAGCGACGAAACTGATGAAGAGTTGAACCAGCATGCCCCGACGACCAAGAGCGATCCCAACTGACCGCGGGCCGGCACCATCCGCTACGCGACCACCGACGCACTGGACAACTTACGGAACACCGGCTTCAATGGAACATGTGATCGATGACAGGCGGCCTGGCGTCTATTCCCTGTGCCGATTGACCGCCGGGGCTTCGATGACTTTGTCGCGGACCGCGAAAGACACCGACCATGTGGCTGCATTTTGCCGAAGACAACTCGACGTCCGGTCCCTCCGCGGCGGCGGCTGAACCGACCGCCTATGAGGTGGTTCAGGCCGCCAATCCAACGTTGTTGTGGTTGTTGCCATGGGCCATCTCCGCCACGCTCCACGCCGGCGTCATCCTCCTGACGTTGTTTGTTGTCTGGGCCGCCAAACCGGACGAGCCCGAGGAGATCATCATCCCCATCGCGCAGTGGAGTGATCAGCCCGGCGGGGCGCTGACCACCCAGCAACCGGTCGACCTGACCGAACGCACCGAGTCTCGCGACGTGGCCACGCAGAACGTCTCCGACTCACAATCGCTGAATCTGCTGAACACCGAACTCCAGAGCAAACTCCCGCTCTCGGGTCTGACCGGCGCGTCATCAGGCAGCGAGCTCAATAGGTTTGTGTCCAGCGGATCGAGCGCCCCGAAGACGAATTTTTATGGGGCCGGCGGCAACGCCAAGCGCATCGTCTACATCGTGGACGCTTCGGGATCGCTGATTGATACGTTCCAGTTTGTGATCAAGGAACTCAAACGCTCGATCAGCCAGTTAATCGAAAAACAGAGGTTCACCGTCATCTTCTTCCAACAGGACAAGGCCTTTGAGGTGCTGCGCAAGGGCCACGCGACCAAGTCCAGCCGGCCCTGGCGAGCGACCTCCGCGAACAAGAGCCGCATCATCGACTGGATCAGTGAAGGTGAAGGCAATGTGGTGCCGCAGGGATCGTCAAATCCCATCAAGGCGCTGCGACGGGCGTTTGAGCGGAAGCCCGATCTGATCTTTCTGCTCTCTGATGATATTACCGGCGACCGGCAATATGAGATTGATCGCGACGTCCTGCTGGACATGTTGGATCAGCTCAACCCTACGCGGCGCACGAAGATCAACACTATTCAGTTTCTCTATCCGGATGAACTCGACACGCTCAGATCGATCTCACAGGAGCACGGCGGCATCCACCGCTTCGTGTCCAAGGACGATCTAGGGATAGCTGAATGAAATTACATGCCCGTCAATTGATTGCCCTGGCTGCGGTGGTCGCGATAGCGATAAGCATCTTCCAACCTTACTCGGCCCAGGCCGACTCGGCGTACATCAAGAAAATCCAATATCCCGGGATTCGCATCATCGGCCTGGAAGATGGCCGACTGGTCTATGAACTGAACGGATCGGAACGGCGCGTGTCGATCAGCGATGTGACGCGTATCCAACTGGAGCATCATCCGGCCTTCAACGAAGCTGAGCAGGCACTTTTTGATGGTGATCCCGCTGAATCAATCGATGCCTACGAGAAACTTGTCGACGAGTTGAAGCCGGGCCCGATGCGTACGCTGGTCCGGGCGAGGCTCATCCAGGCACACGATCGGTCGGGCCATTTCGATCAAGCCCTCCAGCAGTATCTGGACATGATCGAAGCCGACCACGGCGCGCACATGATGTGGCTTGTCCCATCAGCCGCCCCGCCGAATGCTACTGCGCAGGCCGACGCCGTTCAGCGAGCGCAGGCTCGGTTGAGTGAGACCAACGACCTGATCGCCAGACGTGCGCTGGAGATGCTGATCGCCCGCGTTAGCGGACATGAACTGCACGAAGCGTCGCGGGAAACAACCGCGCCCGGTTCGGCCGAATCGCATGAATCGGGCACAGTCGGGCCGGACGCGGCGCCTAGAGTTCCTGTCACTGACAATGATGTCGTTGCACGGCTGCTGAACGCCGGACAATTCGAGCAGGTGATCGAACGTACGGATGTGGAGCTGGAGAAGCGTAATGCGCCCTTGTCACGCCACCTCTATTACCGGGGATTGGCTGAAGCGGAACTCGGCCGGGACATGGATGCGCTGATTTCGCTGATGCGCGTGGTGGTCCATTTCGAGCGCGGCCCTTACGCCGGATTTTGCATGATGCGCGCCGGCGAGATCTACCACAAACGTGGCGCGTATGACAAAGCTGAGCGCCTCCTGTCGGCAGCTCGCGACCGGGATGAGCTTTCGGCCCACCAGAGACAACGCATCGATGAGCTGCTGGATGCGGACATTCCCGATAGCGACGAGTAGTGGAATTGTGTGCCCGCGCGGCATCGTGCCGGCGACGGGTCTGGATTGGCTAACTGCGGGGTCTGCCCCCCGATGCATATTGAAGGGATTCCGATGTCAGATTTGACGTACCGACCGAATCGCGTGATCTGGCTGGTCGTGGCGATCATCGCCGTCGCAGCCCGACCGGCCCTGGCCCAGGATGACGGATGGACCAGCGCCTTTGAGATGTTCTTCTGGCCGGGCAACCGATTGGGCTTGATCGTGACCTGGCTGTTGATCGCGCTATCGCTCGTGTCGGTGTCGTTGACGATTTATCACGTGCTTTTGAATCGTGCGGCGATGATCCTGCCTGACGATGCAGTCGAGGCCGTCGAGCAACTCATCCGAGAACGCGACTTCCGCGGCGCCATCGACCTGACGGCGGAGGATGACAGCGTGTTCGGCCAGACCATGCACGCGGCCCTGGGCGAAGCGTCCAATGGATACGGGGCGATGGAACGGGCCGTCGAGGAGACCAGCGATCTGCTCGCGGCCCGACGTGTGCGTAAGCTCGAACTGCTCAACGTCCTTGGCGCGGTGGGACCAATGATCGGGCTGTTCGGTACGGTGTACGGCATGATTGTGACCTTCCAGAGCATTGTGGAGACCGCCGGCACGGCCAAACCCGATGAGCTCGCAGCGGGGATTTCCACGGCCCTGGTCACAACCTTCTGGGGCCTGATTGTCGGCATCCCGGCGATCGCCGCGTACGCGCTCATTCGCACCCGCATCGATGCCCAGGTCGCTGAGGCCGTGGTCGTGATTGATGGACTGATCGGTCGCTTCCGGCCGTCGTCCCGCCGGTCTTCGTCCGGAGGCGGCGGCGAAGGCGATTCGGCGCAACCCAAGCCCGCGGAGTAACGCGACACCCAGTCACCCGTTCCGTCATCGGACTCTCCCCATGGCCAGACAGCGCCGCGGCGCCGCACACATCGAGTTGAATCTCACGTCCCTGATGGACGTGACGTTTCTGCTGATCGTGTTCTTTGTGCTTGTGTCCAATTTCGCGGCACAACAATTGCCGCAGTTGGACGTGCCGCAGCCCGACGAATCACAGGCGATCGAGCGCAATCGTGAGACCAAGAGCGTGATTGTCAGCATTGTGCCCGATGAGAATGACCGCCGTCGCGCCGCCGCTGTTCATTTCGGTGGGAATCGCATCCCCTATGACAAGAGCACCATTGGTAGCCGAATCACCGAACTGCTCGCCGGCGAGATTGGGGCGCAGCTTGAACTGTACGGCGAGGTGCAGGTCGATCTGCGGGCCGACATGACGCTGGATTACGATCAGGTGGACCCCGTGATGCAGGCAATCGCCGATGTGAAGGACCCGCGTATCAGTGGGATCAATCGCATCAATCTTGTCGCCGAGATCGAAGAAGAGTAACTCGATCATCTGGATCGATGGAGTACGTCTGTGAGCCCCGAACAGAATCACCACCCGACGACTGATGCCGAAGCGCTCGGTGAGGTGCGCGACAGCGAGACGGTGCATCATGCATCTCGTCGTGGGGACGGCGATCGCCGCGGTCGGGTCGGTCAGTTGAATCTCACATCCATGATGGACGTGACGTTCCAGTTGCTCATCTTCTTCGTCCTGACCGCCGCGTTCGCGCCGAACGAAGGCGTGTTGCGGGCCGATCTGCCGACGGGGCCGCCCAAGCCCACGCCGGTCGAGATTCCCAAAGAGCCGATCGAAGTCACCTTGCGACGACACGATGCGCAGGTCTTCATCGATGTCAACGGACAGCAGGTCGGCAGCCTGTCCGGCTTGTACGACTTCCTCAGCCGCAACAATCAGGGCGAGAATCCCAATGGCATCTATAGCGTCGATGAGCCGGTCGTCATCAAACCCAAGGGCGACGTATCCTGGGATGACGTCTTCGGGGCGTTCAATGCCGCGACACGTGCCAAGTTCACCAATATCGCTTTTGCGAAGGCAAACAGTGGCTGAATGAACAGGTCCCGCTGGATCTCCGAGATCATGGCTTTGTGGCAATGCGAGTTGCGACGCGTGCGGTCCTTGGCGCCCGTGATGGTCGTGATCGCGGCGTGTGTCCACTGCGCGGCGCCCGCGTCGGCCCAACTCAGCAATCTGTCCGTGGACGATTTCATCGGAGGCCTCGAAGACTGGGGCCTAAACGACCTGATCATCTACTACATCAAGAAATATCCGCCGGCCGAGCCGATCGATCAACAGTTGGTGATCATCAAACAGCACGAATTGGTATTCGACGATGCATTGCGCGAGCCCGCCGACCGAGAGGCCGCGTTCAATGAAGCCCGCCGACAATACCAGGCGTTGCTGGCAGCCGTGCCCGACGGCGGCGACCCCGATACATGGGAAACGCAGTGGTTCCGGTGGGGTACGGACTGCGGCGCATTGCTGCAGCGGATGCTGGAGTATCGCGAATTCGCCGGTCAGTTCGTTGAGTTCGGCGTACCGACTGAAGCGCAGCGACAGTTGTTTATGGATCTGTCCACCGAGGCCGCTGAGGTCCTGAACGCGGCGTTTGAAGACCACTGGCTCACAATGTCGACGCTGATCACGCGACACGATGATTTCGACGCGGTATATCGCAACACGGGCCGGTGGGACCGCATGGAACGATATGGCAAGGTGCTGTTGCCGCTCTACCGATCCGAGGCAATGCTCCACGCAGCTCTGCAAGGCGACGAAGGGCCGTACTTCCAGCGTCGCGCCGATGAGGCAAAGCGGGACCGAGCGTCCTTCGATCCCGCCACGCAGCGCGCGAGGATGCTGCGGACGAGCCTGCGCATGCTCGAGGATCTCGCCGTTGAAGCTTTGGCCGAAGACTATGGAATTGACGCCCGTATCAGCAGCCTGAGCGGCCGCACGAAATTGGCGATGAACCGCTATGACGATGCGATCGTTGATCTGGAACAGGCGATTGCTACCGCGCAGAACCCGGCGATACGCTTGTTCGCGCGGTTTGCCAAAGTCCAGGCGCTGGAACGGGCGGGACAGTTGGAGGCCGCTCGCGAGGAACTGGCCGTTATTCGAGACGATCCGGCGGTGACGGAGAATCCGCTGATGATGGTCATGTTGGCGGATCGCGAACATCTGATGATTCAAGCCGAGGCCGCAGGACTCCCGAGCGGCGATGCGGAGGCCGACGCCCAACGAGCGCAGCGGGTCCGCGCCTCATATCAGCCGTATACGCGATTGCTGAATGATCCGCTACTGATGGCGATGGGCTCTGAGATGGTCGACGTGATCAAGGACTACCTCTTCACGCGGTTCGCCGAGAGTCTCGATGCGAACGCCGACATGTCGCAGTTACCCGACATGGTGTTGCTGGCCGTGGGCACCAAGGCGATGCAGGCCGGTCGCAAGCAGGCGGCGGAAGAAATCGAAGCGGCTCGCCTCAAATTCGATCGGGCCGTTGATGTCCTGGATCAATTGCTGCGGCGTACGGGCGTTTCCGATGGGATTCGTAGCGAAGGCCTGTACACGTTGGCCGTGACGCATTATTCCATTGGCGAATCGATCGACCCGGCCGCCACCGTGCGTGCGGCCGAAACCTTCGTTGACCTGGCCGACGCACATGCGGACCAGCCGATCGGCGCCACGTCGATCGATTACGCCTTGCAGTTGAGTCGCCCGCTGTACCAGGCCAACCGCACAAATGAGCGTGCGGCGTCGCTGTACCGCCGGGCATTGGAGGTGCTGCTCGTCCGGTACGATCTGACGCCGGTTGCCGATCGCGAACGGTATTCATACGCCGCGCTGCTTCGTGAGCAGAAGCAGTATGAACCTGCAATTGAAGCCTTCGACAACGTCGCTGATGATCATCCGTTTCGCGCTGAAGCGATGTATGAAAAGGTCGTATGTCTGCGCGAGCTGTGGTCGCAGGCGGATCGGGCCGCAAAACGCAGGCGGGCGCAGGAACTCGTTGACGCCGCTGATGCCTATCTGAGTGGTGCTTCACGCGCGATCGTCGTGGCCGAAGCGCCGCGCCAGGATCGATTGAGGCGCTACGAGGGCGACGCCCTGGTAATGAAGTGCGACGCGATGATTGAGTCGCTTGGCCAGGCTGACGCGGCCGTGGCGGAGCTCACCGATTTCGATCATGACTACCGCGAATATCCACAACTGGTGAGCCAGGCCATTCGGCTGCGAATCCGGGTGCACCAACGGCAACGGCAGTACGCCGCGGCGAAGCAACAGATCGATCATTTGCTTGAACGGTTCCCGGACCAGGCCGGTCCGGTCATGGACGGCGTGATCGCGTCCCTGTTCCTGGAAATTGAGGACCTGCAGCAGCAGCCCGGCGACCAGGAAGCCGACGAACTGATCGATCTCGCGGTGGTATTGACCGTCGAACTGCTGAACTGGGCAAAGGATCAGCCGGAGTGGACGAATCGCACGCTCGTGTTCGAGTTGATGGCGGGGCGTGCCGAACTGCACGCGCGGCAATTCAGCAGCGCGATCGAGCGGTATCGGCAGCTCTACGCCGATGTGCCGCGAGACGCCGATGTGATTGAGGGCTTTGCCGATGCTTGCTTCGGCGCCGGCGCCAAACGATACGGACCCGACGCCAAAGACCCCACTGCGATGCCCGGTGCGGCCCGGTTGTACAACCGACTGATCGGTGAGCTGCCCGAAGGCGGCACGCCGCGCTTCTGGAAGGCATGGGCGCGGACGTTGACCATCGCCGACGAACTGCTGGCCGGCCGGACCGATCAGGCTATTGCCACACGTATTCGCCGACTGCGGGCGGAATATGACGACGATCTCGGCGGCGAGCGGTATCGCGGCATCTTCGAGCGACTGCAAAGTCGGCACAGCCGCTGACCTCGCATCCCCTCACCGCACCGAATCGCTACACTGATTCACCATGTTCGGCTCCCATTTGTCCATCGCCGGTGGCTTGCATCATGCGCTGCTTGAAGCCAAGCGCTTGAAAATGGACTGCGTCCAGATCTTCACCAAGAACCAGCGCCAATGGGCGGCGCCTGACCTGAGCGAGGTGCAGGTGACCACCTGGCGAGACCACATCAAGTCAACATCCATTCGGTCAACCGTCAGCCACGATAGCTATCTGATCAATCTGGCAAGTCCCGATCGAGCACTGCGCGACAGATCGATCAACCTGTTTCGGCATGAGCTTCGCAACTGCGCCTCGCTGGAGATTCCCTATCTCGTCACCCACCCCGGGGCACACATGGGACAAGGCGAGACGGCCGGTCTGAAGCGCGTCGCTACGGCGCTGAACCGAGCGCATCGCAGCCTCCGTGGCTGCCGGGTCATCACCTGCCTGGAAATCACCGCCGGCCAGGGCACGGGATTGGGCTATCGGTTCGAGCACCTGCAAAGGATTATCGACAGTGTGTCCGAACCGGAGCGGCTGGCGGTATGCATCGATACCGCCCATGCGCTCGCGGCGGGCTATGACCTGACCAGGGCCGCCGGTGCCAAAGCCGTGCTGCACGAGCTGGACGATGTGATCGGCCTGAACCGCGTGCGCGTGCTGCACGTCAATGACTCCAAAGTCCCGCGCGGCAAGCGCGTCGATCGGCACGAACACATCGGCCGGGGCCACGTCGCGCGTGACGCCTTTGCGACCATCCTCAAACATCGCGCCTTCACGAATGTGCCGAAGATCCTTGAAACGCCCAAGGGCAAAGACGATCAGGGACGCAATCTCGACAAGCTGAATCTACAACGTTTGCGCCGTCTGGCGTGTTCACCTCGTAAAGCCACCAAACGGAAACGCGCCCGTGCCTGATACCCCGAACAGATTGCGCGCGCTGCTCGTGCTCCTGTTGATCGTGCCCGCCCCGACGATTGGCGTCATCGCGGGGCTGATTGTGAACGATGGGCCAATGGGAAGAATCATCTGGGGGGTTTCCAAGGCGTGGCTGTTCGGGCTGCCCATCCTGTGGCATGTCTATGTCGATCGGGAGCGGCCGACGTGGCCTCAATTCCGGCGAGACGGCCTTGCCGTCGGCGCATCCCTTGGGATCGCGATCAGCATTATGATCATCGGCGCATATCTGCTGATAGGTCAGAACTGGATCGATCAGGCAGTTGTCAGCAAGAAGGCCGAGGACCTCGGGCTGAATCGCGTGGTTCTGTATGTTGCTGGTTGCGTCTACTGGATCACGATCAACTCCCTACTGGAGGAGTATGTGTATCGCTGGTTTATCTTTCGTCAGTGCGAAGTGTTGCTCCGCCACGGTGGCGCGGCGATGTTGGTGTCGGCCGCATGTTTCACCCTTCATCACGTGTTCGCACTGAACGCGTGGTTCGATTGGAAGATCACCTTGGCCGGCTCGATCGGCGTGTTCATCGGCGGCGCCGTCTGGTCCTGGTGCTATCAGCGGTATCGTTCGATCTGGTCCCCATATATATCGCACGCGATCGTGGATATCGCGGTGTTCGCGATTGGTGCGTGGATGTTTTTTGGGTAAGAATCCATGTGTGTATCTGATTCCATCGGCCGGGCTCCCGCGGAGGAACGACATGTCGCGTCGCATAGAAGAAGCTGCTCAGATCATCGGCATCCATCTTGACTTCAAAGGCGTGATGTTCAAGCCACGCTACGTACCACAACTGTTCGCCGACCTGGCCGATCAGGGCGTGAACACCGTGTTGGTCGAATACGAAGACCTATTCCCTTTCGAGGGCATCGATGTCGCGGCGGATCCATCCGTGTGCTTCACGCGCGCCTCGCTGAAACGATTTCTCACCGCGGCTCGACGAAATGGGATTGACGTCATCCCGCTCCAGCAGTGCCTCGGCCATTTGGAGTACGTGTATCGATGGAAGCGCTATGATCGCGGCGCGCTGGACGTGAAGTATCCCAGCACATTGGATCTCAGCAAGCCCAAGGCCCGCGGCCAGATCCGCGAGATGCTGCGTCAGGTCGTCGAAGCCCATCCCGATAGCCGGTACGTGCATCTGGGTCTGGATGAGGCTCGCCTCACGCCGCCCGGGCATGACGCAAGCGATGCCGATGTCATTCGCACCTTCGTCGACTACGCGACGGAGTTGATCGAGTTCGTCGAACAGTACGACAAGACACCAATGCTCTGGACGGACATGTTGCAGGATCACTTTCGCCCCGGGCCGATCAAGGCTTTCGCCGCGCTCAAGGACCGTGTCGTGTTCATGCCGTGGGACTATCAAGCCCGGGAACGGGACTACACCCCGGTCGGTCGCGTGTGTGGGTTCCGCACCTCCCGCACATGGCTGGACGAGGCGGAGGACCCCCACGCGCCGGCGCTCGCTGACGGCGCGCGGTTCCTCGAAGACCTCCCCGCCGATGTCAAGCGACTGATCAAACCGTTCAGCAAAGGTCGTCTGGTCCGAACGCTGCCGGAGGTCGATCTGTTCTCGCGGATGGGCTTCCGCATCGTCGGTGCGACCACGGTCCGGTTCAGCTCCGAGGGACCGATCCTGCCGAATTACAACCATCTGCACGGTAATATCCGGGCGTGGAGTAGCGCGATTCGACGCAACCGACAGATGGGATTGATCGCGACGTCGTGGGCGCGTGGCACCACGTTCTGCCCGCCCAACTTCCGGATCGATCTGACCTGGCCGAGCATCGCGGTGCTGGCCGCGGTCAGCGGCAAGAAAGCCAAACCATTCTGGCCGGGCGTGCCGACACGCACCGTCAGGCGACTGGCCGCCCAGATCGGACGCTGCAAGGTCGACTGGTCGATCGAGCGGCAGATCATCGACGAGATGACAGCCCTGCGCCCCCGACTCAAAGCCCACCGCCATGAATGGGATTCGATACTCCTGATGGTCCGCGTCCTGCAACTACGCAAGTGGCTGGACGCGGTGATCGACGAGGTCGACTACTTCCACGCCAACCACCGCCCGAACCCCCACGAATGGCAGCGCCGGCTCAACGATCAAGCCGATGCCCTGCAACAGATCGCCGCGATGCGACATGAAGTTCAAACTCACTTCGCCCGACGTTACCACGGCCAGGCGTTTGACGAGTGGGTCACCGACCTGTTTGACCACCAAGAAACCCGCATCAAAGAGGCCCGCATCGTCAGCCGCCGCAAGAAGCAACTTGCCGCCAGGGCGTACCGTGCGTGAACACGCCACACGGGATACACCAACGCCAACCATCGGAATAACGCTGCGGACAAGGAATGAACGCCAAGGCTGCGGTGCCCGCCTACCGCAACTTCTCAACCCGCTGGCAAAGCTGGATCGACACGCCCCACGGGTCGCGGTGCATCCAGAGATAGTCGCCCGAGGCCGTTTTGGTCTTCGGCTCGGCCTCGGTGGCGCCGGCGGCAGTCAGACGCGTGTGCTCGGCTTCCATGTCCTCCACCGCAAAGGCGATGTGCAAGACCAGCGGACTTTGAGTGCGGTAGTCAGGCACCGGCAGATTCGGATGCCGATAAAGCTCGATCAAGACCTCGCCGGATTCGTCGGCGATGAAACACATTTGCGTCGCCCCGCCCCCATCGCGCACAACCTTCCAGCCCAAATGCTCGCCCCACCACGCCGCCATCGCCTTGGGATCCTCGACCTGCAGCGCCACATGCTCAGCTCGCATAAACTCACTCCGTGTCTGAATTAATTGATGAAAGCGCCGCCCAAACTACAGGATGACGTAACGTGAGGGAAATGCGCCCGTTCATCATCGATCCAGCGGCCGAGCGCGGACGCCGATGACCGTCGCCACCGGTCGCTTACCGCCCGTCACCGTCCCGGGGCGGACCCGCCCCGCGTCGCGCCCGAGCACCATCGTCGAAGACTTGCCCCCATCCAGAATGATCGCATCCGTCGCGCCAAGATCGATCAACGGTTGAATCAGAGCGTTCGGAATGCCGCGGTCGATCGTGATCAGCCACATGCGGCGACCGGCGGTGTCGATGCCGATCGCCGTGCGCGGCGCCACCGCATCGGTAATGCCATGCCCGCGCGGCCAGTAGCGTGGCTTGCCATCACGCACCAACGGAAACCCGATCGGCAATCGTGCACTGCCGATGCCGAAGCGAACGTCACCCCATGTCTTGTCTTGGTCGATCTCGTCAAATGTATTCAGGTGTGGCGTCAGATCCTCCTCGAACCACAACAAACGTTCGTCCTTGCTCGCGTGAATCGTTCGGTCGTCGGTGATGATCGTCTGCACCGTGTTCGCCAGGTCGCCGGGCACGTAAATCCTCGGTCGGCCCGGCTCACTGATCCGGCAATCAAAGAACGTGGCGTTCGTCGCCGCCGCGAGATTCTCACGGTAAGCCGTCTGCCAGACATAGCGCAGCCGATACGTCCACGGCGCATGATTCTTCACGACCTGCGGATCAGGAGGTGTGACGAACAGCTCAACCCCCGGCGCTGTCAGATCCACCTCGATCACGTGCATCAGCCCGCCCATCTCGTCGGTCTCGGGCAACGTTTCGCACGTGTAGAAAACGCCGTGATATATCTCGGTGCGCGCGACGGGCCCACGCGGATTGATCGTCCAGCTGGCCAAAGCGGTCGCCGCAACCAACAGCACAAGCGCCAACCCATACAACGGCCCGCGAATCACGAGCCTCCGCCATCGCCATGGTTGACGTCGCTCGAGTCCTGCGGATGTTCGCGCGCGTATCTTGATGACTCAGGCCTCTGCGGTCGAGTTGAATCTACCTATTGCTACTCATACGGCCCGCACCGGGTTCAGTTCGGCTCAGATATCGCCAGTGAATATAGCACACGCCGACCACCGCCCCCACCAGATTAGCACAGAGATCCAACGAAGTGTTCAGATATCCGCCCACGCCCGATTCGGGCACGATGATTGCGACGACGAACTCGACGACCTCGTTGAGCGCACCCACGCCAAGGCCCGCCATGAAGAGCACGACCGACAACGCAATCCGTCTGGGTTGGCTCTCGACCAATGTCCGATGCAGCAGGCAATACATCACCAGCGTCGCTGATCCGAATCCCCACATGTGCACAAGCTGATCGTATCGCCAGATCGGGAGATCATCGGAAAGACGCACGAGCATGAACTCGTACAGCACCTCCCCGTTGATCATGACCGAGCCGCCCGCGAGATGCAGGCCTGCCCATCCCGTCAATCCCACAATCGTGCCCAACGTGTAGTCCACACGCGACCGGCTGGCGAGGATGAGCGCAAGGGCCGCAATGATCACGCCAACGTAAATGATAAACTCATAATTCTGGCGCATCACAAAGACCGTCCCGAAGCCCACGAGCATCGCCACATTCACAATCAGGAAGAACAGGTGTCGGCGGTTCATGGTATTGAGCCGTTGAATGCAATTTGGCCGCGTAATGCGGATAGCGCCCGGCGTCCTGAATATCGGACGATTACGCGCTTTCGGTTGAGGCGCTGTTTGCAGACGCCATGTCCCACGCCACCACGGAATGGACCGTTGTCGCAGCCCGTCGGGCCATGAGCCGCACGCCCGTGCTGTCCGCTCGGGTCGGATAAATGCGCCCAGTCACACACTGGCGACCGTTGGCGAACACTTCCATTATGGATGCGTCCAGATAGACGCGCAATTCAAGCCGCTCGCCGGCGTGCAACGCAAACGGCGCGGTTTGCACCGGCACATCGCTCGGATAATCAGATCGGCCAATCGGATAGTAATGTGAGACGCGTGAATCCAGGCTGCTCGCACCGTTGTCGATCGACAGGGTCGAATGGGCCCTGTCGAACACGATGCGCGTCAGTTCCTGTGTGTCCGGGCTCACGCGGACCTGCAGCTCAAACACCGCCCCGTCCGGCACCGTCGCGATCACCGCAACCTCCATCACGTCGCCGCTGATGCGGTCCAGCGCCACCACCTGATCGAGATCGATCGTCAAATCATGGTATTCGCGCGCGTTGGTCCGCAGCGTGTCCAGTTCGATCGGCGGCTCAATGCGCACCTGGCCCACCTCGTCGAGTGACAGCACGCGGGGCAGTGTCATCACGCCACCGTCGCGACGGATCTGCGCGTAGCCCTGATCAGCACGAACCCGCATCTGGTTGATCACCCATGCCCACATAATGCGTCGGCCGGAATCATCCAGCAACGATTCAGGCGCGAAGCACGAGCCGCCCGGCCAGTTCATGCGATGATGTTCCTCTGGAATGAACGTGCCGTTGTCATATCGCCCCAGGTAATACCGCGCGCCGCGCGTGTGACTGATGCACAACAGCATGTGCCGATCGCCGATTTGAAAAAAGTCAGGGCAGGCGCAATCCTCATCCTCGCCCGTCCAATGCGGGTTGGGGTTATAGAACTGCCGCGCAGGCGCCCAGTGGATCAGATCCTTGGAAGTGAACAGATACACCGTGTCACGAATGTCGTAGGGTTTGACCATGTCTCCAAGGATGGCGTGATACGTATCGCCCTGCAGCCAAACATGCGGATCGAACACGCGATAGACCCCCCAGCCGGTGTCGCCCTCGGCGGGCATCGGGATCACCGGATTGTTCGGGCTCTTGCGCCACACGATCAACTCGTCATCCTCCGGTGTGGCGATGCACGTGCCCGCGTCCACACCGTGATACACAAGCACCGGTCGACCCGACTTGTCGAGCAAGGCGCAGCCGCTGAAGATCCCCTTCTGCACTTCGTCGGGAATCAACGCCGTGGGGTGATACGTCCAGTGCAGCAGATCTTCACTGGATGCATGGCCCCAGCAGTGTCCGGCGTGCGGCAGGTCGGGATCCTGAAAAATGTAAAACAGGTGGTACCGGTCATTCCAAAAGATCGCCCCGTTCGGATCGAACGGCCAGTGAGAACTCTCCGGCGCAATGAAGTGGTAGTGCGGCGTATGAGGGTCGGACGCAATACGTTCAGCAATGGCGGCTGGCTTGCTCTGCATCGTGGTCTCTCCGAATCGTCGCCCAATCGTACCACGAAACCATACGATTCCCGCCGGTCCACACATCCACTGCGGGGGGACGTATGCAGTCGTACCGGACGCCGAGTTCAGCGATCGTCAGTCCGGAAGTGCCAGCTTCCCACGAATGCGCTTCGCCAGCCGACGCGTGAGTATCGGCGCGTCCGATGCATCAACGTGTGAACCGTCGGGACAGTCAAACGACGCGAGATCACCGTAGTCACGGAAGTGAATCGTCGGAATCCCCGTCAATGCTTCCAGACGATCCCAATACATCGCCTTGGGCGCCAGCGCTTCACTCTCAGCCCATAACCTGCCGCTTGTGGGCATGCGAACGAGGACCATCCTGCCCCCTCTTGCCCGGAGCTGATCATGGAGTGCCTTGAGCGGCGCACCGACCGTCGTGGCGAACGTCTCCTGGTCCACGCCGTCCGCAACTTGTTTGTGAAGGTTCTCCACCCATTTTCGCTCAAGCTTCCCCAGCTCAACCGAGGTCAATCGAGAACGATAGTGTCCCGGTCGATGCCGATTCGCTCGCATCTGATTGTGCATGGGTTGGGGCTTGAAGTGCGTCGATATCAACTCCCGCAATGAGACAGGATGCGATAGCACGGCCAGACGCGACTGCAGTTCCGCACTGATGATCGCATGAAGCCGCCTGTCTATGGCAGTAGTGGGACGGCGAAAGTCACGTTGGAATAGCTCAACTCGTCGAGAGGCGCCCCCGTCGGTCGATGGTGTCAACATTGGAATGACAGTCGACACGACGACGATACCGTCGAACTCCTCGTCGGCGCACAAGTCTTCGATCACAACCCACGGCTTGGCCCCGGCGAGGCAAAGGCTGACGACATTCGTTCCCCCCAAGGCCTCACTCAGTACCTGAGGATCGACCCCCTGCTGCGCGCGTGAACTACCCACGAGCACGATCGGACGCCGGTCGCCGCCGGCATACACCCGGCCGCGATGCACACTCCACAGCGCCGGCGTGTCGATCACGTTCGCAGCAAAACCCCGTTCGCGCCAAACCCACTCGCTCGCGGCCACGCTGACAAACAACAGACACGCGGCGAGAATCCACATGCGCGCGTACGGCGCCGCCGGGATGCGCCGATCAGAATTGGAAGTAGATGAAAGCACGGTCTTGTCCGCCCATTGAAATTGCGATGAGATAAAGCATGACTGCCAGGAGACACGAACGGCCGTACCACGGTAGCTTCGCCATCGCCGCCTCCAGACTGGAGTTCCTCAACATCCAGTGCACGACAATCATCGACACGCTAACGACAAGGACAACGACGTAAGTGGTTAACGTGATTCTTGAATACCCCGCCGAGCTGAAGCAGGCCATGTCGGAAATCAACGCCATGGCCCGACTCATATTGTCCGCTCGAAAAAAGACCCACGCGACGCACACCAGCCCAAACGTCAGAAGCCCCAACCCGAGCCGTGCCGGTTGTCCGCTCCAGACCCCCAGTCTTGAAAGTCGTGATCGCACCAGCAGGCGTTCCACGATCAAGTAAAACCCGTGAAGCGCCCCCCCAAATCAGGAACATCCACGATGCGCCGTGCCACAGACCCCCAAGCAGCATCGTGATCGCGAGATTGACGTAAGTGCGCGTCGCTCCCTTGCGATTCCCGCCAAGCGGGATGTAGAGGTAATCGCGCAGCCACGTGGACAAGCTGATATGCCAGCGCCGCCAGAAATCCGAGAAGCCCACTGCCCCATAGGGGAATCTGAAATTGTCCGGCAAGGCGAATCCCAGCGTGAGTGCCACGCCAATAGCGCAGGTGGAGTAGCCAAAGAAATCGCAGAAGATCTGCATCGCGAACGCGACCGTGCCCGTCCAGGCCGGGAGGAAGCCCGCCGGCGTCGCCACATCGTACACACTCTCGACGACCGGCGCCATCAACGCATCGGCGATGACCACCTTGGCGAACAGGCCGATGGTGAAAAGGCTCAGCCCCCACCCGATCTGCGACGACGTCGCCTTGCGCGATGCGACGCATTGCGGCAGAAACTCCGTCGCACGCACGATCGGGCCGGCGACCAACTGAGGGAAGAACGTCACGTACAGGGCGTAATCAAGAAACGACCGGCCCGGCCGCGCTTTGCGTCGATAGACATCGAGGGTGTACGAAAGTGTTTGAAACGTGTAAAACGATATCCCCACGGGCAGAATGATGTCAGGGTCGGCGAATGTCACGTTCACATTCACCGCCGCGAGCAATTCAGTCATTGACCTGACCAGAAATCCAAAATACTTGAAATAGCCAAGCAGCCCGAGATTGACCAATAGCGTAACCAACAGAAGCGATCGACGAGCCCGCATCGACTGACTTCGATCAATCCGCTTCGCCACATGCCAGTCGATCAAGGTCGAGATCCACAGGAGGATCACGAACGGTGGATTCCAGGCTGCATAGAACAGATAGCTGGCGACGAGAAGAAACGCCTTGCGCGCAGTCCAATTAGAGAGCGCACGCGATACCAACACGACGATCAGAAAGAACGGAATGAACGCATACGAAGTGAAGAGCATAAGCGGCTGCTACAGACGGATATCGCGATGCCGGCCGTTACGGGGCATGATCAAGAATGTTATCGGCGGTTGGTGAGAGGCTCTGGACCACAATCCGCCATGGACACGCCGCGGCCGATTACCGATCATCCCATCGCTCCGGCCAGTCTTTAGGCCAGTCCTGGTCCATGACGCCCGGTAACTCAGGATGCCAGAAATCAGCAGGCTGCAGGGCAAGCGTGCGATCCATGGCGCGATCCAGTTCGCGCGGCAACGGCTCGACGCGACCCGGGCATCCTTTGACCAGACTGCGCGGCGGCACGCTCTTCGTCACCACCGCGCCGGCCGCGATGAAACTGCGCCGGCCAATCGTTACTTCCGGCAAAATCGTGCTGCCCCCGCCGATCATTACATCGTCTTCAATCGTCGCTCCGCGCGGCGTGGGCGCCGCGCCTTCCCATCGGCCGGGGTATCGATCGTTCAAAAAAATCACACCCGGGCCAATAAACACGTGATCCCCCGCCCACGTGCGACTCGGAATGTAAACATGAGACATGATCCGCACACCCGTGCCGAGCCGAATCAGCCCCTCCAACGTCGACCGGTTGCACACGGTGCAATAGTCACCCGTTCGGACCTTGGCGCGGATGATGGCGTGGTGGCCGGTTTGGAAGTAATCCCCCAGTTCCACGTCACCATAAATGACCGTGCCCTGGCGCAGGATGCCGTGCTTGCCGACGCGCGCCGGTCCGCAGTCGGGATGATACTTCAGCCCCACCGTCACGTTCGATTCAACGATCGTGCCTTCGCCAATCGTCGCATTGGAGTTCTGAGGTCTGCTTGCGTCGTTTGTCATGTGTCGCTCGTCCGACAGTGATGCCGCCCGCAATGTAGCATCTCAGTCCGTCGAATCAAAACGATCTTCACGCATATGCGTTCCCCGCGCCGCACATTAAGATATGGACGGCCTCACTTCCCGGTCGCGTCCTAAAGGAGATGTCGATGCCTGACATTACGATCAATCATCTGGCGGTCATCGTGTGCGTGGTCGTGGGGATGCCCCTGGGCTATCTGTGGTTCGGCCCGCTGTTCGGCGCCGCGTGGGCCAAGCGCATGGACATGGGTGCAACTGAGCCGCCGGGCGGTGCGGCGATGGTCAAGTCGCTGCTGCTCTACGCGCTGGGTTCGCTGCTCATCGCTTATGTCCTCGCACACCTTCTGGAAGTGTATCGCCCTTCGGTGTGGGAATACGGGACCGATCCAGACCCCGCCGGATGGGTATTCGCCCTGTGTGGAGCGTTCTTCGTCTGGCTGGGCTTCTTCCTGCCGCTACAGATCGGCCGCGTCGCCTGGGAGAAGCGCGGCTGGGGATTGGTCGCCATCAATTCAAGCTTCGATTTCGTGCGACTCCTCATCTTCGCGATGATCCTGGCATATTGGCGCTGAACACCGGTGCGCCGAAGCACGGCCCTCTGTTCACTTCCGGCACACTCACGCGGATTAATCCACGATTATGGTTCGTGTCGCATCGCCAGCGGCATGCGGCGGCCAAAACCAAACGCGCGACCGGTGACCTTTAGGCCGGGCGGCGCCTGTTTGCGCTTGTACTCGCTACGGTCAATGAGCCGAACGAATCGCTGCACCAGATCCCCGTCATATCCGGTCTCGTCAATGATCTGCCGCACCGATTGCTCGCGCTCGACATACCGATCGATAATCTGATCCAACACCTCATACGGGGGCAGCGAATCCTGATCCGTCTGATCCGGACGTAACTCGGCGCTCGGCGGCTTGCGGATCGAATCGAGCGGAATGGGCTGGCCGCCACACGCCGCGAACAGAGGACATGCTTCGGTGTTGATCCATCTCGCCACTTCATACACCAGCGTCTTCGGCACGTCGCTGAGCACCGCCAGCCCGCCGGCCATGTCGCCGTAAAGCGTGCAGTAGCCCACCGCCAGCTCCGACTTGTTCCCCGTCGTAATCAGCAGTGAGCCGAACTTGTTGGAAAAACTCATCAGAATCACACCACGCAGACGGGCCTGCACGTTTTCCTCCGCCAGACCGGACGCCGTCCCGGCAAAATAAGGCTCGAGCGTCCGCTCCATCGCCTGATGTGGCTGCTCCAGCGGGATGGTGTGATACGTCACCCCTAATGCCTCAGCGAGTTGCTGTGCATCGGACTTCGATCCATCCGATGAATACCGGCTGGGCATCGAGATACCCGTGACCGCATCGGGGCCGAGCGCCGATCTCGCCAAACACGCGCACACCGCCGAATCAATCCCGCCGCTCAAACCGAGTACCGCCGAATCGAACCCGCACTTGGCGCAGTAGTCACCCAGGCCCAGCACCAGCGCGTGATAGACCGCCGCCACACCTTCGCGCGAAGTCTCAATGCGCGATGGCACACTCGGCCCCCCGCGCCTCAACGGTACGTCCCCCACCAACAGGTCTTCCTGAAAATCTCCAGCGTGGGCCAATACGTCACCGTTCGGCCCCACCACGCATGAATTGCCATCGAAAACCAGTTCATCATTGGCGCCCACCTGATTGACAAACACGATCGGAAGACCGTGCTCGCGCGCCAATTCCCGCATGATCGCCATGCGAAGCTCGTGCTTCCCGGTAACAAATGGCGAAGCCGAGCAGTTGATGAACAGATCCGCCCCGGCAGCGGCGAGTTGATTGATCGGATTGTCGTGATACAGGCGGCGCTCAAAATGTTCGCCCGCCGCCCACAAATCCTCACACACACTCACGCCGATCTGAATCCCATTGACGTCGATCAAATCAACCTGGCGCCCCGGTTCAAAATACCGGTGCTCATCAAACACATCATACGTCGGCAATAGATGCTTAAACCGGTGCCCGACGATCACCCCGTCTCGGCAGACCGCGGCCGCATTGTGCAGCGGCGCACCGTCGGGTTTGCGCGACCGCATCGGATAACCAACGATGACCGCGGCACTCTGAACGTGTTGCGCGATCCGATCCACGGCGCCGGCGCACTGATCGATCACGGACGGCTTCAGCAGCAGATCCTTGGGCGGATACCCGATCACCGAGAGCTCGGGAAACACGACAAGTTCAGCGCCCTGCTCGACCGCGCGATCGATGAACGATAGTGCCTTGTCCGTATTGCCGGCGACATCCCCGATCGTCGGATTGACTTGTGCCAGCGCGATTCGCATGGGGAACATTGTAGAGCGCGGCGCCGCCGTGGCGAATGGTCAAGGGTGTCGCGCAGACGCCCGGCAAGGGGAGCGTCGAGGCATCCGGCAAACCGCGCTGGTACGCGCTACCTCAGCCATGTCGACTCCGAATGACCAAACGGCGACGCATGACGCTTGAACAAGATCATCACCGGCGGGTATTTACGGCCGATGATCGCGGATTGGTGCGGCCACACGCGCCGCGCGATCTCGCGGGCCTCCTCGCCTCCGTGGATCGTGGATGCGTCAAACTTCCCCTGCTCGTTGCTCGACGTCGTTGCCCCTACGGCAACGACGTCGTAGTCGAGGACGATGAATCTCTGAAACCACTGGAAGATCCGATCAGAAGCGTTACGCTGCGGCAGCCACGACGCAGGGTTCAAGACGTAAACGACGTACTCCGGTCGGGCGCTGACGATGTCCTCGATCGCTTCTTTCTGCATCCGCTCCGCTTCGTCGTGATTCTCCATGAGCGGATACATGTAGATGTAACCCGTCGCGGAGCGACAATCGGCGTAAAACGGAATCTGCGGCTCGGATCCAATAATCGCGATCGTCGCGTTCGGCTTGCGGTCTTCGCGGACGAGCCTGCCAAACTCCATCGCTTCGGCAAATGGATTGCCCGGAAAAACAATGCGCGTCACTTCATCCGGATCCTTGTCGAACCAGATCGACGATTGCTGCGCCACGCAGATACTGAGCACCGCCCCCGCGACGACCAGGACAATCGCGGTCGGCACCTGAGGCCGCGCCTTAGCCCCTAGACGGCCAAGCCGCATCATGGAAGTCAGACCCACGCCAAACAACAACGCGACGACCGGAGGCATATACAAGAAATAGTGCGGCCGAAAAAAGTATCCGGGGCACACCGCCACGAAGGACAACACCAGCAGTGACAGCACAAAAAAGGCATGACGCCACATCGAGCGGTCCAGCGCCAGCATGGCCAGACCAGTCGATGAGACAAGCAAGAGAAGCCATGCGCCCGGTGGTGCGTCGGGATGGCTGAACTGTTCGCTTCTCCATGCGATCATCGTGACGATGCCCTTTAGGAGTTTCCAGCCTTCGGATGCCGGAAGCTGCGCCACATAATGTTGCGGATACTCGTAAATCCAATACCAGAACGTCTCGAACGTACCCGCCAGCGCAAGCCACAACATGACCGCGGCCAGCGGCAGGACCACTGAAATCACGAGCACGCCCATGCCGCCGACCAGGCGACCCCATCTCAACGGGCGGTGTTGGACCTGATCGATCAGAAGTACTAGTCCACCCACAACCGCGAACACCGCGCCATGCTGCTTCATTAATGCCGCTGTGCCCAACAACAATCCGCTCACGATCAGAGACCAAAGCCGCTCCGTCTCGAGCGTGCGCAGCATCAACCAAAGCCCCGCCACCGCGAACAGCATTACAAAGTGCTCGGTATTCGCCGACGTGCCGTGTAGCTGAATCATGAAGCTGAGAATCAGGTAACACGCCGCAGCCAGAAATCCCGTCGCCCAACTCACCAACTGTCGGCCCAGCATGCAGACAAAGCCCGCCGTCATCACAGTGACCAGCAACAAGCCGTAGTGGATCCCCCTTTGTGTCTCACCAAACACCGTCATCAGCACCGCATACGCCATGCTCGTGCCCGGCAGTTTCATGTTGAACGCTTCTTTGTACGGCGGCTCGCCCTGCAACAGCAGCTGACCCATGTAAGCGTATTCACCTTCGTCGCGTTCCAGAGGCATCGGCGCCAATCGGATCCGACCGATACACACCGCGATCATCACCGCCGCCAGCATCGCCGCGGTCGCATACGTCACCCATTTCGGCTGCCGGGTATCCGGGTTGGTTTCGGACGGCGTCATAGTGCTCAATGTTAAGGGATTTGCCGCTGCAGGCGGGGCACCCGCATCGGCGCCCCGCGGTCCGAGGCGGATACATCCAACCGCCAGCACTGATTTGTCGGTTATCCAACGATCCGCACTTGACATTCGTCACTATTGCGACTTCCCTTACGTCATGCCCTCCGACGCATTCGATCGCCTTGATGGTTACCTGGCGGAAATGGTCGCCTGCCGGGCTTCTGATCTGTTCCTGCGGGCCGACGCTTCGCCAAGCTGTCGGGTTGACGGCCGAGTCGAGCGGACCACCCTCGCCGTCCCCGATCTCCAGGACATGCAGCGGTATACCGAGCAGATCCTCACGCCGATCGCGATCGAGCGATTCGCCGCCTCCCCGGATATCGACGTGGCCTACACCCCCGCCGACGCGTCGCTCGGACGGTTCCGCATCAACCTGTTCATGCAGCGCGGCACCCTGGCGCTCGCCGCCCGCGCCATCCCCTCCGGCGGTGTGGAGTTCGATTCCCTCAACCTCCCGTCGTCCGTTCTCGAAATGGCCGATGCCACCAGCGGTCTGATTCTCATCGTCGGACCCACCGGCTGCGGCAAGTCAACCCCCCTCGCCGCGCTGCTCCATCACATTAACCGCACCCGCGCCGAGCATATCATGACCATTGAAGACCCCATCGAATTCGTGCACGATGAGGCCAAATGTCTGATCCATCAGCGGCAGGTGGGGTACGATACCGAAAGCTTCTCCGTCGCCCTGCGCCACGTCGTGCGGCAGGCCCCCGACGTGATCCTCATCGGCGAGATGCGCGACCGCGACACCATGGAAACCGCATTGTCCGCCGCACTGACCGGCCACCTGATTCTCAGTACCCTGCACACCACCAACGTCGTTCAGTCCGTCGACCGCATCCTCAATTACTTCCCGCCCGAAGCACGCACACAAGTACAGGCCGACCTCGCCGTGACCCTCGTCGGCCTGGTCTCCATGCGACTGTTGCCCAGAGCCGATGCCGTCGGCCGCATCCCCGCTGTCGAAATCCTGCGCGGCACGCCCACCGTACGCCGACTCATCACCGAAGGCGAACTGACCGAACTATACGATGTGATGAAGCGCAGCGACGATGTTGGCATGATGACACTGAACCATTCCCTCGTCGAACTGACCCGACAAGGCGCCGTCGACGAAGCCACCGCCCTGCGCTACGCCCCGAATACCGACGAATTCCAACTCAATCTGCAGGGCATGTACACCGGTATCGACTCCATCGATCTGCGCACCTCGGACGAAGCATTACGTGCTGCGGAAGAAGAGGATTAATGACCACTCAGACCCAACCATCGATCGTCGACCCCGAGGCGTACATCCTGACCGACGTCGATCAGCTCAGCATGAAGACGCTCTTCGAGCACGCCGGCAAGATCGGCGCAAGCGATCTGCTCGTGACCGCCAAGTCACCGCCGATCGTACGCGTGCACGGTGAACTCGTCCCCGTTATTCGCAAGAAACTCGAAGCGACACAGACCCGCCACCTGATCTGGAGCCTGCTCAACGAAACCCAGCAGGAGATGTTTGAACGCAAACGCGAGCTGGATTTCTCGCTGGCCGTCACCGGCGAACTGCGGTTTCGCGCCAACATCTACTATCAAAAGGGAACGGTGGCTGGCGCCTTCCGGCTGATTCCCCGCACGATTCCCGATCTACAAACCCTCGGCCTGCCGCCCGTCGTCCCCGAGATGACCCTCCGCCCCCACGGCCTGCTCCTCGTCACCGGTGCGACCGGGTCCGGCAAGTCCACCACCATGGCCTCGATGATCGACCTGATCAACAACACCCGCCGCTGCCACATCGTCACCGTCGAAGATCCCATCGAATTCATTCACGAGAACCGCAAGGCGGTGATCGATCAACGTGAAGTGTTCGCCGATACGTTGAGCTTCTCCAATGCGCTCAAATACGTGCTGCGGCAAGACCCCGATGTGATCCTCGTCGGTGAGATGCGCGACGTGGAAACCATCAGTTCCGCCATCACCGCAGCGGAGACCGGGCACCTCGTCATCGCCACGATGCACACCAACGACGCCGTCCAAAGCATCGATCGCATCATCGACGTATTCCCGCCGCATCAGCACAGTCAGGTCCGCGTGCAGCTTTCCTTTGCACTCCTGGCCGTCGTCTCACAGCAGCTCGTACCTCGACGCGGCGGCAACGGCCGCGTGCTGGCCACGGAAATCCTGATTAAGAACCACGCGATCGCCAATCACATTCGTGAAGGCAAGACGCATCAGACACGCGGCATCATCGAGGCCGCCCGCGGCGATGGCATGGTCACCATGGACTGGCGACTCAAAGAGCTGTACGAGGCCAACGTGATCGAATACGACGAGCTGGCCCGTCGGCTCACCACCCCCACATTCCTGTCGCAGGTGGAGATTCGGCCCGAAGACCAACCCGACGCGAGAGGAGATGGCGACAAGCGCGAGCGAAAGCGCGCTCGCCGATGACACATGCAAACTCATGAAGCTCTATATCCTCTGTGACCTTGAAGGCGCCGCCGGCGTGGTGAGCTTTGAGCAGCAGGTCTACGCCGATGCGCCCGGCCTCGAAGACGCTCGAAGACTCAGCACCCTGGAACTCAACGCCCTGGTCGACGGGTGCGTCGATGGCGGCGCCGATCAGATCGTCGTCCTCGATGGCCACGGCGTCGGCGGGCTGACCTTCGAATTGTTGCACGAACGCGCTGAGTTGATCATGGGCCGACCGCTGCGTCCGCCGTTCGAACTGGATGCGTCGTTCGATGCTCTGCTCCTGCATGACCACCACACGATGAACCATGCCCCGACCGGCGTGCTCTGCCATTCCTGGTCGTCGCAGACCGTCGACGAATGCCGCCTCAACGATGAGCCGATCGGAGAGATCGGCGTGAACGCCGCGACCGCCGGCTATTTCGGCGTGCCGACCATCTTTGTCAGTGGCGACCGCGATACCGTCGCCGAAGCGCGCCAGTATGTGCCGAATATCGAGAGCGCCGAAACGAAAGTTGGCCTCTCACGCACGTCCGCGATCTCCGTGTCGACCTCAGAAGCGTGCCGACGCCACCGCGAGTCAGGCCGCCGTGCGGTCGAACGCCTCTCTCACGGTCAGTTCAAACCATTTGTAATCGACGGTCCGTTCGAGTTTGTCACACGATATTCATCCAAACAGATCGCCGATTCCCGAGGACCGGATTCGTCCCTTCAGCGCGTGGATGAGCGGACCGTTCGTGTCACCGGCGACGATCTGATTGACGTCCTCCAACGCCGCTGATCATTGATCGGAATGTCGATGCGTGTGGCGCTCGCGCGCGGCAGTAACTACAATGGCTCCATGTCGGATGCGTCCGGTCAGCCCGTCATCGTTGTCGTCAATCCCTACAGCGGCACCGGATCGCGACGCGCGCTGATTGATCAATTGGATCGCGAACTACGATCACGGGGATTTGCGGCGACGATATGTTGGGGGCTCGAGACGCGGCAGACCGCGCTCAACGACCGCGCATTGCTTCAGCACTGTCGATGCATCGTCGTTGCCGGCGGCGATGGAACACTGTCGGACACCATCAACACGCGCCCTGGCTGTCCCGTCGCCGTGCTGCCGGCCGGGAACGAGAATCTGTTTGCTCGACAGTTCGGATTCAGCCGGGATGTCGTCGCGCTCGTGGACACCATTGCGCGCGGTAAAGAGCGTCGAATTGATTTGGGACGCGCCGGAGATCTCTATTTCTCACTGATGGTCAGCGCCGGTTTTGACGCCGACGTGGTCCACCGCGTCGCGGCTTGGCGGCAAGCTACCGCCGGACGCGGCGTCATACGCCGAATCCGCCGTGCCAGCTACGTCCTGCCCACGATCGAAGCGATCGGGCACTACGATTGGCCGCCGATCACGCTCGAAACCGATCGCCGAACAATCACCGGCGCCATCGTCATGGTCTTCAACGCTCCGCCCTACGCCCGATGTCGGGACCCGCTGCCTCATAGCGATCCAGCGGACGGCCTGCTCGACTGGATCGTGTTTAAAAGGACAGGACCCCTCCGAGTGCTTCAATACGACTGCCTGATGCGCACAAGACGCTTGCTCGATTCACCACACGTTGAATATGGGCAAAGCCGGTGCCTCCAGATCACCAGCGACACTCCCGTGCCGGTTCAGTGTGATGGCGAAGCAACCGGCCATCTGCCCATCAATGTCCGCGTTGAGCCCGCCGCCCTCCGAGTGATGGACACATCACCATGACGATGCGTTAGCCGCGCTCGTAGAACGGTCGCTTCACAATCTGTGCGTCCACCGTGGCGCCGTCCGCTATCACCGACACGGTCGTCCCGGTCTCGGCATGCGCCGCATCCACGAACCCCATCGCGATCGCAGACCCCAACGTCGGCGACAAACAGGCGCTGCTGATCCGACCGATCTGATCGCCGCCCAAACTCACCGCCCCTCCAACGACCGGCGACGCCTCACCCTCAACCTTCAGCCCTACGCAGCGCTGACTCGGCACCGTCGCCGCCAGTCCCTGCAACGCCGCCTGACCGATGAACGGTCGGTCGACACTGTCGTTCTCATCCTTGCCCAGTGAGACCGCCTCGTCCAGCCCCGCTGACAACGGATCGGTCTGTTCAGTCAGTTCCGCGCCGCACGCCGGCAAGCCCGCTTCGACGCGCAGCATATCCCGCGCAATCATCCCGCATGGCAAGACCGGCGCCGCGCCATCGCCCGTGTCACGGAACAGTAGCTTCAATGCCATCCCCACCATGCCCGTCGGCAGCATCAACTCAATCCCGTCCTCGCCCGTGATCCCGGTGCGCGAGACCGTCATCTTCAACACCAGCAGATTCTTGACCGTGAACGCCAACCGGTCGAGCGTCGGCACTTCCGAAGAAAACTTGCTGATGAATGTCATCATACCGGGGCCCTGAATCGCAACCATCGCCGTGGACTCGGTCTGGTCGGCAATATTGACCGTCCACGCCCCCGTGTGTGCGTGCAAATGTTCAATCAGGCGCGCGCGGTTGGCCGCGTCCCCGGTCAACAGCCAGTGCTCCTCAAAACGAAAGACCAACACGTCATCGATCACGCCGCCGGCTTCATTGCACACCAACGCGTGCCGGCAGGTATGGGTGTCCATGTCGCTGACATAGCGCGTCAGCACATGCTCCAGCAGTCGGCGGGCATGCCGGCCCGACACGCGCACGCGCGACAGATGCGACACGTCGAAAATCCCACCGTATTCCCGCACTCGCTGATGTTCCTCAACCGGCGAACCGTAGTGCAGCGGCATCTCCCACCCCGCCACGTCGGCCATCACGCCGCCATGCTCAAGATGAAACCGATGAAATGCAGTTTGGGGCAAGGCAGGCCTTTCGTCAGACGTACAACACACACCGAAGTCGGCCCGCAGATCAATCGATCGACAATCCGCGGCCGAAAAAATCGTAATCCATCGCTTGCTTTGCCTCCCAGAGCGTGCGCTCTGCCAACTCATTGGCGCGCTTCGTGCCATCGCGCAGGATGTCGCGCACGTCGTCATCGCTCGTCGCCGCACAACGCTCGCGCATCGGCTCGAGCAGCTCATTGATCACGCGGCCGGCTTCCTTCTTCAATACGCCGTCGCCGATTTCCGAGTTCTCGTAGGATCCGACCATTTGATCAACCTGCGCCTGATCCGGATGGAACGCACGCAGGTACTCAATCACCGTGTTCCCTTCGAGCACCGGCGGATCATCCATCGTGCCCCGCCCCGTGAAGATCTTGTTGCACTTCTTCGTCACTTCCTTGGGCGAATCGCTCAGCATAATCGCATTGCCCAATGACTTGCTCATCTTGTGCGTCCCGTCAATTCCGGTCAGACGCGCGATGCGACCGGCTTTGGCCTGCGGGATCGGGAACACACCGCCCGCTTCCACGTAATCCTCGTCCGGCGTCTGCGGATCGACCCCGCAATACAACTGATTGAACCGCCGCGCGATCTCGCGCGTCATCTCAATGTGAGGCACCTGATCCTCCCCCACCGGCACGAACTGCGGCGTGAATGTCAAAATATCCGCGATCTGCCCCACTGGGTAAAGCAGAAATCCGAACGAATAATTCTCACCCAGATTCTTTACGCGAATCTCATCCTTGATCGTCGGATTCTTCATCAACCGCCCGTAGCCCAGCAGCATCGCGAAGTACCACGTCAACTCCGCGATCGCCGGCACCTCTGATTGAACGAAAACCGTCGACCGCTGCGGATCGATGCCCGCGGCAATGTAGTCCTTCACGATCGAAATGCAGTCGGCGCTCACCTCCGCCGGCTCATGCGCCCGCGTCGACAACGCGTGCACGTTGGCCAAAATGAAGTAACAGTCGTACTCGTCCTGCATCGCCACGCGGTTCTCTATCGACCCCACGTAGTGGCCCAGATGTAGCGACCCCGTCGGTGTGTCGCCGGTCAGGATGCGCGGTTTTTCCGTCGTGTTGCTCATCGTGCGAGGGATTATACAGCGTTACGCCTTCATCGCAGAGACGGTCCCGGCTCGCATGGCCCACGCGCGATGTCTCACCTAATCACCGACGCCGCGTTGACGTCCCTCCAGGCGAGTCATATCGTGGGAACCATCACCTTGGGGCGCTCAAATGCAGAGCGCAGGCTGATGTTTCGTCAGCCGGGTCCTGTTGGGCCTGCTTGAGAAAAGGTGGCAACCGTCGCACGGTTGCGCAAGGTGATCCGGGCACGGGCCGCGCGTCCGTGCCCGAACTTTGATATCTCCCGCCACGGGGTTCACATCATGGGCGTGTTCGACTTAATCCGGCGATTCTTCAGTAATCGGGATTACGATATCCCACGCGACGATCCGCGCCAGGTCCCACATGACCTGTCCCTCGAAGTCCGCTACCCCCCCGCCCTGAGTGTCGCGACGCTCGCCGAACGGCTCGGAATCGCCGAAGGCCGCCTGCGAAACATCGAACCCAACTACAACACGTTCTCAATCCCCAAACGCTCCGGCGGCACCCGCCGCATCCACGCCCCATCCCGCGAACTCAAAGCCGCCCAACGCCGCATTCTCCGCCGACTTCTCGCCCGCCTCAACGCACACCCCACCGTCTGCGGCTTCGAACGCGGGCAATCCACCGTCACCCACGCCCTGCTCCACGCCCAACAGGCCGTTGTCGTGCGCCTCGATATCAAAAACTTCTTCACCTCAACCGACGCATCCCACGTCGCGAAATACTTCCGCCAGATCGGCTGGAACCGGGAAGCCATCCGTCTGATCACCGTGTTGTGCACCCACGACGGCGCGCTGCCCCAAGGCGCCCCCACGAGCCCGCGACTCAGCAACCTCATCAACTATCGGATGGATGCACGACTGGCCGGTCTCGCCCAGAACCAGGGCGCCTGGTACTCACGCTACGCCGACGACCTGACCTTCTCGTTTGCCGAAGACAGCGGCGAGCGTATCCACACCGTGATCAGAGGTGCGCATCGCATCGCCGAACAGCACGGCTACGAAATCCACCAACGCCGCAAACGCCACATCCGCCGCCGACATCAACAACAGTTGGTCACGGGCCTCGTCGTCAACCAGACCGTTCGCCTCCCCCGCCACATTCGACGCTGGCTGCGCGCCGTCGAACACCACCGCCGCACCGGCAAACCCACGACCCTCAGTGATTCACAGTGGCAAGGCTGGCAGGCCTACGCAGCCATGGTCGAACGCCAATCCGGGGCAACCCCGCAGTAGTCATCACCGTAGCGACGCACCGCCCACCCCCGTCAGCCCGTGCTGCACCCTAATCCGGCAATATTGAAAACTGATCTTGATGATCAGCCGCCGGCGGTCGCGATTCACCGATACGACCGCACCACACCGATCACCACGCCCTGGATCTCTACCTGATCCACGAAAATCGGCTCGAACGCCTCGTTCGCTGGCTGCAGACGCACCTGGCCCCGCTCCTTGTAGAACTTCTTCAGCGTCGCTTCGCCATCCGCGAGCAGTGCAACGACCGTCTCGCCGTTGCGGGCCGTCGACGTGCGCCGGCAGATCACGTAATCGCTGTCGCAGATTTGCTCGCCGATCATCGAATCGCCGTTCACGCGAAGCACAAACGTCTCGCCCGTGGATTGTCCCCGTCCCGTATTGGCGTCGAACAGTTCATCCAGGTCCAGGTACTCACGATCCTCAATCGCCTCGATCGGCACGCCCGCAGCAATCGAACCCACCAGCGGCAGACGCGTCGAACGCTGCTCATCCGGCAAGTGACAGGCGTCGCTCACCGTTAAAGAGCGTGCCTTGTTCGCGTCGCGAATCAACGCGCCCTTTTTGATGAGCGCCTCGACGTGCTCGAACACGGTGACCTTGCTGACGTTCAACTCGTCGGCCAGCTCCTGCATCGTCGGGGAATAACCGCGCGTCAGGCGTGAGTCGCGGATAAGGATCAGAATCTTCCGTTGTTTGGGGGTCAGGTTCATCAGCGATCTCCGATCGGGATGGGGTTGCCGCGGACACCGCCGGACCAGGCGATGCCGCGATCACGATTTCGGCCGGCCCGGCCTCGACCACTGCCTCGTCCGGCGGCTTGCCGAACGTCCGCAGCTCCAGCGTCGCCGCCGCCAGCGCCCGCTGCTGTTGAGTCATCCAGACGCTGATGGCGCCCGCCGCGGCGTTGAGCGTCCCCGCCCGCACCCACTGGCGGTGACTGAGCCCACGGCTCGGCTCGGGCTCCTGGGCCGCCGTCGGCTCCCAGGTGTCCTCGACCGGACGGGCCGACGTGTGCGTGATCACCATCTGACCACGCCGCCGGCCGCCCTGCTGGCCGCTCCCGCCTCCGCCCGCGTTCGACGTCGCCGAATCCATGTCCGGCTCGTCGCCCTGAGCCTCGGCCCGACCCACCCGTCTCAGAATGCTCGTGCCACTTGGTTCCCATCGCGTCACGTAATTACCGCCCGAACCCAGCATAACCAAAGGGGTCGCCATGTCTGCCTCTCCTTGTGGGAGTGTCTCAATTCAACCCACCATCTTGGGGGGGGTCTGCCCACTGACAAACATAGCTTCGTCCATTCAGGCGCCGGGTCTTGAAAGAATACCCAACTTTTTGTTCGGTACACGTTAGCCAACTAAAAACCGGATGTCAAGGGGCCATCGTCCACTATCTGGGGCAGTGGTGCACGGTTGTAGGCCATCGATCCAATCATGACCGTCGGATGCCGGATTGGAATCCTGAGATGGAACAGAAGCCCCGGCCCGCGACGTCACCCCGCTCAATCGGGGCACTCGATCGAATGTGACCCGCACCTCACCCCGACACCGCCAGATCAATCACCACCCACTCAATCGAGTGATACGGCAAATCATAAATCTCCGCCGGCTGCGTGAACGATGAATGCGAATACGTCACGTACAGCTTCCCGTCACGCTCCATGTTCGACGTGTACGAACAGCCCGGCCCCGTGTGAAACGCCAGCGGATACTCCCACGTCTCACCCGTGCCGTCCAGACTGAACATCGCGTACGTCACCTGGGGTTGGCCGTACAAACCTCGCCCGCTGCTGCACGCCAGCACGCCGTTGCTCAGCAGTCGCAGTTCCGGCCTCACGCCCGGCCAACCGATGGACACCGGCGAACTCCACGTCTGTCCCCTGTCCGTGGATCGTGACTGGACCATCGGCGAGCCGCTGCCCGTTCGCATCATGCAGAGAATGTCCCCGTTGGCCAGAAGCTCGATGTCGGGCTCGCACGTGCCATAAGGGGTTTGGGCGTGCTGGTCCCCCAGACCAAGCTCGGCCGTCCACGGACGCCGCAGCAGCCTCATGCGGCCGGCCACGTCATTCGGGCCGAGCTCATTGAACTGCCAGACGAATTCAAAGCTCTTGCCCCCGTCGGTGGAGCGGACGATAAAAACATGCATGACCGAGTGGGGCGTCGGTGGGTCGCTGACCGGCCTGGCAAAAAACGCAGCCAGAAGATCGCCATTGTCCAATTCCAAAAGCTTGCCGCAGTGCGCGTAGGAAGCAACCTTCCACGGCAGGTCACGGATCGTGATGATCGAATCGTCGAGCAGCTCGGCGGCGCGCGAGAATCGACGAATCCTGAAAGCCGGATTCTCCATTTCGGCGCTCGCGTCTGTGACACCGCCCGCGGATTTCCATTCCGACGGCGCGATGCCGGCTCCGGCAGCGCCCAGCGTCTTCACATCGACCTTGAGCGGATCGCAGTCGATGTAAACGATCGTGCCATCGCGCAGGTAACCCAGCGTCCCCGACGTCTGCACGTGGTCGGAGAACGGGTATTGAGGTGGCTGATCCGTCCACGTCCGCCCCAGATCGTCCGACGCGGCCGCGAATCGCTTCTCATTGCCTCCCCCGTGCTGGTTCCTGCCGTACGCCAGAACAAGGTGATCGCCCTCAAGTTCGATCAGCCGAGGGAAAGTCAGGATCCCGTCCGACTTCCGCAACACATCACATCGCTCAATCGAGGCTCGAAGCGTGCGTTGACCTCGGGTATAGACCGCTTCTCGAAGCATGATGGACCCTTCCGTTAACTGACGGGAACAACGTCGGCAATCCGGATCGATTGCACCTGTGAACCCTAGACCAATCCTCGCTCCGTCAAATATCCCCTCAACCGCTCCACCGCCTCGTCCGTCACCGACGCATACGGTGCCGGCCGCCACCGTTCCGCCAGTCCTTTCACCTCCAGAATTGCGTGCAGCCCGCCGTCCTGGTCATTGCCCAGCGTGCGCACGAAATCAAACAGCGGTATATCGATCTCAGTCACAATCCGCATCGCTTCCGCCCGATCCCCGCGCGTCTGTGCATTCCAGTAGTCCCACGCCACCTTCGGCGCGAACGTCAGAAACGTCGACAGATACCCATCCACGCCGTACGGCTCCATGTTGACGTGTTCCTCCTTGTATCCGCCCGCCCAAATCGCCATGTGATCGTGCGCCTCCAGACACAGTCGACGGGCAAAACGACCGCACATGTCATCCTTCACTGCCACGACGTTTGCCTTCGTCGCAATCACTTCGCGGATCGTCGCGTAACCATGCTCCGGGCCGCGCGCGATGAACACATTCGTCACCATCATCACCGGAATGTGCTTGCCCACCGCCGCGTAATGTTGTGCCAGCAGCTTTGGCGTCGTCGACGCTGCCCAGTCCGGCGGCATCAACATCAGCACGTCCGCCCCCACTCCGGCTGCGTACTCGCCGAATGCCACCGCCTGCTTCGTATCAAAATTCCGATCGCCCGCCACCACCAGCGCCCGGCCGGCCACATGCTCCGCCGTGAACTTCGTCACCTCCGCGATCTCCTGATCGCTCATGATGATCAGATGGCTGTCGCCCGCCGTCAGCACGATCGCCTTCGCCCCCGCCTCAATGTCAAAATCGATCATGCGGCCAAGGGCGTCGTAATCGATCCGCCCCTCCCGCGTGAACGGCGTCCGCATCGTCGGAATAGGGCCCGTCAGCCCCGCTCGTACTTCATCCACGCTCTTCATGTGCTTGGCTCCGTTGACCAATAGCCTACCGGAACCGCTGTCAAGGGACATTTCCCATATGACCTTCGCCCGGGACCATCCCAAGCGATTTGACAACCATCATAGTCAGGCAGCCGCTCCGGTTGCAAGG
>NYZD01000064.1 GCA_002685935.1 Planctomycetaceae bacterium | reverse complement strand
TCGAGGGGCGGAGTGAACCCGGCGGCGGCGAGTTGTTGGCGGCCGGTGTCGAAAGCAGATTGGATCGCTTCGTGGCGGTCGAGTGCGGCGGCGATGACGGGGGCGGTCAGTTCGCGCATGGCCATGGGATCGATGAGGACGATCTGTTCGTCGCCCAGGACGCGTGTGAGGAGCTGCGCGAACATGGTGGGGTAATTGTCGAACGCAATGCTTTTGATTTGATCCAACACCCATGGCTTGTGCGGGCGGTTGGGCAGTTGTTGTTCGAGGAAGGCGATGAGGTCCGGCTTGAACTGAGTGAGCGAAATGTTCGCGACGGGCGGCAGGGGGCCGGGTGATTTGAGTTGATCGTGCTGACAGGTGAAGCGGCGACCGGTGATGGTGACGTGATTGACTTCGGCGAGATCGTGATCTTCCGAGGCGATCCAGAAGGCGGGAATGACGGGGACATTGACGCGGTCGCGGAGTTGTCGGGCGAGGGCGAGGGCGGAGATGGCCTTGAGCAGCGTGTACATCGGGCCGAGCAGGAGACCGGGTTGCTGGCCGGCGATGATGAAGATGCCGTCCGAGCGAATGGCAGCGACGGTGGAGTCGGGCAGGGGATTGCCGTAGGCGGCGTTGGTGGCGACGAGTTTGTCGGCGAGGGCGGCGCGATTCAGGAATTCGGATGCGAGGGGCTGATGGGGATGGTCGGCGGTGAAGGCGGGAAATGCGTCGGTGAGGTCGCCGCGTTGGAGGCGCGCCAGCAGATGATCCGGGCCGAAGCCGGGCGTCCGGTCGTAGGGGATCAGCGCTACGTCGAGGGTGAGCAAGGTCGCTTCCTTATCGGGGGCGGGTTGCGGTGAGGATCATGCGATCGGCGTCGTCGGTGAGGGGCGAACCGTTGAAGTCGCCGCAGGTGGTTGGATCGCTGAGGCCGGCTAGTTTCATCATTTGCGACAGTTCCCGGGATTGGTAGAGGCGGACGGATTCGGTGACGCGTCGGGTGGAGCCGTCTTCGAAGGTGATGGTACTGCGTTTGACGACGCGTTGATCCTCGATGGTGCGGTGGTGGACAACGGTGGTGGAGCCGTGGGCAGATTGGGAATCGCGGGTGAGGGTACGGGTGAGATGATCGGCGTGGATGTGGTCGATGACGAGACGGCCGCCGGGGCGCAGGACGCCGGCCATTTCGTGCAACGCGCGCTGGTTGTCGTGATCGTGTTGGAAGTAACCGAAGCTGGAGAAGAGGTTGACGACGAGATCGAACACGGGCCCAAAGGGGATGGCACGCATGTCGCAGCGGACGACGCGGCCGCGACATTCGGCGCGGGCCGCGGCGCGGGCGAGGAGCGGGACGGACAGGTCGAGTCCCCATGCATCGGCGCCGGATCGGCGAAGTGAGGCGAGGTGACGCCCGGCGCCACAGGCGACGTCGAGGACGCGTTGGCTGGGAGGCAGATTCAGCCAGGATCGCAGGGCGGCGATCTGCTGGTCGGCGGAAGCATCATCGCGATGCGGGTAGAGCAGGGGGTACAGTTCGTCGAAAGCATCGACGTACCAGGGGATCGAAGTGGGGGCTTGGTGGACCATGGCGAATCACGTGCGAGTCGGGGGGGGGTGTTTGGTCCGCTCGACCCGGCATCTTATGATGGGCGAATGCCTGAGGCGATTATCGATTCCGTGGCGAACCTGATGGATCGCGGGGGTTGGGTCATCTGGCCGCTGCTGGTGCTGAGCATCGTGGCGCTGACGTTGATTTTTGAGCGGACGTGGTTCTGGATCGCGACGAATAGCCAGACACGGCGGGTGCGATTCGATCAGGTAGCGCTGTGTTTGCGACAGGGCGCTCCGAACGAGGCGCGGGCGCTGGCCAGCGGCGACCGTAGCGTGTACGGGCGGCTGATGGATCGGCTGCTGGGGGAGACGAGCGCGTCGGCGATCGCGCTGGCGGTTGAAGATCAACGGCAGCGGCTGGAACGGTTCATGACGACGCTGGGCACGATTATTACCGCGGCGCCGATGCTGGGGATCCTAGGGACGGTGACAGGGATCATTCGATCGTTCAACGTGCTGGGCGCCGAGGTGACGGCGACGGAGCCGAGCCAGGTGGCGATTGGAATTGCCGAGGCGCTGATCACAACGGTGGTGGGATTAGCGATCGCATTGGTGGTGCTGTTTCCGTACAACGTGTTCCGTGCGCAGTTGGACCGGTCGCTGGGACGGATGGAGACGTTGATCGCGGCGGTCCAGGAGCATCACGGAGCGGAATCGGCGGCAAACAGCGGGGACGACGCCGAGGAGAAGCGATCGGCGTGAGGATCCGAGGGCGGGTCGGGGCGCTACCGGCCGTTGATGAAGATGTCGCGGATCTCGCGGAGCGGGTACCCGGAACGATTGAGGGCGCGGATCATGCGGATGCGACGGATGGCATCGTGGTCGAAGAGGCGCTGCCCGGCGTCGGTGTGGTCGGCTGGCTGAACGATTCCGATGAGCAGGTAGTAGTGCAATTGCTGGGCGCTGATGCCGGCGAGTCGAGCGGCTTCACCGGTGCGGACCATGCCGGTTCGGGGCCGAGCGGGAGCTTGGCGGGATAAGTCTTTGGCGCGGGGTGTTTTGCGTTTGCTTGGCATGAGTATCAGGGTTGATTATACTGTGGGGCTACCGATTCGGGTCGGGATCGGTCCTGTGTCCCCCAACGTCGGGTGGCATCTCAGGAGCGTTGGTGAATCATGGGCGGCTGGGCGTGTCTTGTGCCGAGCGGTCCACAGTAATGAATCCAAAGCGCCCTTTTGCGTGATGATCCGATCCTTGATCACGCCGGTGTCGCTGGCATTGTGCCGGTTTGCTGAGCAACCGGTTGGCAATGTCCATGGAAAGAGGCAAATCGCATGGCTGACGTGACCCTTGTAAAGCAACTGATCGAATCGGGCATCCACTACGGACACCGGACGAGCAACTGGTGCCCGAAGATGGGCACGTACATCTATGGCAAACGCAACGGCATTCACATCATTGACGTGCGTGAGACGGTGAAGGGATTGCTGCTGGCGCGGAAGTTTCTGACGCGGACGGTGGCCGAGGGCAAGGATATTCTGTTCGTGGGCACGAAGCGGCAGGCGCGGCCGGTGCTGCTGAGCTGCTGTGAAGAGGTGGGGATGCCGAGCGTGACGGAGCGGTGGCTGGGTGGGACGTTGACGAATTTCCGTACGATTCGCGCGCGGCTGAAGCGGCTCGAGGAGTTGGAGGCGCTGGAAGCGTCGGGCGAGATTGAATCGTATTCCAAGAAGATGGCAAGTCATCTGACGCGCGAACAGCGAAAGATCGAGCGGAACCTGTCGGGGATTCGCGCGATGGACCGGCTGCCGGGCGCGATGGTGGTCATCGACGTGAACCGGGAGGACAATGCGCTGAAGGAGGCCCGCAAGCTGGGGATTCCCTCGGTGTGCCTGATTGATACCGACAGCGACCCGGATCAGGCGGACCTGCCGATTCCCGGTAACGACGATGCCATGCGGGCGATTGAGCTGGTGATGCGTCAGTTGACCGAAGCGGTGAAGGAAGGCAAGGAGGCACGGGCGGTCAAGGCACGCGAAGCCGAAACATCCGAGCCGGAGGCGGGCGGGGCACGTCGCTCGGCACGAGCGACGTATCGTGCGGTTGAACCGGCGACACGTTTGGCAGAGGAAACCGAGCGAGCGGCGATCGAGGAAGAGAAGGCCGCGGCCCAGCGCACCGCCCCTCTGCCGGCGACCGAAGGCCCGGCGGTCCCGGTTGAGGAGATTCAGGCCACGGACATCGCGGGGGCCGCGGATACGGCTGAGGCCGCTGAGGCGACACCGGAAGGCGGCGCGGCTGAGGCGCCGGCTGACAGCGCAGCCCCCACAGAAGAAACAGACCGCGCGTGAGCATCGACATTTGGTCGGTGTGTCGGGCGTGCGTATTCATTGGCGTAATAAGAACGGATCACCCAAGTATTCGAGCAGCACAGGAGTCAAGCGATGGCCATTAGCGCCAAGGACGTGATGTCTCTTCGTCAGCGAACCGGGTTGGGCATGATGGAGTGCAAGAAGGCATTGGAAGAATCGAACGGCGACGCCGACGCGGCGGTTGAAGCGCTGCGCGAGAAGCTCAAAGGCAAGATGGACGAGCGCACGGACCGCGACGCGGGCGAAGGGCTGGTTGCGTTGGCCGAAGGCGACGGCTCGGTCTGCATGATTGAGGTCAATTGCGAGACGGATTTTGTGGCGCGCAATGATGATTTTGTGGACACGGTTCAAAAGATCGCCGAAGCAGCGCTGGCGGGCGCCGACGGTGAGGTCGCCGCGGACGCGGGGATTACCGAGCAGATTGACGCACTGCGCATCAGCACGAAAGAGAACGTGCAATTCCGCCGGGGTGTGAAGTTGACGGGCGGGCTGTTGGGCGCTTACGTGCATCACAATCGTCGGTTCGGCGCGTTGGTGAAGGGCGACGGCAAAATCGACGCCGAAACACTGACGGGGATCTGTCAGCACGTGGTGAGCCATCAGCCGCCGCCGGTCGGCGTGGCGGAGGAAGATCTACCGGCCGAGCAGCGTGACGCGGCGATGGCCGAGGCGAAACAGGAAGCGATTGATTCGGGCAAGCCCGAAGAGATCGCGGAGAAGATCGCGACGGGCAAATACCGCAAGTGGGTCGGTGAGCACACGCTGCTGGGCCAGAAGTACGTGAAGGATCCCGACGGTAAGCAGACGGTCGGCGATGCCCTGGGCAAGAACGGCAAGGTGGAGTGCTTTGTGCGTTTCGCGCTGGGCGAATAGGCGGCCACACACATCAATACGCGGAATCCGGTCAGCCGGCGGCCCCGGCGTGGGCTTGGATTGCGCCGTGGCCGCCAGTGGCGCGGTCAGAATGGGTTGGCGGCGCGCAGGTTTTCAATACGGCGACGGGGAACTGTCGGGTTGGTCACGCCTGCGGTTGAGCGCCGGGGTCCATCCCCACGCCTCCGGCGCCCTGGGCGGCGGCCTGTCGTGAGAGTTCGATGTAGTGCATGCGCAGTTCGTGGAGGGTCTGGGTGACGAGGGTCTGTTCTTCTTCATCGAGGTTGCCTTTGGTTTTTTCCTCGATGACGCCGATCATGTCGATGTGATGTCGGGCGAGGTCGAGGTGTGCGACGCGCTGGCCGGTCTGGGGATCGGGGATCGCACCCATGGCGAACATGGCCTGAGTGACCATGGTGCTGATGAGGGTCTTGAAGTCGGCGGGGGGCAAGCCGCGCTGGCCTTCGGGGCCGGCGGGATCGGGGTCGGCTTCAGCCTGTTCGGCGAGTCGCTGTTTCTCGGCCTGAGCCTGGGCTTTCCAATCGTCATCGACGTGAATGCCGGCGTCGGAGGGTGCTTCGGAATCGGATAATTGCTCTTTTTCGGCCTGAGCTTCGGCTTTCCAGTCGCCTTCGACGTAAAGCTTTGAACTGGGTTTGTCGGCGTCGCTGGTGTTTGCCATGGCTGCACTCCGGTGGTTGTGTTTTCTTTGCCGATGAACGTGGTAGAGTATACGGACGTGGACGGGCATCGGCGAATCGACCGATTGGATCCCGTCCCAATTCGCCCGCCGACCACACGTCGGGGCATGCAGGAGGCTATCCATGACGTGTTCCAATCGTAATCATTGGCTGATTCTTCTGACGGTGGCGGTATTGCCGCTGGGTAGCTGCAACACGTCGTCGGATCGTTCGGTCGAAAGTGAGGTCGCGGACGACGGCGCGGCGGCTGCGTATCAGGAGTACCGGCAGGGCGTCGAGGTGTCGGCGGACGAGATTCCGTGGCGTTCAAGGCTGGCGGCGTCCGATGCGCCGGCTCGACGCGCGATGGAGAAGGCGCAGGTCGGAGCGGATGGCCGGGCGCAGATTGGCAGTTGGGTGATCGTGGATGCCCCGGGACAGCGTGCGGAGACGACGAGTACGGTGCCACAGCCGGTCCATTCTGATGTGCGGCCCGTCGAGCCGGTATCGCCGGGGCCGACGGTTGCGACCATTGAACCAAGACCCGCGCCGGCGGTGCGACCCACACCGACCCGAGTGCGCACCACGGCACCCCCTCAGCCGCAACTGACGCGTGAAGAGGCGCGGGCAGCGCGTCGGGCGTTGGCTGCGGGTGAGCCTCCGCCGGCGCGGCCACGGGTTGTGCCGAAGCCTGTAGCCCTTGAGGCGGTCACAACGACTCAGCCCCCTGCCCCACCTCGTGTGGCGCCGACGCCCGCAGTTGAGCCGGCCCCGGTGGCGCCGCGGCCACAACCCGTCGAAACGACAGTATCGCCCGTTGATCCCTCGCCAACGGCCGTGCAGGCAACGGTGGACCCCTATCGCGTTGAGGTCACATCCCCGCAGCCGGTGACGGTGGTGGCGCCGGCCCCGCCGATCGTGGAGTCGACGGTTGAGCCCGAACCGGTGGAAGTGATGACGCCGGAGCCGACGACGGTGGTGACGCCGCGCGTCGTGGAGCCTGAACCGGCACGGACGCCTGAACCGGCGCCGGAGCCGGAGATCGTGCGTTCGGTGGAGGCAACGATCGTTCGGACGCCGGAGCCGGAGGAATTCAAGGAGGGGCACTTGGTTGAAGTGATGGTGGGCCAGATCAGTGGATTCCCGGTGTATGCCAGTGAGGTGTTTAAGGATCTTGGTGAAGAATCACTGGTGCGGACCGGCGAGGAACTAAGCCGATTGGAGTTCCGTAGCGACGTGTCGAAGCGGGTGTATCTGCGGCTGATTGAGGTCATGACGGATTCACTGCTTCTGGCGGAAGCCGAAAAGGGCCTGAGCGAACAAGAGCGCATGGGGCTGCTGGGCTTCCTGGCTGAAGAACGCGAGAAGCTGCTGGCCACGGGCCTGGGTGCACCGAGTGTGGCTGAAGACGTCCTGCAGCGGCGTTTGGGGCGCTCGATCGAAGAACAACTGAAGTTCCAACGAGATCGCATGGTCACGAGCCGTTATTTGCAGGAGAAGTTGCACCCGAAGATCGTGGTGACGCGCCGCGATATTGAGCGGCACTATCAGGACAACATCGCAACCTACAAGCCCAATCCCTCGGTGACGATTCGGTTGATGTTGGTGCACGATGAGCGGACGGCGGACGAGGTGGACACTGCATTAAGCGCGGGTGCACCTTTTGAGCAGGTGGCGAGCGCGTACAGCACATTCAAGCCCAATACGGGCGGATTGATGGATCCGGTGCAAACGTCTTTGAGCGAGTTTGGCGCTTTGGGTTGGGATGAACTGAATGAACAGGTACGGATCCTCGGCGTTCAGCAGCACAGCCCGCGCATTCGGGTCGATGATCGGCGGATTGGATGGGTGTACTTAGAGGCGATCCAGGCGAGCGAGCCGCGTGAACTGCGCGACGTCTATCTTGAGATTGAGGACAAACTTCGATTGGAACAGTTCGACCTGCTCAACCGTGAATACATGGCGGAGCTTGTGAACGAAGACAAGTATTACCAGATCGAGAGCATGGTGGGGCCACTGGTGGAAGTGGCGATGAACCGTTTTGCCAGACCGGAGTAGGACGGCGGAACAGCCGAAAAACAGCGCGACAGACCCGTCACCGCAAGCGTCGAGATCGGCCGATGCAGATTGAGTGAGTTATCTTGAGCGTAGGCCCACACGCCCCACTGCTTGCGGCGCTAAGACTGATTCTTGGAACATGACAGGACAGACTGACCAGCAATTCGGGACGGCGCTGTTGCCGGCGCTGATCCGCGCCTGCGACAATCGTCTATCACATGTCACGTGGTTTCGGACGAGCTGGCAGCGCGGCGGCGCGCTTACCGGTTACGGGCAGTTCCGTGATGAATCCGGAGACGAGCAGCCGGTTGTGGTGAAGATGCCGGTGCCGCCGCAGGAACGACAATGGCTCGAGCGTTTGCAGAGCGAGAATCACACGGCCGGTGATGTTGTGCCGAGGCTATATGCGTCGGACAATTCATTGAATGGATACGACCTGGCGTGGGTGGTGATGGAGCGATTGCCGCACGGGCCGATCGATTCGGCGTGGCAGGGCGCGGAGGTCCAGTTGCTGGTCGAGGCCGCGAGCCGGTTCTACGTGGCGACGCAGGATGAACCACCCGCGGGTCCGCCGCGTCATGAAGACTGGGCGCAAATCATCAAGCGGGCAAGGGAAACGGCGCGGCGGCACGAGATCGAAGACTCGAAGAAATGGACGGCGTCCCTCAAAGCATTAGGCAAAAAACAAGGCAAACTGCTGGCGAAATGGGAATCGCGTCGGACGGATCAATGGTGCCACGGTGATCTGCATTTGGCCAACGCGCTGACTCGGACTGAGCCGCCGGATGGACCGGCGCTCTTGATCGACTTCGCGGCGGTGCACGCGGGGCATTGGGTCGAGGACGCAATCTATTTCGAGCATTTGCTATGGGCGAATCCGCAGCGTCTTGGCGATCAGAACATCGCGCGGATGATTTCACTGCAGCGCAAACAGGAGGGATTGCCGGGCGAGTCGGACTGGCCGGACCTGGCGAACATCCGTCGTGTGCTGCTGGCGGCAGCGGCACCGGCATACATGCGCAGCGAGGGCGACCCGCGGTATACGTCGGCGGCGCTGAATGTGCTGGAACGCACGTTGAGTCAGGTGAATTGACGGCCGGGAGCAGCGCGGAGAGGTTCAGACCACGCCATCGCGTCGCAGCAGATCCATGATGGGACCTTCAAAGACAAAATTGTGCTCGGGGAACTCGAGCCCGCGCATGTTCTGATCGACGTGGCTGAACATCAGTTCGATCTCGGCGAAGGGTCTGGGTTCGGCGGGGCCGTCGTTGAGCCAGTCGGCGGGGTCGATGAACTCGACGTAGCCGGCGGTGGATGCACCGGCATCGTCGATGCGGTCGAGGGTCGCGGTGAAGATGAGCGTGCGACCGGGGGTGGCGAGTTCGTGAAACGTCGCACGGCCGATCTTGGCGAGGATTACCTTTTCAGCAAAGTCGCGCGCGTGACCGACGAGAATACCCGCGGTTTGGGCCATGCCTTCAATGATGAGGGTGTTGGGCATGATGGGCATGCCGGGGAAATGGTCGTGCAAGTGCGGCTCGCTGAGCGAGACACTCTTGACGGCGACACACTGTTCGCCCTTTTGAAGCTGGACGATCCTGTCAATCCAATGCCAACGCATGTGGGATCCAGTGGAAGTTGGACTTCCGGACTTGATCGGCGCGGCGGTGGTCAGGCCGCGAGTTTGCCTTCCACGAACTTGACGACGGCATCGACGGTGAAGATCTCGCCGAACTGCGCGACGTCGCGCCCGGCGGATTCAAAGGCGGTGAAGTCGGCGTGGGGCATCCGTTTCTTCAGTTCATCCATGCCCTTGTCGGTCACTTTCCCGTCAGCGACGTACTCGGTGTCCTGGAGGACGTTGTCGGGGAAGAGCTCTCCCTGGTCAATCTTGATGCCAAAGGTCTTTTCGAGTCGGAAGACGATATCGAGGAAGTCGATGGACTCAGCGCCGAGATCGGTGGTGAGGACGGCCTCGGGCGAGATTTCATCATCATCGACGCCGAGGGCATCGACGAGGACTTCGCTGACTTTTTCAAAAACCTCATCGTGGCTCATGGCCATGGTCGGGTCTCCGGGGTTCGGTGGGTATGGGCCGTCGCGGTCCCTTCGCTGATGGATCAGTCGACCGCGACGGCGAGCAAGTCAGGCCGCCGGCGGACCGGCGGGTTTGAGGACGAATCGCGCCTGCAGGGCCGCTTCACCGTCGACTTCGCCGATTCCCTTGAAGCTGTGGGCATCGGCGTCGGCTTTCGCCCAGTCGACGGTCAGCTTCAAAGTCTGTCCCGGCCTGACCATATTACCGTATCGCGCGTTGCGCACTTCCGCCAGCACCCAAGGACCATCACCGGCATCGGCCCGGCCGGCGAGGAGTTCGCGTGCCGCCTGGACGAGCGCCTCAAGCATCAGGACACCGGGCAGGACAGGGAAGGTGGGGAAGTGATCGGCGAGGAAATCTTCGGACATCGCGACGGATTTGATCGCGACGATTCGCCGGTCGGACTTCTCGAGAATCTGATCGATGAGCTTAAATCGCATGGGAATCCATCAGCCGAATAGGGTCAAGACCCGCAGAACAGTGATGATACAGCAATTCAGACCTCGAAGTCCGGCAGAAATAGGGTGGTATGCGCGGCCCGGTTCCGATAAGATGCGAAGTTTGCGTCCAGCATGAGATTCGAAAACCCCCTAGGACACCCCGGACCGACATGGCTCTGAAGTCCATTTCCATACGCGGCGCCAAGGAACACAACCTGACAGGGATCGACCTGGAGATCCCTCGGGATCAGCTTGTACTGATCACGGGCCTGTCAGGCAGCGGAAAGAGTTCCCTGGCGTTCGACACGATCTACGCTGAGGGGCAGCGAAAATACGTGGAGAGCCTCAGCGCGTACGCTCGGCAGTTTCTGGAGCAGATGCAGAAGCCGGACGTGGATGAGATCGAGGGGCTGCCGCCGACCATCGCGATCGAGCAGCGCGGGGGCGGGCATAATCCGCGATCGACGGTCGCGACGACCACAGAGATTTACGACTATCTGCGACTGCTGTTCGCACGAGTGGGTGACCCGCATTGCTGGCATCGCGATCGCAAGGGCAAGGTGTGCGGTCGGTCGATCGAGCGACAGTCCCCGACGCAAATCGTGGATTCGGTGCTTGGATGGGAGGACGGCACGAAACTGATGGTGCTGGCTCCGCTGATTCGAGGCAAGAAGGGTGAGCACCGCGACGTGCTTGAATCGATTCAGCGACAGGGATTCGTGCGAGCACGGATTAACGGCGAAGTCGTCGATCTGCGGAATCCGCCGACGCTGACCAAAACCAAGGCGCACACGATCGAGGCGGTGGTGGACCGGATCGTGCTGAAGCCGGACATTCGTTCACGACTGGCGGATTCGATTGAGATCAGTCTGAAACAGTCTGAGGGGTTGGCGATCGTGACGGTGTTGAGTGAGACGACCGGGCCAGCGGACAATCCGGTTGAGAAGTGGACGGACCATCTGTTCAGTGAGAAATTCGCGTGCGCGGAGCACCCGGAGGCGGCCTTGGAAGACCTGGCGCCGCGGCTGTTCAGTTTCAACAGTCCTTACGGCGCGTGTGCGGCGTGCAACGGGCTGGGCACGATCATGGAGTTCGACGAACAGTTGATCGTGCAGGACCACACATTGGGCCTAGGGGACGGGGCGATTGACGCGTGGCGGCGGCACGGCAAGCGGATCAACATTTACTACGGACGACTGATCAGGCATTTCTGTCGTGACTTTGACGTGTCGTCGGACACACCGTTCAAGGAGATTCCCAAGCCGATCCAGCGCATCCTTTTGCACGGGACAACGCCACGGGATGAATCCAAATACGGGTCGCGCTTCGCGGGAGTGATCCCAAACCTACAACACCGATGGGACACGACGGACAGCGAGTATGTGAAACAACGGCTGCATGCTTACCTGAGCGAGGCGCCGTGTGAGCACTGCCATGGTGCGCGACTGCGCGACGAGGCATTGAACGTGTTCATCGGCAGCAAGAAGCGACAGGCGAACGTGGCTGAAGTGACGGGCATGACGATCGTGGAGGCGCAGTCGTTCTTTGAATCCATGGCGTTGACCGATGAACAGCGCGTGATCGCTGAACCGATCGTGAAGGAGATCAATGCGCGGCTTGGGTTCATGGTCAATGTGGGTCTGGACTATCTGACGCTTGACCGTCAGACGTCGACGTTGAGCGGCGGTGAGGCGCAGCGGATTCGACTGGCCACTCAGGTGGGATCGGGTTTGGTGGGATGTGCGTACGTTCTGGATGAGCCGACGATCGGGCTGCACCAGCGCGACAATCATCGGTTGATCAGCACGCTGAGGCACCTGACGAATATCGGTAACACGGTGATCGTGGTGGAGCACGATGAAGACATGATCCGGACGGCGGACTGGATCGTGGACATTGGACCTGGTCCGGGCCGCAACGGCGGCAAGATTGTTGCGCAGGGCGATTTCAATCGTGTGCTGGCAAGTCAGGAATCGATCACGGCGAAGTATCTGACAGGAGAGTTTCAGATTGAGGTGCCGCCGAAGCGGCGCAAGGTGGACCTGGCCAACGCGGTGGTGGTAAAGGGGGCGCGGCAAAACAATCTAAAGGATCTGGACGCGCGGTTTCCGCTGGGCGGGCTGGTGTGCGTGACGGGAGTGAGCGGATCGGGCAAGAGCACGCTGGTGAATCAGATCCTGCTGCGGGGGATGCGGCGGTATCTCTACACAAGCCGCGAACGACCGGGCGAGCACGACCGGATCAATGGGATGGGCAACATCGATCGGGTGATCGAGGTGGATCAGTCGCCGATCGGGCGGACGCCGCGTTCGAATCCCGCGACGTACACCGGCGTGTTTGATCTGATTCGTCAGCTCTATGCGCGCACGCGCGAGGCGAAGATCCGTGGATACAAGGCGGGCCGGTTCAGTTTCAACGTAAAGGGCGGGCGGTGCGAATCTTGTCAGGGCCAAGGCACAAAGAAGATCGAGATGCACTTCCTGCCGGACGTTTACGTGGAGTGCGAGACGTGCAAGGGGACGCGGTACAACGCCGAAACGCTGGAGATCCAGTATCGGAATCGCACGATCGCCGAGGTGCTGGACATGACAGTGGAGGAGTCGTTGGAGTTGTTTGACAGCGTGCCGAAGTTGAAGCAGTTGCTGGGGACGTTGCGGGACGTCGGGCTGGGCTATGTGCATCTGGGTCAGTCGTCGACGACGCTATCCGGGGGTGAAGCGCAGCGCGTGAAGCTGGCGGCGGAATTGGGCAAGAACGCCAGCGGACACACGGTTTATATGTTGGATGAGCCGACGACAGGGCTACACTTCGCGGACATTCACAATCTGCTGAGTGTGCTGAACCGCCTGGTGGACCGCGGGCATACGGTCGTGGTTATTGAACACAATCTGGACGTGATCAAGTGCGCGGACTGGATCATTGATCTGGGCCCGGAGGGCGGCGCGGGCGGCGGACAGGTGGTGGCGGAGGGGACACCGGAGCAGGTTGCGACGACGGCGGGGAGCTATACGGGTAGCTATCTGGCGCCACGTTTGGAGCGGGCGGCGGCGGCGGGGTAGCGCGGCGCGGTTACCCGCCGGTCATCAACTTGCTAATCGAGAAGATCGGCAGGAGCAGGCTGATGGCGACGCCGCCAATCATCGTGCCCATGATGACGATCATGGCAGGCTCGATGAATTGGGTGAGCCGTTTGACGGATTCATCGAATTCATGCTCGGTGAACGTGGCGACGCGATCGAGTACGGGTCCAAGCCGTCCGGCCTTTTCGCCGGCGGCGATCATACGGGCGATGGAATCGGGCATCATGGGGCTGCCGAACAGCGGTTCGGAAAGCTGCGAGCCTCGTCGCAGTGAACCATCCATCTGATCCCACATTTCGTGATAGCAGACGTTCTGGGTGATCCGTCGTGTGAGCTGGACGACATCGAGCACGGGCACGCCGGAGCCAATCATTGTACCCATGGTGCGCATGGCGCGGTTGGTGTAGAAGTTTGCGTACATCGTCTTGATGATGGGAACACGGAGTTTGCTGATATCGATGAGGCGACGTCCCCAATCGGTTCGGGACATCCAGATGTACCCTACGACTGAGCCGACGAACAGGAACACGAGGACGTACCAATAGGTGAGCGCCAATTCCGAAGCTCCCATCAGGATACGTGTCGGCAGGGGAAGTGTCGCGCCGCGTGAGGCATAGATGCTCGTGAAGCGGGGCAGCACGAACAACAGCAGTGCCAGAGCCGTGCCGACCGACATCACGAGCATGAACATGGGGTATGCCATTGCGCCGCGCACCTGTTTGATGGCGCGTCGCTCCTTGCCCATGTAGTCGCTGATGCGTTCGAGCATTTCGCCCATGGTGCCGCTGGCCTCGGATGCGGCAACCATGGAGCCCATGACTTCGGGAAAGATGCGCGGGTGCCGGGACAGGGCGTGAGAGAAGCTATTGCCACTTTGCACGGTCTCGCTGACATCCACGAGCACGGCCTTGAATGCTTCGGAAGAGCATTGGGACGAGACGGATTCGAGCGCTTCTGAGATGGGCACGCCGGTTTCGACCATGATCGACATCTGATGGGCAAAGTCGATGACATCGTCTCTTCGGACGCCACGTGCCCCAGTGGACCGCGCGGCGGCGACGGGGGAATCGGCGACCTGTTTGCCGCGTCCCTGAACAAGTTTGACGACGAACTTTCCGTCGGCGCGAAGCAGTTTTCCGGCTTCGGCGATGGTGTCGGCAATGATGGAGCCGGAGACCAGTTGGCCGTGTGCGTCGCGGCATTCGTAGGTGTAGTTCGACATGTCGGTTCCTGGCTGGAAAGTGAGCGGGCTGGTTGGCGGTTCAACCGGCGGTCGCGGTCAGGACCTCCTCGACAGTGGTGAGACCTGCCTTGACTTTCTGGAGTCCGTCGGCGCGCATGGGCATGAAGCCGGTGTCCGCGGCCAACTCTCGGATTTCGTGCAACGTGCCATCGCGAGCGATGACGTCGAGAATCTGATCGTTTGGCTTGAGCAATTCAAAGATGCCGACACGACCGGCGAAACCTGAGTTGCGGCATTTGGAGCAGCCGACACCTTTGTAGATCACGTCGACGGCGCCGAATTCGGCCTCAAGGGTGCGTCGAATGGCGGCGCTAGGCTCGGTAGGCTCCTTGCACTGGTTGCAGATGCGGCGGACGAGTCGCTGGGCAAGGACCGCGCGGAGCGCGGCGGCGATGAGGTAGGGCTCGACACCGATGTTGATCAGTCGAGTGACGGCGCTTGCGGCGTCGTTGGTGTGGAGCGTTGAGAGCACCATGTGTCCGGTGAGGGCGGCCTGAGTGGCGATGCTCGCGGTTTCCCCGTCTCGGATCTCGCCGAGCATGATGATATCGGGGTCCTGTCTCACCAGCGCGCGCAGCGCGTTAGCGAAGGTGAAATTCGCTTTTTCGTTGGTCTGGAACTGATTGACGCCGAGCAGACTGAATTCAATGGGATCTTCGACGGTGCAGATGTTTACCTCGTCAGAATTGATCTCGTTGAGCATGGCGTAGAGGGCGGTTGACTTGCCGCTGCCAGTGGGCCCGGTGACGAGGACGATGCCGTTGGGCTCGTGCACGACAGTTCGGAGCTGTTCGAGCGTTTCGACGCTGAAACCAAGCTTCTCGAGACTGACGAGCGTGCTTTTGTTATCGATGATCCGGATGACGACCTTTTCGCCGAAGTTTCCAGGCATGGTGCTGACGCGCAGGTCGATGGGCCGATTGTCGAGCATGACATGGATGCCGCCGTCCTGCGGCACGCGACGTTCGGAGATGTCGAGTCCGGCCATAATCTTGATGCGACTGACGACGGCGGCCTGCATCTGGAACGGGGGGCGCATCTTCTCGAACAGGCGTCCATCCACGCGGTAGCGCACGCGCAGGATGTTGTCATCAGGTTCGATGTGAATGTCGCTGGCCGCGTCCTGCACGGCGCCGTAGATCAGATAGTTGACGAGCTTGATGACCGGTGAATGACCGGCCACCTCTTCGAGGTTGGTGAGATCCGTGACTTCCTTTTCGACGAGGCTGAAGTCCGCAGAATCGGCGTCGTCTACGATGTCGTCGATCACGAAGACGTCGGAGTCGGGCTTGATCGATTGCAGGGCTTGGCGAATATCGTGGGTGGTGGCGGCGACAATCTGGATCGAATAGCCGGCGATGCGTTCGATTTCCTCGATGAGAAAGACGTTGGACGGCTCGGGCACGGCGACGGTGAGTCGTCCGTTCACCAGGAACAATGGCAGGATGCACTGTTGCTCGAGGAATTCGCGCGGCAGCGCCTCGGCCACACGCGGGTCGGCGATTTTGGCGCTGATCTTCGCGTAAGGCACTTCATAGGCCTCGGCCAATACTTCAACGACCTGCTCCTCGGTAACGAAACCCATCTCGATGAGCACTTCGCCAAGCAGCTTGCGATGACCTTCGGTCGTTTGGGAACTGAGCGCCTGCTTGATCTGATCCTCGGTAACCAGATCGCGAGCGCGCAGCAACTGACCGATCGACTTGCGTTTCGGGGCCGATGTGCCGGCGTTCTGCTGCGATGTCGACGGTGCTGGCATGCTCACCTCAAGCTCTTGATAGCGCTGTCGATATCTTCATGGGCATCGAAGTCGTGCTGGAGCCGCGTGATCTCGAGGATTTTGCGGACGTTCTCATCCGGGCCGACGATTCGCACCTGTCCGAGCTTCTCACCGGCCTGGTCCTGGAGCCACAGCATTGATTCGAGTCCGGCGGAATCGATGAACGGCACTTCCGTCAGGTCCAGCACGAAATCGCGCGCGTCCCGTGCCAGTTGCTCGTCAAGCAATTGCTTGAGAGGCGAGATCTCGTCCAGCGTGATCTCGCCCTTCACGGCGACGACGGTGACGTCTTCGTATGATTCGTGACTGACTTTCATCGTGTGTGACCCAGTGCCTGATCCAGTGGCGATTCGCGCTGCTGGTGCTCTTTGACCATGGCCTGATAGTGATCGAAATCAAGGGTCATGAACGGATCGACCCAATCAGGGTCGAACTGCGTGCCGGTACAGCGACGTACTTCGTCCAACACGTCGGACAGGGGCATGGCGGCACGATACGTGCGTGTGCTGCTCATGGCATCGAAACTGTCGGCGAGGCAGAGAATGCGCCCGAACAGCGAGATGTCTCGGCCCTCGAGCCCGAACGGATATCCGCGACCGTCCCATCGTTCGTGGTGGTGGAGCACGCCGGGGATCAGGTCTTCCATCTGACGGATGTCGTCGAGGATCTGTCCGCCGATCTCCGGGTGGGTCTTGATGATTTCGTATTCTTCGACAGTGAGTTTGCCGGGCTTGCAGAGCACGACTTCGGGGACGCCAATCTTGCCGACGTCGTGCACGAGGCCGGAAAGGTAGATGCGTTCGACGGTCTTGGCATCGAGTCCGCCGGCCTCCGCGAGCTGCCGCCCCATCCATGCCACGCGTTCGGAGTGGCCGCGGGTGTAGGCGTCCTTGGCATCGATGGAACTGACCAGGGCGCGCAACGTGCCCATGAACATGTCCTGCATGTCCTCATAGAGCATTGCGTTCTCGAGGAAGATGCGAATGTTCTGGCAAAGACTGGTCGCAAGTTTCTCGTCGACACTGGACAGATCAGTGCCGTCTACCTTGTCGGCGCCGAACATCACCCCAATCGGTCCTCGGCTGCTGGTCAACGGCACGACCATGACCTGGCGTCCGATGGTGCGCAGTCCCTCTACCGCGGACAGTTCTGTGCCGGCGAGAATGTTCGGGTCGGGCTGTTGGGCGACAAAGTCGAGCATTGCGGCGCCGGCGGTTGGGATGTGCCGCGGTTTGCCGCCGGATTCTTCACTGGATATCAGTCGCCCGCGCAGTTCACCGAGGCGCACATCCTGATCGGTGAGTTGCAGGGCCAGCCAGCTGAGGCCCAACACCTGCCGAATCTCCGTGCATGCGTCGCCCAGGAATGTGGAGGGATCCTGCGTGACGGTCATGTTTGTGGAGATCTTGTAGAGCAGACTCAGCTCTTCGTAGGTTCCGCTGAGCTGGTTGGACAGCGAGGTGATTTCGCGATCGCGCTGGTCCAACTGGTCGGCATCCTGTGACAGCCAGCGCAGCGATTCGGCGAAACGCGACACGTGCGCCGCGGGCCAAAGGCGGGACCGGATTCGTGTTTCGATGACAGTGCGATCGAGTTGCGCGGCGTCGCACATCCGCACGAACTGCTCGCTGTTGGGCAGGTCCTTGGTGAGGATCACTGCGACCTGATATCCCAATCGGCGCCGGCGTTGGGCGACGAGCAACGGGACAACCCAGCACCCCAGCCACGCCTGCTGCGGGCCGGGATCGTCCTGCTCGTTCCATTGAGGCACCGAACGGATAACCGCATCGTGTAGCAGCGGTGAACCAGAGAGCCACTGGTCGGGCTGCCCGCGCCCGGCAATCTGAGTGATGTGGCCGTCCAAGTCGACGTAGAACACCGCCACGCCCATCGTCGCGCAGCGTTCAGCGAGGCGGCCGGCCGCCCCGTCTGTCCGGGATGTCGTCTGAGTGACGGTCACGTGTGGGCGGGTTCCTGTTGGGCCATGAGCTGTTCAACCTGCTCGAGCACTTCGCGCGGGCTGAACGGTTTGCTCAGGACGCTGACGATGTTGGTCTGTGCGATGTCGTCATCGTTGAGGGCAAAGCCCCACGCGGTGAGCATGAGGATCGGCGTGGACGCGGTTTCGGGCAGCTTGTGGAGCTTCATGGCCAGTTCGAGTCCGCTGACGAACGGCATTTGATAATCACTGATGATGATCGCGGGGTTGGATTGAACGGCGAGCTCGTATCCCTCCTCGCCGTCTTGAGCGGTGAGCACGTCATATCCAGCATTGCTCAGTTTGAGACTGACGACATGCAGGATATGCAGTTCGTCATCGACAACGAGAATAGGACGGCGCTGCGGTTGAGCAGTCACGATCTGTCTCCTCCTTGCCCGGATCATCCGGGCGCGCTGGCCAAGATGGGCAGCGAAACACGAAATGTGCTTCCGGTCCCCTGTTGGCTGTCCACGCGCACACTGCCTCCGTGAACTGTTTCGACGATGTGCTTGACCAAGTTGAGGCCCAGCCCGGTTCCTTTGGCTAGATTCTTATGGTCCGATACACGGTAAAACTTCTTGAACAGATGCGGCAGGGCGTCATCAGGAATGCCCACGCCGGTGTCCGATACGGCGATGGTGACGGTGCGATCCTGCTCGTGGACGGCCATGTCGATGACGACCTCGCCATCATCGAGCGTGTATTTCACGGCATTGATCAGCAGATTCAGCAAGGCCTGATAGATCATGTCCCGATCGGCGTAGACCTGATGGGCGGCGGGGTCGGGATGGTGTTTGATGATGATCCGCTTGGCTCGCGCCTGGGGTTGGATCACGTCGATCACTTCCTCCACGACTTGGTTGAGGGCGATGGTTTCGCGCTGCACCTTGACGATGCCTGACTCGATGCGACTGATGTTGAGGATATTGTCAATCAGACGGCTGAGGCGATTGGTTTCAGATTGGATGATGTTGTAGAACTCGGCGCGCGTCTGTTCGTCGTTGGCCTCGCCGTCGACGAGCATTTCCACGTAGGCCTTGATGGAGCTGAGCGGCGTGCGCAGCTCGTGGGAGACACTGGAGACGAAGTCGCTTTTCATCTCGCCGATCTCGCGCTCACGGGTGATATCGTGGAGGATGGTCACGACGCCGGCCACTTCACCTTGCGCGTTCGGTACGCAACTAAGGGTGACGTGAAAGGTCCGCATCCGATTGGCATCGCCGATCTGCAACTCCGCCTGGCGACGGTTCGTCACGTTGCCGCTCTCACGCGTGTCCTTGATCAATCGCACGAGCACCGCGTCATGGAAGATCTGCTCGACCGGTTGATGTTTGGCCTGCGCGGGATCAAACCGGAGGGCTTCGCCGGCGGTCTGATTGGCCAAGGCCACCTCATTGAATGCGTCGGTGACGATCACGGCGTCGCTGATTGATTGGACGATGCCCTCAATATGTTTGCGTTCGGCATCGGCGACGCGGACCTGGATTTCCAGCTCACGACATTGTGCCTGCACCTGATCGACGCGCCGCGCCAGCGGGCCGACGGTCCGTTGGACGGCCTGACGGATTGGGGTCAGCCAGGCGTCAAACCGGCTGATGAATGCCAAGGGACCAATTGCTGATCGATCAGACTGGATCTGCTGCGCCAGACGGCGGGGCTGTTGATCGAGTTCCCGGCCCAATACGAGCCACCAGAGCATCGCGACGATCAATCCGCACAGCGATGCCAACAGGGCCAGCAAGGTGATAGAGAGCGTGATCTCGGCGGGGAAGAGAAAACGGGCGGCGAGCAGGACGAGCCCGAACGCCAGGCAGGTCAGCAATCCAACGACGAGACTTCCTTGAGCGCCGCCAGACCATGTGGCAATCGGCCGCAGACCCAGTGGGTACTGGGTCTCGGCATCGACACGTTCAGTCGATCCAATCGCCTCCTGACTCATCGATCTCCATCAGACTCCAGGCGGGCAAGTAGGTGCCGGGCGCGCACATCATCGGGTGCAACGCGCAATGCTTGGTTGTAGGCCTCCGCCGCGGCGGCCGGCTGGCCGGCCTGCTCAAACCCCATCCCCTGCAGGACCAACGGCAGTGGATTGTTCGGCTCGAGTTCACTGGCGCGTTTGAAGAACGCCAGGGCCTCGCCGACATCGCCGGCCTTCTGGGTCGACATGCCTCGAAGCAGGTAACCTTCGTAGCGGTCGGGATCGAGGGCGATGGTGCGTTCGGCGGCTTCGGCGACACGTCGGTCATCACCGAGGATCCATGCGGCCTGCCCGAGCTTGATCCAGTTGTCGACGATCTGCGGGGCTTCGCGCGTGAGATCCAGATAGATCAACCGGGCCTTGGCGACGTTGTTCGTGGCCATGTATGCCTCGGCCAGATCGGCGCGAATATCCCGCCGCTGGGCGTATGACTCATCGGCGAGCAGTTGGGTCAGATAATCGATGGCATTGGCGTGTTGGCCGTCGCTCAGCAGGGCACGCGAGAGATGCTCGGTGATCTGCAGATCATCGGGGGACAGCAGAGACGCTTCACGGTAGTAATGGATGGCCTGGGTGTTTTCACCGCGCAGGGCGTGGATGCGCCCCAGAGCAACACGGACGGCGGCGTTGTATTCGAAGTAGACCAGCTTGGCTTCAAGGCCTTCGATGGCTTCGTCGACCCGGTCGAGCTTGACGAGCATTTCGGTGACGGCGAGCAGTCCGCGGACGTTTTCCGGCTCAAACACGTAGGACTTACGGTAGGACAGCAGGGCCTCGTCGTAACGTTGCCATCGCTGATTGACCAAACCGAGCAGGTAATGGGTTTCGGAATCCTCTTCATTGACGGCGGCGGCGTGATTGAGCGTGGCCATGGCCGGCTCAAGCTGACCGCGTTCAATCTGAATGCGGGCCCAGAGCTTGAGGAACGGCAGGTTCAGGGGCTCTTCGGCGAGGACACCGCGACACGTGCGTTCGGACTTGTCCAGTTCGCCGACCTCAAAGGCCTGGCGTGCCACGCCGTACATCAGGTTGGCGCGCGTCTGCATCCATCGTTCAACGGCCGCCTTCTTGGCGTCGTCGCGCGTTTCGGTCGCACAGCCGGACGCCAATACGGTGGACAGCAGTGCCGCGGCGATACTGAGTAAGAAGTTCCGATGTCGCGTCATGTCCCGTGCTCCCTGCGTGGTTCACTCGCTCACCGCTTCGTTGTCCCCATCGACAGCGGTTACGTCTGCCGTGGGCTCGGTGAGAGCTTCAAAGTCAATAAGCTGGTTGAGGTATTCACTGGCGGCCTGATCAATCAGTGTTTCGTTCGACGGCGCGGTCGCCGAGCCACTGGTAAGTTCCTGCATGATTCGACTGACTTCATTCTCAAACGCGCTGTCCGCAGATTCGGGCGAGGCCGGAGCAGCGTCCGAGGTGCTTGTTGACTCCGCCGGGGCCGGTTCGACTGCTGAGTTGGGCACGACACCAGCGGTATTGGCCGGCGCGGGCACAGCGACGTGGCCCGGGTCGATTGCGGGCGCGCTCGATGGCGTGATCATTCCGGTCGGGTCCTGATTCTGATTGTGCAACTGCGGCCAGGAGTTTTGCCAATGAGAAGGCGGGGGGAAATCACTGTTCGGCCCACTGGGGTCGGGGTTGGGAATGATGGGCACGGAGCGCAGGGATCCCTGTCCGGTCTGCCTGAGGACCATTTGATTGACCGCGTCATCCAGCAGGCTCATGTTGGGCTTGTACATGCGTTGGCCGGTCAGCTTCTCTTTGAGGCGCAGCGCCTCGAGATGGCGCGTGTCAAGCGACAGGGCCATGTCCACTTCCCACAGGGCCTCGGCGGGATCGCCCTTCTCAACCGCGATCAGCGCATCACGCATGTGAGCGGCGGTGAGCTTGTCGCGGCTCCACGGCAGCAGGCCCTCGCGCATGGCGATGCCCGTCATTTCAATTGAATCCATGGTGGACCTGCCGGCCTCGGCAAGCGACTGGTCGTGCACGATGTGCGCGGTGATCAGGAAGATGTATTCGTTACGCTTGAAGCTGTCGTCGCGATCCTTGAACAGGTTGCCGAGGAGGGGGACGTCACCCACGCCGGGCACCTGGCCGCGCTTGATCGTGGTTTCTTCCTTGAACAGACCGCCGAGCACGATGGTCTGGCCGCTGCGGACCATGACGTTGGTCGTAAGTTCCTGCGTGGTTTCGTCGGGTATGCTAAAGCCGCCGGAATCACGGAACTTGGCGCTGGAAATGGACGGCTGAAGCTCGAGTCGGATCATGCCGTCGGAACTGATGAACGGCCGCACACTCAATTGGGTGCCCGTTTCCAGGAACTCCACGGTCTGGGTGGTGGACGTGGCCGTGGCGGAGGTCGACAGGTAGCCGACCTTCTCGCCGACGAGAATGTGGCCCCGCTGACGGTTCAGCGAGAGGATTTTGGGATGGGCCATGATCGTGGTGTCGGTGATCTTGTCGAGCGCCCGGACGAACACGCCGATGTTCTCGGACATGATGCCGACCTTCAGGCCTTCACCTTGTGTCGAGAAGTTGCCGGAGGAATTGGTCACGGCGATCGCGGGGTTATCGTCAACGGCGCCACTGAGCAGACTGCCGACGGTGCTCATCGCGCCGCCGGTGAATGCATCGAACGACACATCGGCAAGGATGGAGATATCGACGCCGAACGCGAGATCGTCAGTCAGTTCGGCCTTGAGGATGGTAGCCTCGATCAGGACCTGCTTGGGTCGCGTATCGTAGGCTTGGATGAGCTTGCCGATCTCTTTGATGTTCTCGGGGTAGTCACGGACAAGCAGCGTCTCCAGGTGCGAGGAACTGTTGGCCCCGCCGTCGGTGATGGTGGGCTGAAAGCCGGCGGCGACTTCGCCGCTGATCACGACGGCGCCGTTTTCGCTGAGTAGGGGCTGAATAAAGGCAGAAGCATCCTTTGCGGTGACATAGTTGAGGCGGAACATCTCATAGGCAAGGACGCGTTGGGCATCCTGGATGGCGGCGAGTTCATCAGCGGTATAGACATAGATGAAGTTTCCCTGCTCAACGTAGCCGCAGCCGTTCTGCTGCAGGATAGCGTCAAGGGCCTCGTGGAACGTCACGTCATAGAGGTTGGCGGTGACGGTGCCCTGAGCCGAGGGGCTGGGCACGATGTTACGCCGTCCCTGATAGCTGAGGATGTTCAGCACCTTCGCGAGGTCGGTGTCCTGAATGTTGAGCGACACGGTGTCGTAGGAGCTGACCTGGACGACGGGTTCGACCGGACCGCCGGCGCCATCGGATTCGAACAGGTCTTCGCCGATTGCCGGATCACTACAGACCCACCCAATCAGGCAAAAAAAAGGGGCCAGCCAAACCCAGTGTTTCGTCAGATTCATCGATACCACTCCTTGAAGTCAGCGTTGCCTTGGACGCTGAAGGGGTCACTTACATCTCAAGCACAATCTCCACACCGTCTTTGATTACCGTCACCCGTCGTTCGTCAACACGAACGACGGTAAAGCCGCTGATCGATTGGCCCGGGCTGACCAACTGTCCGTTGATCAAGGCCTGGGACACATTGCCGTGAATCGTGCTCTGCAAACTCAGGCTCTGGGCCGCCTCACGAACGACGGCCTGACGAGCACGTGCGATATCCTGCTCATCGTCTGATTCGGGCCCCGACTTTCCTGAATCATCCGATAATGCGTCTTCCTCAGGCTCGGTCTGGAAGTAGCGCGGGTCGGGTCGGAACAGATCGCGGGACACCTCGTCGACCAGATCCACATGGACAACGGGCCAGCCCTCGAGGGCTGAGTCGGCCGGCGGTGTCGGCACGGCGCCGGCGATGGACGGCGCGGTGGGATCGTCCGCGGTGGCCGTGAGGGGCACGTCCTTCATGAGGAGTCTGCCCCATAACAGCAGGGCGACGCACATCAACGTGCATACCAGACCGAACTTCCGCTTATCGGCGGTGATCAGTTTCCAGATATCTGATGCGTCCAAGCTCACGATGGGTCTCCCGGCGCGGTGAAGAACGCCTCGACGTCCATCATCACGTCCACCAGTCCGTCGGTCCCGGGCGCCGGCTTGATCCGCAGCAGATTGACATGGACGAGATGTGGCATCTGCTCAATGCGCCGGACAAATCTGAATGCCGCGGGCGAGTCCCCTCTGAAATTGAGTTCGACGGGCAGCCGCGCGTACCGCTCATCGAGCACGACGTCGCGCGTCTGCAATTCCTGATCGCGGAGTTGCTCGCTTTCGATGTGCAGGCCGAGTTCGCGGATCAGGTCGCCCTGGGCCGTCTGGTCAGGAATGATTTTGTCAATGCCGTCGACCTGCTGGTGCAGGGCGCTGACCTGACGCGCGAGACCGGACAGTCCTTCGGTCACGGCACGGCTATCGTCCAGCCGGCGTTCCAGTCCGGAGATCTCCCGTTGGATATGCCTGAGCTGAACCCACTGAGGCGCCATGGCCGCGGCCAACGCCACGATCAGGGCGACGGCGATAATCCACACGCGAGCTTGCCAGAGCTTATCGCGCATCAACCACCTCCTCGGTCAAACGCGGCCGATACTGACGATTCAGCGGCACGGACATGGTTATCTCGAACTGGCGTTCGGTGGCCTTGCCATCATCATGCTGGATCGAGTGGACCATCGTCACTTCATCAAACAGACCGCTGGTCGCCAGGGCGCCAACATAGTTGGCGATGAAGACATCGGACGGCGCGATGCCTTCCAATGTCACTTCAACGAACGAATCAACCTTCGGCTTGGCCTGCGGCCCCTCCGTCGCCTGCGCGACTTGCGTGCGATCGATTGGCCGCGGCACGTGTCGGGTAGAGACTTCGAGCCGCGTCAGCGCGATCTGCTCGGGTGTGAAATGGGCTAACGTGCCTGATACCTGGCTGTAATGGATCGACTGTTGCAGTGCGCGATGCAAATCAACCTGCTGTGAGAGGTCATCACGAGTCGCCTGGAGTTCCGCCACTTTGGCGACGCTGGATTCAGCGGTGGCGACCTGGTGATTGAGCGCTTCACGATAGGTCTCGAGGCCCTGGATGTGATGACGCACGGATCCCCAGCCATAGACCATGCCCGCGATGATTACGCCGGCGGCGACATACTGGATCTTGCGGAAGCGACGACGGCGCTGCGCCGCGACGTGCCAGTCGGGGAGGAACTCGACGTCGCTGTACACATTGACGAAGGGGTTGACTTCACTCATGCGGCACCTCGCATGGGCCAAACGCCGTGTCGCAGGCGGCGCATGACCAGTCCGCCGGCAACCGCCCATTCGGGCATCAGGTCGCGACGCTCGATCGCGATCGCAGGATGGGACCGATCGATGCCGGGCAGCGGATCGGCGACCTGCACGTCCAGGTCAAGCTGATCGGTGAGACTTCCGACGAGGTGGGCATCATGCGCTTCGCCGCCGACCAGTTGCGCGACCGTCGGCCGCGCCCCGCGGAAGGTGACCGAGTAGTAGCGCAGACAAAGCCCAATCTCACGTGCCAGTGTCGACACCACGGCGCGAACGGCTTCGCCGACGGCTTGCTTGACGCTGTCGCGCCGGGAGGATCCGAACAGCTTGCCGTCGTCATCTTCTGCCGTCCGACCGTCGGCCAGTCGGCGGCGAATCGAAGCGACTTCGTCGTGCGACAGATTCACGTTCTCGGCGACGGCGGCATCGAGGTGATCGCCACCGATGTCAATCAGTTTGAAGAAGCTTATGGTGTGACCCCGCAGAATGATGACCTTGCTGCACGAGCGACCCACGTCGATGAACAAATGGCCGGCTTCCATGTCGGCCTGCCGGCGAATGTTGCGAGCGAAGCAACGCGCGATCGCAGTGGGGGTGACGTCCACGGACACGGGATTCAGGCCGGTACTATTGATGACGTGGATGTGGTCGCGTAGCGCCGCATCGGTCACGCCCATCAGGATCACTTCACGGCGGGTCTGGTCGCCCTGCCGTACATCGCCGGCGTCAAGATGCTGGATCTTTGCGCCCTGATCTCCGAGTTGCAGGCGGTCCTGCGCTTCCCACTGCACGGCCTGGGCCAGCTCGTCAGCGGGCATCTGAGGCATGCGCGTGTTCTTGTATTGCACGACGGAGACAGGCAGGCAACTGACGACGTCACGTCCATGGAAGGGCGAAGAGGCCAGCAATGCGCGGATGCCTTCGGTTAATGCTTCCTGCCGTTGTGGTCCGTCGGCGGGCACGGATCGAGGCAGGTCATAGCGTCCACAGGCATTGATGGACCACCCGCCATCAACACGGACCAACTGCAACATCTTCGCGCCGGACGCACCGAGGTCCAGGCCGATCGGCGTATGGTCATGTTTCTTGAGAGCACCGAGCAAAGCACATCCTCCAGCCTACAGAGACTCGACGGTGACGCGTCCAGTGAAGGGCGCCACGGTAATGCGGTAGTGCCGGCTACCGGAGGTCAGTTCGATGGTGCCTCCGGCGGACGGCGACCCCATTTCGTCGAACGTGATAACGGTCTGGCCGTTGAAATCCGTGGTGGCCAGGGTGACGTTCTTGATCCGATCATCCGAGCTGAAGTCGATGAGATACGGGCCGCCGATCTGCTCGTTGGTCAACACCTGGTCGTTGCCATCGGTAACCTGATAGCGGTTGTTCGTCGGATCGAATGCGACCTTGAAAGACGCTTGCGCGGCCACGGCCTCGTTTTGCGCGTAGAGCAGATCACTGACGATGAGCCGGGCAGCGGCCTGGATGGACACGGTCCCGGCATCGAGGACCTGGGGCACGACGACCAGGGCCGCGATTCCCATGATCACGATCACCACGATGACCTCGGCAAGGGTGAACCCGCGCGAGCACCGACATCGTAATGCATGAAGTGTCGTCCGACGGATCATCGATCCGATTCTCCTAGCGCGTTCCCTGCACGGGCGGCTTCGGTTTGGGTGTGCTCTGCTTCTTTTCGGTGATGGTCACGCGCATCTTGCCGGACTGGAGCACGCCCTTGACCTGCTCGGTCTTCTGATTGAGCAGCTTCAGTTGACTGATGATTTGATGACGCTGCGCGCCACCATCGGGGATGCCGGCCGCGTGTGCCTCCGTGGCGAAGTCGGGCGCTATCGTCCAGAGCGTCCACAGATGCATGGCGACCAGGAGCGTGAGGACTGTCAGTATCGTGTTCAAGTAGCGAAGATTGGCCATGGTTCTGTCCCTTGATACCGCGTCGCGGCAGAGGTCTTAGTAGTCGATGTACGCCACACCGTTGGAGTCCGTGCCCGTAGCGTCCGAGGCAAAGGTGAACGTCGACGGCTGATAGATCCATCCGTGAGTGCCCGCCGCGGTGGTCGGAAACGATCCCGTGCCAAGTACGCGCACGGTCGACAGCTGGTTGATGGGATTGGGGGGGATGTAGATGATGTACGGGCCGTACTTGTAGGTCGTCGACTTGCTGGTGCTGGTGTTGCCCAGATCGTCGGAGTACCGCGTCATCTGGTTGACGAACAGCGTCTCGGTTGGTGTGCCGCTGGGATTACCGGCGGGGAAACCGGGCCCGATCTGGCGGTGCTGGGAGGAGTAGAGCAGCGTCTGAGCCCGGATCGTGCGCAGATCTTCTTTCAGCGCGGTGTCGCTGGCCGTTTCAGCGGCCCCGGAGAACTGCGGCACGACGATCGCGGCAAGAATGCCAAGAATGACGACGACGATGAGGATTTCGACGAGCGTGAACCCGCGGGATCGTCTCGGAATCCGGGTGAGTAGCCATGGCCTTAACATGAAATCGCCTCCAGTACGTTCCAAATGCGGGCTTCCGCGTATGACCCCGTGTACTGCAAAAGGTCACCCCGGCGGTTACGCCGGGGTGACCCATGCCACTTGGCTAGTTCATATGGACATCAATAGGTCTCGATGTCGTTGGTGTTCGTCAGGCCGACTTCCGCAGCCTTGGCGACGGTGAGTACGGCCTTAAGCTGCCCGCTGATCCACACCCAGCCCACGCCGGAAGCGGCGGTGCCGTCGGCAGCATCCGTACCGCTGACAGAGCTGCTGTTCTCGAACGGATTGACCGGGGGCTGCTGGAGGTAGGGACCGAACGCGCCGGTTGCGACGACGGTGCCGGCCACATCAGTGGTGGACGTCATCTGATTCCAGTTAGTGGTGAGCGTGGGGTAGTTACCGCTGTGCTGCACACGGTAAAGCTCCAACTGACTGCGAATCGTCTGCAACTGCGTGACGAGACTGTTGGCCTTGGCGGTCTCCCCAGCGTTGGTGAACTGCGGAATCACAATCGCGGCGAGGATGCCAAGGATGACGACGACGATTAGAATTTCGACGAGGGTGAAACCTTGCTGACGGTGGTTGCGAGCTTGCATGTGCAGAACCTCCAAGCGGATGTAAAGAAGCGATTCCTTTCCAACTCAGAGCCCGAGGCGGGTACGGGCTCACGATTTTTTCCTGTCACCCGACGGAATTGGGCCGTCGGTTGGTGCACATCTAAACGTCTGATCGACCTGTGGCCGTGATGACTTAACCCGCGAGGCCACGACGGTAGCGACGCGCACCCGACAGGGGTCCGGTCGCAGAGCTTCTGGGTCTCTTGCCGACAGATTCCATGAACTTCTCGCAGTTGGGTTCGGTCCGCATGAGATCGATCTTTATCTCATGGCGATCCGACCCGAAGATATAACCACGACGGACGCAAACCATCGGTATGGGTTGCCCACGCGTTGCATAACGATCCGGAATGTTGGACCCGGCGAGGACGTGGTGGCGAGCTTCTTGAGACCGGATGTAGATTATGGGCGCAATTCTCAATACCCTATGGGTACTATGCGTCATCTACACAAGCTATGTGGAATTCAGCCCAAGATCGGCGCGGCAGTGATCCTGCTGCTGGCGTCGGCGACGATCGCGGAGCCGGAATCGGGTCAGGAGGACGCTCCGGCCGGCGGTGGTGCGGGTCGGCGAAGCGCGCCGGGAAACCGTGACGCAGGTGTCACGTGTGACCGGTCAACTCCGTCCGGCACGGCGATCATTGGTGGCCTCGGAGGAGAGTGGACGCGTCGTGCTGGCGCCACCGGACGCGGGCACGGCGGTCAAGGCGGGCACGATTCTCGCGCGGATCGACGATGAGATTGTCCGCATCAATCGCGATGGCGCGATTGCCCAGGTGGCCGAGGCTCAGGCAATCTGTGAACAGCGAGAGGCGCTGCTGGCCAGCGCCACGCGCGAACGGCAGCGTCTGGCGACGCTGCTTGCCGAGCGCACGGCCAAGCGCAAGGAACTGGATGACGCGACCGACGTGGAGACGGCCGCCCGGGCGACGGTGGATCAGGCCAAGGCCACATTGAGCGGTGCCCAAACCGACCTGGCCCGGATAGAGGCGGCGTTGCGCAAGCTGACGATCACCGCGCCGTTTGATGGTTACGTCATCAGCAAGCGGACCGAGGTCGGGCAGTGGCTCTCTCCGGGTGATCCCGTGGCTGAGGTGCTGTCCAGTGACCAGATTGATGCAATGCTGGACGTGCCGGAGTATTTGGTGGGTCACTTAAGAGCGGATCAGCCGGTGACGGTACACATCGAGGGCGTGTCTCGCATCATCACGGCGCCGGTCCATCGCATCGTGCCCGACGCTGATCCGCGGGCGCGGACGTTCCCGGTGAACGTTCGACTGACGAACGATGACGGGGTATTGATGTCCGGGATGACGGTGACGGCCGACCTGCCCAACGGGAAGGAGGCGATGGCACTCACCGTGCCGCGAGATGCGGTGCAGGTGACGCCGGCGGGCATGCTGGTTTATGTCAACCGCGGCGGGGCGGCGATCCCGGCCTATGTCAGGATCCGCTTCGGCGTTGGCGATCGATTTGTCATTGACGGTCCGATCAATCCCGGGGAGCAGGTCATCGTCGAAGGCAACGAACGCATCATGTTCCCCGGACAGCCCCTCATGCTGATGCGCGAGCCCGCCGAGCCCGGTGGCGCCCCGACGGCATCAAATGACGGCAGCAGTCACACGCCCCCATCATCCGACACCCCCCAGCAGTAAGGTCCGCAGTATGGATCCCATTCGTTTCGCCATCAATAAGCCGGTCACGATCAGCGTGGGTGTGATTCTCATCATCCTCGCCGGCCTGTTAAGCGTCAGCGCGATCCCGATTCAACTGACACCGAACGTCGATCGCCCGGTGATCTCGATCACGACGTTGTGGGAAGGCGTCAGTCCGGGGGAGATTCAGCACGACGTGATCGAGAAGCAGGAGGAAAAGCTCAAGAGCATCTCGGGCCTCACGAAAATGACCAGCATCTGCCAGCAGGGCCAAGGGTCGATCAAGCTGGATTTCTCCATCGATATCGATAAGGCTGAGGCGCTGATCGAGGTGAACGAAAAGCTGCGTCAGGTCTCCAGCTATCCGGCTGACGTTGATGAGCCGGTCGGAACCGGAGGTGCACGTCGAGGTCGATCCGGTGAAGCTGTCGCAATACGGGCTGAGCCCAGCGGCCATGGTGACAGCGCTGCGTGCTCAAAATGTGGGGGTCTCAGGCGGAAGCCTGGATGAGGAAAAGCTCGCCGTGCCGGTGAGGGTCGACGAGCGCTTTGAGGAACTGCACCAGATCGAACGGACGGTCGTCTCGCCGCCCGGCGCGGCGAAGAAGATCTACGTGAGCGATCTGGCGGAGGTGAAGCTGACGTACAAGGATCCGCGGGCGGTGGTGCGATCGAAAGGACAACTGGCGCTGGCGATCAATGCGCAGCGTAAGGTCGGCACGAACGTGATGAAGGTCATGGCTGACTTCCGCGCAGCGGTGAAGGGCCTTAATGATCCCGGTGGACTGCTGGAGATTCAGGCGCGACGGCTGGGATTGACCGGTAAGATCGAGGCGGTGCAGGTGTACGATCAGACGATCTACATCGACCACGCGATCAATCTGGTGCAGACGAACATCTTCGTCGGGGGCACGATCGCACTGATTGTGCTCTATCTGTTCCTGCGCAGCGGCCGGTCGACGATGATCGTCGCATTGGCGATTCCGATGTCGATCATCGGCACGTTTGTAGCGATGGTCCTGATGGGCCGAAACGTGAACGTGATCAGTCTGGCGGGGCTGGCGTTCGCGGTGGGGATGGTGGTGGATAACGCGATCGTGGTGTTGGAGAACATCGATCGGCATCGCAAGCTGGGCAAGGATGGGCCTCAGGCGGCGCTGGATGGGGCGCGGGAAGTTTGGGGGGCCGTGCTGGCGTCGACACTGACGACGGTGGTGGTGTTCCTGCCGGTGATCTTTGTGCAGGAAGAGGCGGGGCAACTGTTCCGTGACATCGCGTTGGCGATCTGCGCCGCAGTCACGCTGAGTCTGATCGTGTCGGTGATGGTGATTCCATCGGCCGCGGCGCGGCTGCTGAGAAGGCGAGCGGCCAACACCGAGAGCGCGGACCTGCGGACGGCCGATCGGAAGACAGAGCCCAACCGAAGTGGCGCACTGGTCGAGAGGGTCAGTCAGCTGATCTATTTTCTCATGGGAAGTTGGCCACTGCGCGCGGCGCTGGTGGCATCGATTGTGGTCATCGCGTTGTTCGGTAGTTGGCTGCTCATGCCGCCGACAAGCTATCTGCCGACGGGCAATCGGAACCTGGTGTTCGCGATGTTGTTCCCGCCACCGGGTTATAATACCGATTTCCAGCTGGATATCGGCAAGCGGGTGGAGGTGCCGGTCAGGCCGTTCTGGGAAGCGAAGCCGGGGTCGGTCGAGGCCGATCGCCTGCCGGCGATCCCGACGAAGAACTTCGCGACGGGCGAGGTCGGGCAGGTCGTGCCGCCGCCGATTACGAACTTCTTCTTTGTCGGCATTGACAGCGGCATCATGTTTTGCGGGGCGATTAGCGCTGACGACCGCCGCGTTGATCCGGTGGCGGCCCTGATCAACCACACGATTGAAATGCAACCCGGTATTTTCGGCGGCGCGCGCAAGATGCCGCTCATTCGCACGCCGGGCGGCTCGGGAAACACGATTGAGTTGGAGATTTTCGAGCCAAGCCTGGATGAGGTGGTGCCGGCGGCGACTGCGATCTTCGAGGCGCTGGCCGACGAGTTTGGACACCAGGGCCTCCAGACCAATCCCGGGAATTTTACGCTGGGGCGCAAAGAGGTCCACGTGAAGCTGAATGCCGTCACCGCACCTGATGTGGGGGTGACGAACGCTTCCCTGGGCGATGCGGCGCAGATGTTCGGCGACGGTGTGATTGCGGGTGAATTTCTTCTGGATGGCGACGGCATCGACCTGAAGGTGATTGCGAACAACCGCCACAGTGATGACGCGACGTACATGCGTGATCAGCCGATCGCCACCGCCACCGGCCAGGTGGTTCAGTTGCAGAGCGTCGCGCATATCGAGACGACGATCGGCCCGCAACAAATTAAGCGCATCGCCGAGCAGCAGGCGGTGACGATCGACGTGGAGTTGCCGGAGGACATAGCGCTGGACACCGGCCAGGCGACCATTCGCGAGAAGCTGATCGGTCCACTGCGCGAGCAGGGCGCCATTCCTCCGACGGTGAACGTGGAACTGGCGGGAACGGCGGCGAAGCTGAGCCAGGTCAAGCAGGCGCTGCTGGGACGTTGGACGGGACTGAACTTCCAAAGCATTATGGGGTTGATCAGCAGCCGAGCGTTTCTGGCACTGCTGGTCGTGTTCCTGTTGATGGCCGCGCTGTTTGAAAACTGGCTGTACCCGTTGGTCATCATGGTCAGTGTGCCGCTGGCGGCGGTGGGCGGATTTCTGGGGCTGCGCATCGTGCACACCTTCGTGCCCACGCAGCAACTGGACGTGTTGACGATGCTCGGATTCGTGATTCTCACGGGCGTGGTCGTCAACAATGCCATTCTGCTGGTGCATCAGGCCCTGAACTTCATGCGCGGCACGGCGCAGGGGTCGGGTGGCGCGACCGGCGAGCGCATGCCTCCGCGCCAGGCGATTGCCGAGTCCGTGCGCACGCGGATGCGTCCGATCTTCATGTCAACGCTGACGAGTATTGGTGGGATGCTGCCGCTGGTGCTGTTTCCCGGCGCCGGGTCGGAACTGTACCGCGGGCTGGGCAGCGTGATGGTGGGCGGACTGATCATCAGCACGCTGTTCACGCTGTTCCTGGTGCCGCTGTTGTTGAGCCTGGTATTGGATATACGAATGAAGCTGACGGGATCAGCGGGCACGGACGCTGCGGCGGTTTGACGTGATCCGTCCGGCGTGAATCGCGCCGTGACGCGCCGCTGCAGTCTAGTTGCGTACGATCAACTCCACGGGGTTAGCGGTGGGCAAATCCAAGGCGCCGTGCGCCTGAGCGGCGGCCTCGGACAATGCCCCGCGTGCACTGGCCACGAGTTCGAGCAATTCCTTGATCTGACGGTCGGTCACGCGCGGCCCGAACCGGCGGGCGCTTTCAGCGAGGTATTTCATTAGCGCGATCTTCACCCGTTCATCATGGTCCCGGTGCAGGGCAACGTCCGCGAGGGCCTGCTGGGCCTTGTCATGATCGAGCAACGCGACGACGGCGGCCGCGCTGAGCAACACTTCCTCGCGTGGATCATCGAGAGATTCCAGGAGGGCGGCGTATCCATCTTCAATGTGGAACACGTCGCTGCTGAGGCCCATGGCCAGTTCGCGCAACATTGACATTGCGTGCAGGGCGTACGTACGGGCCTGATCGTCGGTGAGTTGATCGCCGGCCAAATCACGGGTGACCTGCTGGATGCCGGCGATGAGGGTGTCGCCGGAATCGCTTTGGGCCGCGACGCGGACGCCGCTCTCGGACTCGAATCGCCGGGTCAACGAGATAATCTCCGCGTCGCCGGCCAATACGACAATTGGAGCGACCTGGAGTTTCACGTTCTGGCGGGCGGCGCTGAAGATGTTCTCAATCTGGGCTTGACCGGCCTGTACCACGATCAGATCCACACCCGGTGCGTCGGCGACTTCGCCGACGACGGCGTCGAACGAGGTGCCGAGGATCGCTTCATACCGCCCGGCCTGCCGCACGTGATCGGCGATGACGCCGGCGGCGCTCAGGTCTTCAGCCAACACGACAGCGTACATCGTGCCGGATTGACGGATCGCCTCGGAGAGCACGGGCACGACGCGTTGTGAGTTTGAGAAGTCGGAGGTCGGCCGCGCTTCAGCGATGGCGAACGCCGACTCAATCCGCACGCGCCGATCGGGGAAATTCAATCCCTGGGCCAGCGGGCGCTGTTCGGCGCCACGATTCAGCAGGCTGGGCTCACCGGCCGTGCCGCGCAGGGCGTCGATGGCATCAAGCGCCAATTCCGCATCGCCGTTGGCCAAGGCACGCTGCAGGACCGGCTGCAGGTGGCGCGGTCCGGCCATCGTGGCGTAGTAAAGCGGGCTGCGCATGTGAGAACGGTAACTGGGATCGACCGCACCCTCGGGCTGGTTGTTTTCTCTGCGGAAGTTCGCGGCAATCCAGAGACTCAGCGATCCGGACATGTCACGATCAAGTTCCAGCGCTCGCCGGGCGGCGCGCATCGCCATCACGTCGTGATACACAGGCGTGGGGATGCTCAACGGCACCAAGCCCGTGCCGACTCGGTAATCCCACAGCAGATTGATCGGTTGGTCGGGGTGAAGGATCAGGCTGACACGTTGGGCGTAATAGTCTTCGGCAAGGAGGTAGAACAACTCGGCCGCTCGGCGATCCGCGGGGATGCCCGCATGTTCTTCGAGCGTCGAGACGGCCATTTCGACCACGCGGCGGGTGCTATCCTCCAAGTCCTGGGTTTCCAAAACGGCCTTGAGGTACGGGACGGCCAAGGGGTATCCGATGTCTGACAGGACGCGAGCGATTTGCCGCTGGTTCACGGGGGGCACATAAGCGAAGGCCTCGCAGATCGGCTGAACGATCTCTCGACCGACGGCGACCATGGCATCGGTCACGTAGGGATGCAAAGGCCGATCGTCGGTATTCAGCAGGGCGGCAAGGAAGTGGGGGGCTGTGTATTCGCCGGCCTGTTGCAGACGTTTGATCGCATTTTGCTGCGCCCGCAATCCTGTCGCTAGAGCTTCAATGTTGTTTCGGATGCGAGTCGGGTCGCGGGCGACGTCCAGACGCGCCTTTTCGATACGTGTCTCGACATTCTTGGCGACCTGCTCGATCTCGCCACCGGCCTTCCGCGCCACGTTCAGGGTGTCCTGAATGTCGGCGGGCTTGTAGGGACCTTTCTCGACCGAGGTGAGAATCCGGTCAGGCGTCAGCGGGGCCTCAAGCCACGCAGTGCCGAAGCTGACCGCCAGATCGTGCCGCGCGATCCGGATGTAGTGGATGAAATCCTTGAACAGAGATGCGGGCGGCGGACCGTCGGCGTCATCCGCGGGTGGCGTGGTCGCGACGGCCGTGTCCCGCTGGTCGACCACGTCAGCAAACTTCGGTTGAAGCTCCCGGATCATGAGGTTTGCCTCGATGAGTTCTTCCGGGGTTGGATCTTCCTTCGCGTCCACATCGCTGGGATCCTCACCCATCAGCACCGCCATCCGCCGGCTCACCTCACGCAGTTCGTCGGTGTTCAGGTCTTCACCGCGCCCCACTTTCGCCTGGATGCCGCGCGGTGAATCCTTGATGGCTTGTTCCAGGATGGGCATCTTCATGGCCTTCATGGCTTCCATCATCTGCTCAGCCATGTCCTCCATGCCTTCGCCCATCTCATCGTCGAAATCGAAACCATCGGCCATGTTCGGGTCGTCACCGAACAGGTCGTCCTCGTCCTGTGCCATCAGAGGCGCGGTCAGGGCCAGCGCCAAGAGCACCGGGCAGGTGGTCCACAGCATTCGCAAAGATCGTCTCATTGGAGGTTCTCCCAGGCGGCGGGCGGCCCAATCGACGGACCGGCGTGGCGGGGTAGGCCGTGAGGCCCGAATCATGCCTCGCGGTGGTCACCGGCGCAAACGACCGTCAGCCGTGCGTGGGCGTGGGCGTGCGGTTACCGCCGAAAAGCAAGCGCCAAAGTATCGGCGGGAATGGGGGATGTCAAACGATTCGGTGCCGCGCCGGACGGGTCCGGAGCTCCCGATTCGCGCCATTTACCGGGCATATTCGACGGTTCGCACCTCCCGCAGCAGTGTCACTCGGACTTCGCCAGGGTAGGTCATTTCCTCCTCCACGCGCTTGGCGATATCACGAGCAATGCTCGTACTTTGGGCGTCATCAACACGCTTGGCATCGACGATGACGCGGACCTCACGACCGGCCTGGATGGCGTAGGCCTCATCAACGCCGTGGAAGCCGCGGGCGATTTCCTCGAGTTGCTGCAGCCGCTGAACGTAGCGTTCCAGAGTCTCGCGACGGGCGCCGGGCCTGGCCCCGCTGATCGCGTCGGCTGCGGCGACGATCGGCGTGTAGGGCGTGGTGACGTCGATATCGCCGTGATGGCCGCCGACGGCGTTGAGTACTTCTTCTTTCTCGTTATACCGCTTGCAGAATTCCATCCCGATCTCGGGGTGGCCGCCCTCGACCTCATGGTCGAGCGCTTTGCCGATATCGTGCAGGAACCCGCAACGGCGCGCGGTGGTGCCGTCGAGGCCCAGTTCATCGGCGATGACCTGGCTGAGGAACGCGACCTCAATGGAATGGCGCAACACGTTTTGGCCGTAGCTGGTGCGATACTGCAGGCGGCCCATCATTTCGCTGACCTTGCCATGCAGTCCGCGAATGTTGGCTTCGATGGTCGCGTCCTTGCCGTATCCGACGATGCGCTCGTCGATCTCACTGCGTACCTGGGTGACGAGTTCTTCAATGCGAGACGGATGTATTCGCCCGTCGTCGATCAACCGCGAGAGCGATTCAGATGCCACAGCGCGCCGGATCGGATCAAAGCAACTGACGACGACAACGCCGGGCGTATCGTCGACAATGACATCAACACCGGTGGCCTGTTCGAACGCGCGGATGTTGCGCCCCTCGCGGCCGATGACGCGGCCCTTCATGTCATCGGAGGGGATGTCGATTACTGACACCGTCGACGTGGAGGTGTGCTCGGCAGCGAAGCGCTGAATCGCTTGTATGGTGACCTTGCGTGACTGTTCGCGGGCCTCATCCTCGGCCTTGGCCAGCTCCTGCTGGATGATCTCGGCCGACTCGTGACGCAACTCATCGCGGAGCTGGTTCAACAACATATCCTTGGCCTCGGCCTCGGAAAGAGACGCAATCTGCAGCAGTCGCTGCCGCTGGTCGGCGATCAGTTCCTCAAGCTGTTGATCACGCTCGGCGAGCTGCTTTTGCCGATTCTTAAGGTCGGATTCCAGCGAACTGAGCTGTTTCTCCTTGGTCTCGAGCACGTCCAGTTTGCGGTCGAGGTTATCCTCGCGCTTGGCCAGGCGGCGCTCGGTATCCTTGAGTTCATTGCGGGTCTCGTTGGATTCGCGTTCAAAGGTCTCGCGGTGGGCGATCAGCTCGTTGCGGGCCTCAAGCTCGACCTGCTTGCGACTGACTTCGGCATCCCTGCGGGCCTGCTCGGTAATCCGCTCGGCCTCCTGGCTGGCCCGGGAGGTGACGCCCTTGCCCAAGATGTGAATAACGAGAATTGTCGCACCGACGCCGACAAGCGCCGCAACAACGGCGACCAGAATGGTCTGCCCCTCGACTGCCGCCAACCCCAAAGGCATCCCGCTCGTCCAATGGCTCATATCACGCCCTTTCATGCCGAGGCCCGCTGCGGTCGCCTCGGGATCGAGGCGCACCCACCCAGCGTGCGTCGGATTAAGGCGCTGTGGGGTGAGCGTGAATCATCGCTGCAATCAAGCGATCCACAACCCGAGCCAGTTCTTCTTGCAGGGCGGGAACAGCAAGCGAAAACCGAACTATTCGACGACCGCACGCCTCGGCTCACGCACACTCCATCTGATTCGAGCGTGCACACGTATCTCCATGGGGTCGGCCAAAGCGGACACCGTCAAATGGCTTGCTGCTGGTTGCTGGGAAACACTGTTATACCCGTTCAATCTATCCGTCCCTGCGGGACGCCGACCTTTTCGAGGCCGGCTGAACGGCTCAAGCTGGGGCTCATCACCCGCTCGCGCCGGTTAAATGGCCGAATCATCGCGTGAACGGCCGAATCATCGCGTGAACCGACCGCGACATTAATCCAAAGGCATTATGTTGGGGCATGTTCGCCGCGTCAAGCAGGGCGGCATTCGAGCGAATGGAACGCCTCGCCACGATAAATTGGATATTACCCAAGCTTTATGGGATACAAATGGCGAAGGCGGGGATCGGGCACCGGCGTCAGGCGGGCCTGGCCAGCATGCCCATAAACCGGTGTACCGGCGTGGCATCGAACGCATGGGGATCGTTGATCGACGCCATGATCGCCGCACGCTGAGCAACACCACATTGCCCGGCGATGCTCTGGTCGAACTTCCGGCGCAGTGCGTCAGCCGCCTCGGTACGCCGGCGGCGGTGGCCGAGAGGGTATTGGACCCCAATCCGGTCGGTCCGGCTGCCATCACTGAAGAACACCTGGACGGCGTTGGGGATCGCACGCTTCTCGGGGTCCAGATAGTCTTTGGAGTATTGCCGCCGCTCGCGGACACTGATGCGGTCGCGCAGGTGGTCGATACGGGGGTCTGCCGCCGCGGCATCGTGGTAGTCCTCGGCCGTTAGTTCGCCGCGAAGTAGAGCCACGGCGGTCATGTATCGAATGCAGTGGTCACGATCGGCGGGATTATGAAGGGGGCCGCTCTTGTTGATGATGCGCACAGCGGCGGCTTGGGTGTCGATCACGATGTGGTCGATCTGGTCAATGCGGTCGGCGACATGCGGGTGGAGTTGGATGGCGGCTTCAACGGCGGTCTGCCCGTGAAACTCCGCAGGATAGGCTACCTTAAACAGGATGTGCCGCATCACGTAGCTGCCGAGCGGCTGCGGCAACCGCACGGCGGCGGCCCCCATCAACACATCATCAAACCCCCACCGCTTGGCTGACAATGCGGATGGATAACCCATCTCGCCGGATCTCGCCATCAGCGCCAATCGCACGGCCCGACTTGTCGCGTCGCCGGCGGCCCACGATTTGCGCCATCCGGTGTTGGGCGCGTGACGATACGTCCGCAACGCCCCGCCATCGATCCAGGCGTTGGACAGAGCATTGATGATCTGGTCGTGACTGCCGCCGAGCATCGCGGTCGCGACGGCGGTGCTCGCGATACGCACAAGCAGGACGTGATCAAGGCCGATGTGATTAAAACTGTTTTCCAGCGCGAGGACGCCTTGGATTTCATAGGCCTTGATCATTGAGTCAAGCACGTCACGGACCGTCAGCGCAGGGCCAATCTCGTTTCGATTGATGTAGTCGGCACAGGCGAGGATGGCGCCGAGATTGTCCGAAGGGTGGCCCCACTCGCGACCAAGCCAGGTGTCATTGAAATCGAGCCAGCGAATCTGACAGCCGATATTGAATGCGGCCTGGACGGGGTCGAGTTCATGGTCCGTGCCGGGCACGCGCGCACCGTTGGGAAGTGTTGCGCCGGGCACAACAGGTCCGAGCCGCGCGCGACATTCCGAATCGTTCATCGCAGCGAAGGCGCAGCCTATGCTGTCGATCAGGCACAGCCGCGCGGTATCGAATGCTTCATCGCTGTCGATGTTGTACTCGGCAACGTAGCGAGCGATCTGCACGAGCAGGCCGTCGGGTTGTGGTCGCTGTGCGGATTCGCCGACGTCCATCACGCCCCCCCGCCGCGTTGGCCGATGGGCACGAACGGGCGCGGCTGCGGTCCAATGTAATCGGAGCCTGGCCGAATGATGCGATTGTCGGCACGCTGTTCAAAGATGTGCGCGGCCCAGCCGCAGATTCGAGCAAACACGAAGATGGGCGTGAACATCGCGGTGGGAATCCCCATGAAGTGATATGTGCTGGCCGCGTAGTAGTCCAGATTTGGGAACAGCTTCTTCTCTCGCATCATCACCTGTTCGATGCGCTGGGAGACAGCGAACAGATGTGTATCGCCGACGGCCTGGGACAGCGATTGTGAATAGCCCTTGATGATTTGGTTGCGCGGATCGCGAGTGCGGTAGACGGGGTGGCCGAAGCCCATGAAGACGTCCTTGCGCGCCAGACCGTCGAGCACGGCTCTTTCGGCATCATCGGGATCGGTGAAGCCCTCGATAAGCTCCATGGCTGCCTCGTTCGCCCCGCCGTGCAGTGGGCCGCGCAGTGTGCCGATCGCCGAGGTGATCGCGGAATAGATGTCCGTCAGCGTCGAAGCGCAGACGCGAGCGGCGAAGGTCGACGCGGCAAAACCGTGCTCGGCATACAAGACCATGGAACTGTTGAACGCATCGCGATGCAGCGGGTCAGGCGCTTGTCCGCGCAGCAGGTGCAGGAAGTGGCCGGCAAGAGAGGTCTCGCCGGAATCGGTGTCGATGCGCGCGTTGTGACTATGGAAATGGTGCCAGTAGCAGAGCATGGCTGGGAAGGTCGCGATCAGTCGGTCGATCACGTCTTCCTGCGATGAATCGGATTCCGGTTCAATACAGCCCAGCGCAGCGCAGCCCGTACGAAGGACGTCCATGGGGTGGCTCTCGCCGGGCAACTGTTCGAGGACGGTGGCGAGTGGCGCGGGCAGGGATCGCAACGCATTCAAGCGATCCCGATACGAGTCAAGCTGTGACGCCGTGGGCAGTTCGCCGCGCAATAGCAGGTAGGCCACTTCTTCGAATGACGCGTGCTCCGCGAGATCTTCGATGGCGTAGCCGCGATAATGAATGCTGTCGTTGTCACCGTTGACGGTGCAGATTGACGTTTCACCCACGGCCACGCCGGATAAAGCGACTTTTGATTTACGAGCCATGATCGGGATCCTGTTGCAATCTCTGATCGAGTTGTTGTTCGTAACGATGGTAGTCAAGCAGATCGTAGAGTTGGTCGCGGGTCTGCATGGCGGGCAACATTTTGCTCTGCGTGCCGTCCTGTCGAATCGCATCGTACACCTGCCGAGCCGCCTGGTTCATAGCGCGGAGAGCGGAAAGTGGGTAAAGGACGATGCCCACGCCAACTTCGCGCATCTGGTCAAGCGTGAACAGTGGTGTCCGGCCAAACTCGGTCAGATTCGCCAGCACGGGCACGGGTACCCGCCGCGTGAACTGCTGGTATTCAGTCGGGTCGGCCATCGCTTCGGCGAAGATCATGTCGGCGCCGGCTTCGACGTATCGCAGACTGCGCTGGATCGCGCAGTCCAGACCTTCGACGGTGTAGGCATCAGTGCGAGCCATGATCACGAACTGAGGATCGGTGCGCGCCGCCACGGCTTCCTCCACGCGATCGACCATGGCTTCATCGCTCACCAGCACTTTCCCGGGCCGATGTCCACAGCGTTTTTGCTCGACCTGGTCTTCAAGATGCAGGCCAGCCGCGCCGGCTTCGATGAGTGACGTTACCGTGTGTTGAATGCCGGACGTGTCACCCCAGCCGGTGTCGGCGTCAACCAGTACCGGCAAATCCGTTGCCCGCGTGATGCGCCGAACATCGGCCAGCACATCATCCAGCGTCGTCATGCCCAGATCCGGCATGCCGAGCGAGGCGTTGGCCACGCCCGCCCCAGAGATATAGAGCGAGCCGAACCCCGCCCGCTGAGCCAGCAGTGCGCCAAGCGCGTTGATGACGCCGACGATCTGAAGCGGTCGCTCGCTTTGAAGCGCCGCCCGGAATCTTGCGCCGGCTGAGTTTGGCTGTGTCATTCACCAGATTCCCGAGACGTGATTTCCACCCATCTATCGTATGCGACGCGGGACATCGATGCGTGCCATGGCCATGGTCGACGCACGATTAGTGCGATGCGGTGTCCTATCCAATCAGCACGTCATCATCGTTGACAATGCCGTGTTCAAACGCGAGCTTGATGTAATACATGCTCTTGACCCACGCGAACGGCCATTGGACGGCGCGAAATGACAGACGGAACGGGCGGGCCAGGCGATGTAGCCACCTCTCATCGCCACTGAGGCAGTACGCGAAGGCGGCGGCGTTGTAGTCGGCCTGGCGAAAATCGCTTTCCGCCGGGTTGATCTGATCCTCCACCAGACGCTGCTCAAACTGGTCGAGCATGAACTGACGCAGTGTCTGGTCCTGAGTGATCCGCCACACCCAGAACATGCCTTCCCACGCGGCCCAGTCGCCGTAGGCATCGAACTGGATCAGCGGCATGTCCACGTGCGGTTTAAGGTAGGTGAGCCGGCCGAACTTCTCGACCTTCTTGATGTAGCACTCGTGCACGACTCTTCGCATCGCTTCAAGGTAGCGCGGATCGGGCAGGAATTCGTAGGTCCACGCCAGGTTGATCAGCGGTTGGCCGGCCTCGCGCCCGTCGCAGTCGATCCCTTCAAAACCCCACGGATCGTTGATCCAGAACACCAGATTGTCACACGTGCGTCCGGCGGCATCCAGGAATTCCTGATCGCCGGTCAGCGCGTAGGCGTACAGCAATTCCGTGAACCACATGTGGCTGGGGTACGCGGCGCCGTGGTTGTGGCGCGGGGCGTGTGCGACCATGCCACCCTCCTGATAGGGGTAGGATGACTTGGCGACCAGGTCCACATCGATGATGTGCTGCGCCTGAGCCACACCGACGTCCAGACAGGCCGCGCGACCGGTGCGAAGGTACTCCTGGAAGAATGGCAGCGCGGCCATCTCGATGTTGTTGCCGGCGGTGACCCAGTCGCCGCCGATGTCGCCGTAGTTCCAATGCCCCTTCGGGGGGACACCGGCATCGGGCACCCAGCGGGCGCGGACCTTACGCTCGAATGCGTAGTTCGCATCAAGATCCGCCACGGGCAACATCTCGGTCGTGAACACTTCGCATCGGCGCACGTGATCCGGGTCGAGCGCGACGGGCACGGCCGGTCCCACACCATGATGGGCGTACACACTGCCACGCTCCCACGTGAGATAGTGTGCGATGACCGCTTCGTCGGTGGCGTTGGGTTCCAGCGCGCCCAGACAGAAATCCAGCGTGCGTCCCTCGCCCTGAGTGATGTCCATGATGCCCGCCCACTCGGGCCACACGTCGTAGCTCAGCGTGGAGCCGGTCACACTCAAGGCCTTGGGATGGAGCCCGACCATGTTTAGCCCGGCCGCGACGAGTGATCCGGCGTCGCTGATCAGTCCAACGTGGCTGAACACGAACGCCTCGGGCTGATTGATGCTGCCGAACTTAAAGTCGACCATGTTCCGAAGGAACCACGGTTTGGCCGCCATATCGTCACGCAGCAAGTCCAGGTCGCGGATGAATACCCGCCCCATCCCCCCACCGGTCAGTCCCTTGCCTTGATGCAGTGCTTCGTAACCGCTGATATCGGTGCTGTCGGCTGAGCAGATCTCCAGATCATCGGTGAGTCGGTAATACTGTGGCCACGTGCGCAGTCCGCGCGTGGCATGCACGATGGCGCGTTCGGCGCCGACCGGCATGTCGGTCTTGCATTGCATCCGCATCGATCGCAACCGCGCCTGGGGCACGCCGGGATGGTCGTCGGGGTAGTCTTCCCGATTGTGGTAGTGATAGGTGATGCGCACGTCGGGCCGATCAGCGGTGACGGTGAAGCGCATCCAGTAGTCCAGCAAGGTCCGCCCGTCGGCGGCGCGGTGTCGTCCCTCAGCGCGGATCACGGCGCGCAGCGGGCTGGCGTCTTCGATGGTGCAACGCTCAAGGCCCGCCTCGGCGGAATACTGCACGCCGGATTCGTCTGTGATGATCACATCGAGGCCGCCGGGCTTGACGATCACTCGATCGTCGCGATCCCATCGGCGCAAAAACGGCGCGTCGGCAGTGCTAAGTCCGAACGTCAACAGATCATTGGTGATCGAGATGCTACCGGGAGATTCCGTGCATACGACGGGATTCACCGGGGCGGGCGGTGGCGCGGCCGTCGGCGCGATCGTCACCACGCGTTCACTGTCCGGCAACATATCGATGATCACGTCTACCAATGACCATTGCACCGATCCATCGGGCCAGCGGTTGAGTACGCGTCCGGCGGTGGGCAGAGCATGGCCCGAATCATCCATCGCCAAGAATTGTGGCTCCCCCGCCACCGCACCGCGCGGCCAGGGCATGCCCTGCCGTATGGGCTGGCTATTCATCGGAACGTTCATCGCGTTGGTCAGCGTGATGGTCTGTTGCATGGCGTCGGGTGCCTTCCTTGTCGGATTTCATTCTGCATTCGGTCGCGGCGCGGCGTGAGCGGGTATTGCACGACGTTTTGGGACAGTTCGCAACAATATCTTCTGGCCGGATGTCGCCATGGTGCTCGCCCGGAGGCCAATTGACCGGTAACAGGCCCCTGACGAGAATGCGATGCTGAGCGATCCGTGGGTGCTTTTGACTTGGGTGACCCCGATTTTACATTGGGATTTCAATTGTTGGTTCAACGCATGCTGCCGGCTCCCACGCGCAGGATTGGCGCAGCCTCGCAGCCTCGCAGCCTCGCGTCATCGCGGGCACATTCTGGAGTCTGCCGTGACCGATACGCGAGGCGCACAGTGGGAGCGATTGGAGTGATCCGAGCGTGAGCATCACCGACAACAAGATCGAACAGTTCCACACCGACGGCTACTTCGTGCTCGAATCAGTGATCCCCGACGAGCATCTCGCGCTGCTTCGTCGTGCGTGCCAATCCGCGATCGAGAAGATGGACGCCGAGATGGACGCGCAGGGCACGGATGTCATCGGCATCAACCATCGCAACCAGCGGTACTTCATCGGTGCGGCCGCATCGACCTTTGTCGATCTGCGCCGCTTCGTGTTCAGTGACCTGATGGCCTCGACATGTCGTTCGGTCCTCGGCGACACCGTGTATTTCAAGTCCGATCAGTTCGTGGTGAAGCACGGCAAAACGTCGATGGAATTCGCATGGCACCAGGACTCGGGCTATGCGCAGCAGCGCATCGGTGACCATCCGGAGATTCTGAGCTGCTGGTGCGCGCTGGACGACGTCAGCGAAGCCAACGGCACGGTGTACATGCTGCCCATGCGGCGGCTTGGTGACAAACGCGTCGTTGATCACGAGCGGATGGCAGAGACGAATGATCTGGTCGGCTACTTTGGCGACGATCCAGGCGAGCCGGTCATCATGTCGGCCGGCGGCATGGCGGTGTTCTCCGGCATGACGTTCCACCGCAGCGGGGCGAATCCAACCGGCAAGCCACGTCGGGTGTATCTCGCGCAGTACACCGCTGCGCCCATGCCGGGCGACGACCCGGCGGACACCAACGAACTGTTTGTCCAGAACGGCCGCATCGTCGATGCCCACCGGGGCCCAGCTTGATATTGGAGTCAACGTGGCAAGCGCTTCTGTAACTTCTCGGAAACGATCCGCGGCAGCGATCCGTCAACTCGCGCTGCTCGGCGGCGAACCCGTAGGCACAGTGAATCAACCGACGTACCCTTACTTCACCAAGCGGGCGCTTCGGCGGGTGACGGAGATTCTGGAGACGGGCCGCGTGCTGGGATTTTCCCGTGACGTGCCGGAAGTGCGTGAGGCCGAAGAAGCGCTATCGCGTCATCACGGTGGGCGCCATGTGCTGGCCACCGGTTCCGGGCATAGCGCCCTGCAGATGGCGCTGGCGGGGCTCGACGTTGCCGCCGGAGATGAAGTCATCACCACGCCTTATTCGTGGGGTGCGTCCACGTCGTGCATCCTGCATCAGAATGCGATCCCCGTCTTTGCTGACGTCAATTCGCAGACCGGCCTGATCGATCCCAAACGGATCGAGGCGCGCATCACAAGACGCACCCGCGCCATCCTGCCGGTGCACATGTACGGCCACCCCGCCGACATGACCGCCATCATGCGCCTCGCCAAACGTCACGGCATCGCTGTCGTGGAAGATTGCAGCCAGGCCCATGGCGCGACATGGAAGGGCGTCGGCGTGGGGAACTTCGGCGACGCCGCGGGCTTCAGTTGTATGGGCGGCAAGCAGCTGGGCACGACCGAGGCCGGATACTTTGTCACGCCGGATAAGGATGTGTATTGGCGCGCCTGCCTCGATTGCCAGCATAGCGCCCGGTCGATGGAGGAGGGCTTCCCGGATGACCTGCGGCCGTACGTCGATTCACTGATCTATACCTATCGGGTCACCACGATCGAGGCGGCCCTCCTGGCTGAGCAGTTGAAGAAGCTGCCGCGCGAGATCGACGCCCGCCGGCGTAACGTCGCAATGGTGCGGTCGTTGCTCAAGGACAGTCAGTTCCTGGCGTGGCCCAGGCACAGCACGCACGGTGACGCGTCGTATTACATGTGGTCGATGCGATTCCGCAGCAGGGCTGCGGGTATTCATCGTGATACGTTCTTGAAGGCGGTGCAGGCGGAGGGGCTGGGCATGACTGCTTACGTGACATCGTTGATCCCCACCTGGGCCCGGCTGCACTGGCAAACCTACAAAGGCCCACGTACGGTCTGGCACGACAATCTTCGCCGCGCCCAGATCGATTACCGGAAGCAGAACTATCCGCAGGCGACGGACCTCATGAATCATGGCTTGCAGATGATGTTCCGATTCTACAAACCGGCCGCCCGAGTCATGCAGCGCGTCGCCGACATCATCTACAAAGTTGAGGCGAACATCGACGCGTTGAGGCGATACGAACGCCAAGAATCCAATCAGTCCCGAAGAAAGTGAACCATGGTCTCACCTAAATGGTTTCTGGCCGAGGCGGACACGCGGTTTTTTCGAGTTGAACTCGACAGCTTCGTACCCGACCGCATTTACGATTCACACATCCATATCGGACTGCGCAGCGGTTTCAGCAGCGATCGTCTCGATGCAGTGGTCGCCAACACCCCCGAGGTGGCCGACATGGCGTCATACCGGGATCACCTGCACTGGATACTTCCCGGGCGTACTGTCGCCGGCGCCAATATGCTGCCGACCACCCTCACCGGAGAGAATCGTGATGAAGGTAACGCCTTTGCCGCCAGAGAAGCTCTAACCGACAGCGTCAGCGGGTCGAGCGTCGTGATCCATCCCGACATGACCGCCGATCAGCTTCGCGCCGATATCGATCGGCATAAGCCGGTTTCGCTAAAACCCTATCACCTGATGGCGCCGCGTGCCGACACGCTGCAGGCCCCAATGGTGGAGTATCTGCCCGAGCACGTGATGCCCGTCGCACATGAGGCGAAACTGCCGATCGTCGTGCACCTGGTGCTCGATAAGGCCCTGGCGGACGAGAGCAATCAGGCGACGATCCGGCACTATTGCGAAACCTATCCTGACATGAAGATCGTGCTGGCGCACGGCGCACGTGGCCTGAACCCCGGACACACCGCGCGCGGCATCGGCGCCATCGCCGATCTGCCCAACGTATATTTCGACACGTCGAGTGTGTGCGAGTCCGGGTCTTTCGAGGCAATCCTGATGACGTTCGGCCACTCTCGGTTGATGTGGGGATCGGACTGGCCATTCTCGCATTTCCATGGCCGCTGTATCGCCGTGGCTGATTTCTTTTCCTGGGTGTACGACGATCAGATTGAATTCGGCCTGCACACGGCCGGCGGCAAGACGGGGTTTACCTTCGTCAATCATGAATCCCTGCGCATGCTCAAGTTCGCTTGCCACGCCTGCAAGATGAGCGACGCGCAGGTTGAGGCGATCTTCTATGACAACGCCGCCGAACTGTTCGCGCGCCGGTAGACCAGGAGATGCCAACGTGCGCATGGTTGCGTGATGCCGCTTCCCACGTGAAGAACGTGCCCTACCGCGACCACGGCGTCCGCGCTTCGATCGTGCGTCGCCCCGAGTTCAGGCAACATGTCGGCTATACCAAGGCGTACGAAGGTTTTGAACTGGAATCCTGAGGCGTGACCCAATGCACGCCCGCCGACCTGTCGATCGCCTGGAACGGTACCGTTGATCTGACCGCACTGAACGGCACACCCGTACAACTCCGTTTCGAGGTCCGCAACATCGGCATGTTTTCGTTCCAGGTTGATCAGCAGTAATCGCGAACGCACGGGCGGGACTAAGCAACCGTACTACCAACGAAACAGCCCTCGACGCCAAACGTCGAGGGCTGTTGTGAATGGTCAATGTTCAGAAGTGTTACACGTCTCGGCGACGACGCGCCAGGCCGATGCCAAGCAACGCCAGACCAGCCAGACCGGCGGCCGGTGTGGGAATCAACGCGATTGCGTCCACGTCACCGGTGTATCGACCGTGCACGGCGAGCGTCGTGCCGGCCAGGTCGGTGATGTAGATCACGTTGGGGTTCAGGCCGCCCGATTCATCAAATGCCGTGGTATCGGGATCATCCTGATCCACGCTCAACAGGCCGACCAGTACGAACGGTGCGAACACCTGTCCCGAGTTGGGAAATACAGCGGTGAACTCGTTCTGCGTTAACGCGGCGAATTCAAACGCGTCCACGTCGACCTCATCACTGAGCCCGAAGTTGACCACGTCGTCCAGCGCGAGAATCTGGTTCGCCCCGGCGCCGTTCCGTGTGAGGTAGATGTCGCCGGGATCCAGATTCAGATTGGCCTCGTGATCCGGTGACCAATACCGGTTGGCGAAGATCGAATCTGGATGGTTGTCGTTGTTGTTGTCCACGTGCATGTCCAATGCGTCCACGTCGTCGTCTTCCCGCGCGGATGTCGCATTGGGATTGGGAGCCAGGAACAGGTCGACTTCGTCAGCGTAGGGATTCTCCACGGGAATCGTCGCCACATTGAACGGCGTGATGGTGAACGACGGATCGGTGAAGATCTCAACCGCGCGATCCGGCGATGAATTGGTCGGGACATCCGGATTGGGCAGCGCCCAGCCGGACGGCCCGTCATCGTCGAACGAGTAGTACAGATTCTGACCCACCGGACGGTATACACCGAACCTGTTCACATCCGAAATGACGTTCAGATCGATCTCGTACGGCCTATCAGGGCGAATGACCTCAAAGTCAATCTGATCTTCAGCATCCAGGTCGAACGCTTCCTGATAATCCTGGACGCTTGTGCCCGCTGTACCAACCGATGGCGGTCCGCCAGCCTCGCCGGGCTCGACCGGTCGGATGTTGTTCGGATCGAACGGAAATCCCGTCCATTGCTGGGTGGGTCCTGAATCATCCTTGTAAAACAAAAGAGCCTGATGCTGTCTCAATGTCATCCTGTGCGGACCCATCACGGTGACTCCATCTTCGTGAAATACTATCGTCGCCTACGGCCTGAGATCGCCGTACTGCGCACAACGCGTACGTAACCGTCGCCCAAATCCAGCAGAGGCAATCATCGCCAACGCACCGATGAATGCGCTCGGTATCGGCACAGTCGCGGCATCCGCTAGCGATGTTCCTCCGCTTGGTGGCGTCCAGTTGAATCCGACCACAGCCATGTCGCCAACATCTACGACACCATCTCCATCAGGCATTGGAGCAACATCGGCACTCCACCCCAACGGATGACCAAGACCACCAGTTCCCCACTGATTGCCAACAACGGCGAGATCGCCGAAGCGCGGCGCGCCTCAATAATACGCGGCGTAGTAATCGCCCATGTACGCCCCGCGCATGCGTCCGCCCAGCATTCTGCCCTTCTGCGGGAACTGGAACCACTCGACGCTGCCGTCGACCTTGAGCCGATTCGACCCGCGTCCCTGTGACGGCCATTCCGACGTGCCGTATTTATTGGTCACCTTCTCATCGCGATGATTGCTCGGATCCTTGTATTTCAAGCCGCTGTAGTACCAGCCGGGATACGAGTTATAACCGCCCCACATGTCATAGGGTGTTGTGTTGTAGGCGATGTCACCGAAATAGATCACGTCGTTCGGCGGTGCCTCGGTGCCGTCGTTATGGAGCACGAGATCCAGTGAGATGTACTTGCCGCCGAGCTTACCCCACGGGAAGCCGTACCCGGGGGGGCCAGACGCAGACGGATGATTGCTGTGGCCGCCGGTGTAAAGGTAATCCGTGCCCCCGAGCCCGGGGAACGCGTACCAGAATGTCCAGCGCTCCTTGCCGCGGGTTTCTTCGGTGATGCCCGGACACGTCGCCAGATCCTTCGTGAAGCCGTATTCGATTAGCTCATGTCCCCAAATGCCAAACTGGCTGCCGCGGTATCCACCGATCGGGGGCAACATGCCGATGACCGTCTGCCCCCAGTCGCACGGGGGCAAGCGCCCGCTCTGACGATCCAGCGCAATCTGCGTCATCGGAACGTGCATCTGACTCAGATTCGAGGCGCAGATCGTCACCCGCGTCGATTCGACCGCGCTTTTCAATACCGGCATGAGCAGTGCCATCAATATGGCCATGATCGCGATCACGACCAGCAGTTCCACCAGCGTAAAACCCGCGCATGAACGAGGGCGGCACCTCATGGTTCGGCACTCCTTTCGATGGCGAATGACCGACAGATGTGGAAAACATCTACTACACGTAGGTGGAATCCGTCTGTCGGTCAAATCAGACCTCCCGGCCCCACCCACGCTTGCCACGGCCTCGAGCAATGCCCGGCACGTCGATGTCCGCGCAAAGTCTGTCGTACATTAGAAATATGACGTGTAGTAGTCGCCCATGATCTTCCCGCTCATGCGGGTGCCCAACATTCTGCCTTTCTGCGGGAATGCGTACCACTCGACACTGCCGTCGACCTTGAGTCGATTCGACCCGCGGCCCTGCGACGGCCAAATCGACGTGCCGTATTTGTTGGTCACCTTATCATCCCGGTGATTGCTCGGGTCCCGGTATCTCCTTGAGCCGGACATCGTGCCGGGGTACGAGTTGGGAGTGTTGTAAGCGATGTCACCAAAGTAGACCACGTCATTCGGCAGCGCCTCGGTGCCATCGTTGCGCAGCACGAGATCCAGTGAAATGTATTTGCCCGCGGGCTTGCCGAACGGGAAACCCCACCCCGGATGCCCGGCGGCAGACGGATGATTGCTCGCGCCGCCGGTGTAAAGGTAGTCCGTGCCCCCGTATCGGGGGAAGGCGTACCAGAATGTCCAGCGCTCCTTGCCGCCGGTTTCCTCGGTGATGCCCGGACACGTCGCCAGATCCTTCGTGAAGCCGTAATCGATTAGCTCATGTCCCCAAATACCAAACTGGTTGCCGCGGTATCCCCCCTTTGGAGGCAGCATACCGATCACCGTTTGCCCCCAGTCGCACGGGGGCATCCGCCCGCTCTGACGATCCAGCGCAATCTGCGTCATCGGGATGTGCATCTGCTTCAGATGCGTGCCGCAGACCGTCACCCGCGACGCTTCGATCGCGGCCTTGAACACCGGCATGAGCATCGCCATCAACAAAGCAATGATCGCGATCACGACCAGCAGTTCCACGAGCGTGAAACCCACGCCAGCCCGAGAGCGATGTGACATGAGGCAATACTCCTTATCAGCGCCGGACTCCGAGCGGAGATGGAACACCACTCATCAGAACACTAGATCGCGGTCCTGGCGTGGTCAAACCTGGGAGCAGACCCCGGGCGGGTGCGACCCGATGCCCGTCGCCCGGACTTGGGACGGGCGGGTACGCCCCATGTCCGGGGCACTTGACCGTCCAATGGGACCTCAGAGCCGGCTGATCCCCCGTGGGCTTTTCACCGGAAGTTGTCGACGACCCATGGGCGCCGACGGGTGCGTGATGCCGTTCAATATCCTGCATCGTGAGCAAGCCGCTGGTGCCGCTGCGCGAAGCACGGCAACTGGAGCCGCGTGGGATTCACGCCACGACCATCGGCTGGCGTGTGATGACAGATCGCCGATGCGTGCAGGTACCGTTTCGGCGCGAAGGGGGTCGGCTCAAGTGCGACGTGGTGGCGCTTCAGGCAGCTTGAGAAGCGAGCCGCGACGACCGCCGCGATGGATAGCAGTCCCGCCGGGCGCGGAGGAATCCCTGCGGTTCTGGGGACAATCTCCCGGAACGCGCTGTTTCCAATTCGTTGACGGGCTATGATGAGGCGGACAAGAGGAATCGCGGTCACGTCCACACGCCGCGACAATCGCGAGTCGGGTACACGCTGGATTTGGGAAAGGAGCCACCTCGTGAACAGGGCGCATCAACACACGTCATGGACCGTCTGGGTCTTCATCGCGGTATTGGCTGGTGCGGGATCGAATACCCACGCCGCGCACGTCATCATCGCACAGGAGGGCGACGCAGCGCCGGACGCCAACGGAACGTTCGCCAATTTTGTTTTCGACAGCGCCGTCCTCAACGATGCCGGTCAGGTTGGGTTCCGGGGAGTCCTCACCGGCACGAGCGGCGGCGCTGGGCGATGACGGCGGCATCTTCCGCGGCAGCGGCGGAGCCTTGACGCAGATCGCCCGCGAAGGCGCGTTGGCGCCCGACGGCAACGGGACATTCAGCGCCGCTGCCTTCGACGATCCCGCAATCAACGACGCCGGTCAGCTGGCGTTCACGGGGTTCCTGACCGGTACCAGCGGCGGAGCCGCCGATAACCTGGGCGTCTTCCGCGGGTCGGGCGGAGCGCTGACTCAAATCGCCCGTGGGGGTGCGGCGCCACCGGAAGGCAACGGTACGTTCTTCAGTTTCGGCATCCCCAACCTCAACGATCTGGGGCAGGTCGCGTTCGTCGGATCCCTCACTGGGACCAGCGGCGCCAGTTCAGACGACACGGGCATCTACATCGGTACCGGCTCCGGCCTGACGAAGGTCGCGCGGGAGGGGGATCCCGCTCATGATGGTGACGGAGTGTTCTCGTCAAGCGCGATCCAATCCGAACCGGCGATCAACAATCTCGGGCAGGTGGCCTTCGAGGCCGACTACACCGGCAACAGCGGCGGGACCGCAGAAGACAATCTGATCCTGCGCGGCACGAACAGCAGCGACCTGATTGACATCGCTCGTGAAGGCGATTCAGCGCCCGGCGGCAACGGCACGTTGGGTAGTACCTTTCGCGGCCCGGCGATCAATGACTTCGGTCGGGCGGCGTTTGAGACCTCGATCAGTGGCGCGAGCGGCGGATCGCTGGATGATGAGCGCATCTTCAGTGGCACCGGAGGCTCACTGACCGAGATTCAGCGTGAAGCGGAAGCCGCACCCGACGGCAACGGTGTGTTCAATACCACGTTAAGCACTGCGGTCAGCATAAACAACTCGAACCGTGTGGCGTTTCAGGCCGATCTGCGAGATACCGCCGGTGGGTCCGCCGATGACAC
>NYZD01000063.1 GCA_002685935.1 Planctomycetaceae bacterium | reverse complement strand
GGAGCTGGCTGACCGTGAAGCGCGCGGTGTCGGGGGTGTCGCCACGTTTCCAGAATGCCAGGCGGACACCGTCGATCGCGTGCCAGCCGGTGGGCTTGTCTTCAATGTCGAAGTCGGCCTTGCCGAGCGTGATGGTCGTGGCGCCGGGCTGATGCAGACGGAAGTGGCCGGCGTACCAGCCCTTGGCGCTGCGGAAATACAGGGAGGCGTGGGTGATGTGCTGGGGGTGGTCGGTGTGAATCTGGAAACTGAACCGCCCGAAGCGGCTTAAATCGAGCGCGGTGTTGTGATCCCACCCGCCGCGGCTGGGCAGGTTGGCGAATCGACAGATAAATTGAGTTGCCCGCTGAGTGCCCATTTGGGCGGGCGCCACCGGATCGCTCTTGCCCAGCGGTTGCCAAGCGTCGGCCGGGAGCGCCGAAAGATCGAAGATGTCCAGCGCAACAGATTCAGCCGCCGCACTCGCAGCGGGCCAGAGGCTCAACGCAACACAGATGGCCCGGAGTCTCATCATGGCAACACGATAGTCGCGCAAAGGGTGTCGGGCACGGCCGTGCGCTTAATCTGCTCCGTTGGCCGGCGGGCCGCCGACCGCATCGCCTGAGGCCTGATCGATCGCCTGATTCGCGCGGCGCATGAGGTCCAGATAATCCATCTGCACGACCTGAAGCCTGCCGATCAGCGGATTGGCGGCAACCTGATTCTGGATCGCTTCCATCTTCTTCTTGTCTTCGACCTCGATCGGCTGCTGGTTCTGCTGTTTTTCGCCGAGCACCTGGGCCTGTCGGTTCAGGTCGGTGATCAACTGCCGGGCCTCGGGATCGGCTTCGAGTTGGGCCTGGGCATCGGCCATCGCTTTGGCGTGGGGGTGGTCGGCGATGAGGCGACCCAGCTCGGTCGCGGCTTGTTCGATCTGCTCGGTGGTGGACATGGGTTTTTCCCGTGGTTGGGGTCAGGCGCTTCGGTCAACGCCCATCACGGTATAATCCGGCTCCAGCTATCGCAATGGTGACCACCGCTCATGCCTGAACGTTTCCAACACCGCATCCTCCAACACGTCCACCACCGCGCTTACCAGCCACAGGATTTGGAGGACCTGGCGTCCGATCTGGGCATCGAGGAGAAGAACTACGACGCGTTCGTCGAGGCTGTCGAGCAGCTTGCCGATGACGGGCAGGTGGTGATGGGATCGTCGGAAACCGTGGCGCTGCCTTCGATGGGGCGCGAGGTCACCGGCAAATTCAAGCTGAACGACCGCGGCTTCGGGTTTGTGATCCCCGATTCACGCAACAGCCATGGGGACCTGTTTGTGGGGCCGCGCGATACCGCCGGCGCTCTGACCGGTGATCGCGTGCGGGCTGAGGTGCGGCATCGGGGTGGGCGGCGCGGATCGCAGCCCGACCGGGTGACCGGTCGCGTGACCGAGATTATCCAGCGCGGCAACACGCGCTTTCCGGGGAATCTGATCGAACGATCCGGGCGATGGATGGTCGATGTCGACGGCACGGCCCTGCCCGGTCCGGTGATGGTGCGCGATCCGGGCGCCAAATTCGCCGCGGCCGGTTCGAAGGTCGTCGTCGAGTTGACGCACTTTCCCGAGGGCGACATGCTCGCCGAGGGCGTGATTGTGGAGGTGCTCGGGCAGACCGGCGAGCCGGACGTCGAAACCACCGCGATCTGCCGGGCATTTGGTCTGGCCGATGAATTCCCCGATGCGGTGGTCGAAGAAGCTCGCCGTTGCGTGCAGAGGTTTCAGAAGCTGGATAGCGAAGGCGCTTCGGACGACCGCAGCGATCTGCGCGATCTGTTCACGCTGACCATCGATCCGCCCGACGCCCAGGATTATGACGATGCGATCAGCATCACGCATGACGACGGCGGATGGGAACTGGGCGTGCACATCGCTGACGTTTCGGCGTTCGTCACGCCCGGGTCGGCCTTGGGAGATGAGGCGTACGAGCGAGGCAACTCGACGTACCTGCCGCGCAAAGTCATCCCCATGTTGCCTGAAGTCTTGAGCAACGGCCTGTGCTCGTTGCAGCCCAGCGTGGCGCGGCTCGCGATGTCGGCCTTCATTCGATACGACGGCAAGGGCGCGGTGCGCTCGGCGCGCTTCGCACGATCGGTCATTGAATCTGACCATCGCCTGACGTATCTCGAAGCGCAGGCCCTGATCGACGGCAAGGGTGATCAGGAAGCCCGCGCTGAATCCCGCAGCGACGTGCCGTACACCAAGAAGCTGCGTCAAGCTCTGGCTGACATGAATGAACTGTCGAAGATCATCCGCAAGCGCCGCGTGGGTCAGGGCATGATCTCGCTGGATCTACCCGAGGTGGAACTGGTTTACGACAAGACCGGCCGCGTGGTCGATGCCCAGAAGGAAGACGACGCGTACACGCATCAGTTGATCGAGACGTTCATGGTTGAGGCCAACGAAGCGGTCGCACGGGTGTTCGCCGACCTGAATGTGCCGCTGATTCGCCGCATTCACCCCGATCCCGGTGCACACGACACCGAGGGGTTGCGCCAGTTTGCGCGCGTGGCAGGGCATAACATTCCGTCCAATCCGTCCCGTCGTGAATTGCAGGCGCTGTTGGAATCCACGCGCGGCAAGCCCAGTGCGACGGCGGTGCATCTGGCGGTGCTCAAGACGCTGACCAAGGCCGAATACGCGCCGGCCCTGATCGGGCATTTCGCGCTGGCGTCGGAGCATTACACGCACTTTACGTCGCCGATTCGTCGCTATCCGGACCTGACCGTCCACCGCGCGCTGGCCGCGCTGATCGGGGTGATGGGCGACAAGAACCAGTTGCCGCGTTCGCCGCAGGCCCGCAAACGTATCGCGGGCAAGTTGGCTGACATGTCCGGTGTATTGGATGAGCTGGACCTGCAGACGATGGGCCGACACTGCTCCGCCACTGAGCGCAACAGCGAGGCCGCGGAGCGCGAGCTGCGCGAGTTCCTCGTCCTGCAACTGTTGGAAAAGCACGTCGGCGACACGTTCGCGGGCACCGTGACCGGCGTGACCGGATTCGGCATCTTCATCCAGATCGATCGGTACCTGGTCGAAGGACTGGTCCGCAACGACAAGCTCCCCGGCGCGCCCGGCGAGCGGTGGAGATTCAACGAGCAAACCGGATCGGTCGTTGCGCAACGCTCCGGCCGGTCGATCACCATCGGCGATCAGTTTAAGGTGAAGATCAACCGCGTGGACCTGTCCCGGCGCGAGTTGGATCTGATCGTCCTGGATTCACCGCCCGCTCACCCGGCCAAACAGAAGCGCAAGCAGGCCGCAGCCAAAACCAAGGCGAAGCGCGCCACGCCCAAGACCAAAGGCAAGCCCAAAGCCAGGGGCAAACGCGGAAATCGGCGCGGGCGTTGAGCCGCCGTGGGATCCATCACATGTACGTTGAGTTGGCTGATCTATACGGACCGCGCGAGCTGCGCCCATAGGCACAGCCACGGCGGGCAGTAGGCCTCGTAGTGATGCCACGTGCCGGGCTCGGCGTCCAGATCACCGTTGCCGTCCTCGGACAAATGCAGCAGCACAAAGCCGCGCCGGATCAGACCGTTGACCACCGTTGAAAGACTGTGGCGGAACTCGCGTGGGCCTTCGATCTGACGCCGGTTGCCTGAGCCGTCATCCACCATCCACCATTGATCGGTCCACACGACTTCCCCGCCGTCGACGAACGGCTGGGTGATCAGGTATCCCTGCCCGTTCCATGAGTCGTCGTCGACGCCGTGATGCGCCGGGTTCGTGTAGTGCAGGCGATAAAGGCCGCCGGTGCGCAGCACGCGGGCGGCTTCATCAAACACCGGCGCGGGATCAGGGATGAAGTTCAGCGAGTGGACGTGATACACCAAATCGAACGACTCATCGTCGCAGCACGATAGATCGCGGAAGTCGCCCTGCACGATGCGCACATCGTGGCCGTAGTGCTCGGCCGCGTCGCGTACGCGCTGCAGTTGTGTCTCGCAAAAGTCGACCACAGTGACATGTGCGCCGAGCAGGGCGAACGCCGCGGTCTGCTGCCCGCCCCCGCCGGCCAGACACAGCACGTTCTTGCCGGTCACGTCGCCCATGATCCCGGTCTCATCGAGACGCTGCCGGGCGGTGTCGGCATCCAGATCCAGCCACGGACGCGAGAACATCACGTTGCCCCGGGCCAGCGCTTCCCACCGCTGCTGATTGTGCCGGGCGAGGTCATCGAGCATGCCGGGCATTGTCGGGCTGGGCGGATCGGTCGGCAAACGGCGATGAATGTCACCAGTGGGCAAGTGGCACGCGTCCGATCGCTGACCGCCACACATTTGTCTGCCTTCCGCCGCTGCCATACGATCCTTGATTCGACGTAACTTCAAGATCAGAAGGCAGGCACCGCGATGGCCGACGTAGCACCCACGAATTCCATGGACGATATCGTCGCCCTTTGTCGGCGGCGCGGGTTTATTTGGCAATCCTCCGAAATCTACGGCGGGATCAACGGCTTCTGGGACTACGGCCCGCTCGGGGCAGAACTCAAACGCAACCTCCGCGATGCCTGGTGGGAGGATATCGTCCGCGCCGATCTGGTCGGCCCCGATGACAAGCCCTTCGACGTCGTCGGCGTCGATTGCACCATCATCATGAATCCCAAGGTGTGGGAAGCGTCGGGGCACGTTGGTGGGTTTAATGATCCGATGGTGGATGACAAAGAGACGAAACAGCGTTACCGCGCTGACCACATGTGGGTTCGCGAGGCGCAGGGAGAGAATGGCGACTCGATCTTCGTTGCGATCCAATTGGGTTCAGAAGACGAAGCCATGACCGCATGGAATCACTACGACCAAGAGAATCGACTACCCGACGACATCCATAACAGTCTTTCAAAGGCCGTGAAGAAGATTCTCGGCGGCGCCTATACCTTCAAAGACCGTCCGTTCACGTATCTCGATGTCGACGACGATCAGCGGATCCACGTCATTGGCGAGTCGGCTTCAGAAGCTGGCACGCTCACCGAACCGCGCATGTTCAATCTGATGTTCGAAACGTTTGTTGGCGCTATTCGCGACGAGGAGAACAAGGTCTACCTCCGCCCTGAGACGGCGCAAGGCATCTTCTGCAATTTCAATAACGTCGTGGACACACAGAGGGTGAAGGCGCCGTTCGGGATTGCGCAGATTGGCAAGGCGTTTCGCAATGAGGTCACGCCACGCAATTTCACGTTTCGCAGCCGCGAGTTCGAGCAGATGGAGATCGAGTTTTTCATTACGCATCCGGATCATGCGGGCGACGGCGGCCTGACGCCGAGCGATTGGTATGCCTACTGGCGCGACAGTCGGTATGCGTGGTGGCAATCGATCGGTTTGGCCGGCGACAATCTGCAACTGCGTGAACATGACCGCGATGAGTTGGCCCACTATGCCAAAGACGGGGCGGGCACGAGTGATATTGAATATCGCTTCCCGTTCACCGCGCCGGGTTTCGGCGAATTAGAGGGCGTGGCTCACCGCACCGATTTCGATCTGCGCCAGCACGCCGAACACTCCGGCTACGGCAAGAAGATGCAGTATTTCGATCAGGAGCGCAACGCGCGCTACTTCCCGCACGTGATTGAGCCGTCGGCCGGGGCGGATCGCGGCACGCTGGCGCTGCTGTGCGAGGCGTTCACGCCCACGCCCGATCGACAGGGCAGCAAGTACGTGATGAAATTCCATCCGCGCATGGCCCCGATCAAGGCGGCGGTGTTCCCGCTGGTCAACAAGGACGGCATGCCCGAGGTCGCTGAGAGCCTCTACAAAGAATTGCGCACCGACCATCCCGTGCAGATCGACGTGAAGCAGAGCATTGGTAAGCGGTACGCGCGCATGGACGAGGCGGGCACGCCATACTGTTTCACGATTGACGGCGACACGCTGAGCGATCAAACCGTCACCGTGCGCGATCGCGACACCGCGGCGCAGGAGCGGATCGGCATCGATAAAGTCGGCGCGTTCCTGACCGAAAAGATCGGCGGCTGACGACGCCTCGAATCACGACACGCATGGCCTGGCCCATCACGATACAGGACGTCGAACAAGCGGCGCGCGATATCCATCAGCATCTCGCGCCCACGGCGTTGCGCCACTATCGCGCGCTGGATCAATTGACGGGCCTGCGCCTGCTGGTCAAACACGAGAACCATCAACCGACCAATGCGTTTAAGATCCGCAACGCGCTGGCGGCGATGTCGCGGCTGACGGACGATCAGAAGCAGCGGGGCGTGATCGTCACGACCAGCGGAAACTTTGGGTTTGGTTCAGCGTGGGCGGGGCGGGCGCTGGGGATCAGGATTGTGGCATGCGTGGCGGAGGTGGGCGTGACTGCCGATCGCATCGACATGCTGCGCGAGCTGGGCGCCGAGGTCGTTAAGAAGGGGCGGGATTACGATGAAGCGACACTCGAAACCAAGCGGCTCGTCCAGGAGCGCGGCCTGACCGAGATTCATGGCATCGACCATCCGCTGATCCCAGCCGGGGCAGGCTCGATCACGCTGGAGATGCTGGCCCAGGCTGAGGCGATGGGCGAATCGATTGATGCGATCGTGTTCGCCATTGGCGGCGGCTCGCAAGCGGTGGGGGGGATGACGGTTTTGCGGGCGCGGGGCATCGACATCCCGGTCTACGGCGTGCAGGCGGCGGGGGCGTCGGCCCAGCACGATTCCTATCACGCCGGTCAACCGATACCCACTGACACGCCCACCACGTTCGCCACCGGTCTGGCCACACGCGACGTGTACGACCTGACGTTTCGACCGCTTTGTGAGGGGTTGACGGATTTTGTCTTGGCCGACGATGCGGAACTGGCCGAGGCGATGCGGCTGATGATCGAGGGCACGCACAACCTGGTCGAACCCAGCGGCGCGGCGGGGCTGGCCGGGGCGCTGAAGCTGGCGGATCAATTGGCGGGCAAGACCGTGGCGATCGTGTTGTCCGGGTCGAATATCGATACGGTCACACTCACGCGCGTGCTGAACCGTCAGATCTGATCGCGGGGTGTATGAACCGGCGCGTCACTCGATCGTTTTTGCCCGATACAGCCGCGCATGCACTTCGACGTTCACCTGTTCATATGCCACGGCCTGCATGATGCCGCTGGGCGGAAGAATCTTGATCGGGTAACCGGCGATCGACACGCACGCGTCGCCGTACTTCGAGCCCATCTGGATCACCGCGAGCAGGTCGTCGGGCAATTGGTGATCTTCATCGGGGTGTTCAGCCACGATGGCGATCACGCGGTGGTTCATCTCACGGAACAGCGGCGGGCCGTCGGGGTGCATGCCGAAGTACCCGAGGCGCAAGACCAGCGCATCGCGCGGCATCGTCTCCCGATACGGTTTGACCTGCGACGGCAACGATTCGTGCAAGTCAATCGGTCGTGCCCACACCGCATCGTCATACTTGCCGACGAACGTAAACGGCATGTGTCCGCTTGTGGCGGCGATGGTCTTGCGTCCCGCGGCGAATTCGGCGCCGATCAAATCCGCCGCCTGACCGACTGACGTCTGCTGCGTGCGCAAGAATTCCTGCGTGAGTTTTCGGATGCGATGGATGTACGCCTTGCCCAACTGTGTAGCGGGGATCGGCTCGATTGCCATGTCCTCGTGGAAGCGGGTGCCCTTGTTGTAATACTTCGCGGCCCAGTCGCGGCCATCGGGATACAGATACGCCTTCCACATCTTGGGCATCTGTCCGCGGCGTGTCATCGCGCCGACCATTTCCCCGACGAGCGTCCACGCGCTAAGCGCGTTGATCACGTGATTCGATTTGCCGACCCTTGTCTTCTTGTCGAGTTGAATCGCATGGTCGTGCTTGCCGAATCCCGTGTCGAACATTTCGTCACATAGCTTGACATGTTCGGCGAGCTTCGGGTGTGTCGCCGGGCCGAAGCCGATGATGTAGCAGCCCTGTGCATCCAGCGCTTTGAGTTGCTTCAGATCGCTGCCCCCGGGCGCGCCGTCCCAGCCGATGATCGCCATGTCCGGCACGTCGGACCCCTCGGGTTTCTGGCCCTTGCTGGCATCGACCAGGTACATCAGTCCGCCGGCGCGACCGGCGAGCTCCTGTTGCAGCCCGTGTCCGTTCCATGGAAAATGGATCGCCGCGCCTTGTTCGTACAGTTCGGCCATGTGCTCCGCGACGCGCACGATGCGCGGCAGCTCACGTTCTATTCGATCGCATTCGCCGATCACAAACTTCGCGTAACGGGCAGAAGGTGTTTGAACGGCGCACGCGGTGGACACCAGCAGGAACAGGCACGCGAACGCGAGATGACAGACATTCTTCATGGCGATGGTTCCGGTTGGGGGAAGACTCCACGGGGACGCAGCAGTATACCCGTGACGTCCGGGCGGCGGGCTAGAACCGCAGCGATTCGGAATCCGGCAGCAGGCCACCGGTCGACGGATCCCAATCGCTCGGCGCGGCATTGGCATCGTCGACAGGACGAATCGAACATTGCTTGCACGGTGGATGCCCGGCGTATCCGTGTCGCAGCAACTCGGCGATCACTTCATAGCAGTCGCGCAGACGAAACAGCCGTAACGTGCTCTGGCCGATGGTGATCGTTCGTTCCAGGCCGCGTGCCGCCATCTCCGGAGCGTACAGGGCGCTGTCGTTGATGGGGCACGGTGCGTCGCGCCAGCCCCAGGTGCGGCCCATGACGCGTCGACCATCCGGTAATCGCATCGGCAGAGCGACGGAGCGGCGTCCCAGGCAGGGGGCGCAGCGTGACTGCTCAACGGCGTGGTGAAACGTGTTGGCTCGATAGTCCACGCCGATCAGCAGTCCGTAGCCATCGTCGGCATGGAGCAGGCCCAGCGGCGAATCGGGCCCGGTGGTCAGCGTGCGGTGGTGGTGTTCGGTGTATCGGCGGGCGTGGCGTCCCCAGGCGGCGAACGCATGCGTTGGCTGCCAACTCCGGTGGACGTCGGCCATGCGCCAGAACGTGTCGGGAATGCGCCCGTTGCACGTGGGGGACTGTGTGGGATCAAAACACCCATCGCCGGTAAGCGCGTACGCCAGGCCATGATTGAACGACGGCATCAGGAGCGTGCCCTCCGGCGTCAACACATCCATCAGCGCGCCGATCACCGCCGCGGCGCCGCGTTCAACCCGCCCAAAGCTGCTGAGCGAGGAGTGGACGATCACGCCCAATCCGGCGCTGACGCCGAGCGCGCGGAGGCCGCTCGATATATCGGACTGTGTGACGGACTTAGGTGACGGTGGGCCTGACACGGCGACCTCGACTGACCACAGCTGCATCTGCCGATCACGATACAACGCACCGTCCGTGCGTCCAATAACCCTGCGAATCGTTGCAGCCGGTCACCGCCCACGCTGCATGGAGGATCGAGTGTTAAGTGCGTTTGTGATCCGGTCGATCAACTATAGCGCGCGTCCGATATCGGCACGGACTGGTTCAAGCGCTTCGGTCTGATAAGTCGATAACAGGCCACAGCAGCGCCGCGGGATGCTTCGGCGGCGACCGACCCGCCGCATGGGCGGAGGAACTTCATGGGTACGATCACTTCAGGTGTGGGATTGATCAGCGGCATTGATACCGCCGGCCTGATCGATCAACTCATGGCGATCGAGGCCCGGCCCCGCACACTGGTCGAGCAGCGCGTGGCCGACCTGACGACCCAGAAAACCGCGTTTCTCGATATCAACGCCCGGCTGCTGGCCCTGAAGATCAGTGCCTCGGCCTTCGCCGATGACGATGTGTTCGCCACGAAGACCGCGACAAGCTCTGATTCGTCGGCCATCTCCGCGACGGCGACCAACAGTGCCGTGCCCGGTACCTACAACATTGCCGTGAGTCGGCTGGTGGCCAATCAGCAGTTGATCACCGAGGGATTTGCCGACACCGACACCACCGCCATCGGCGCGGGCACGCTCACGTTTGAATCGCATCTCGCTCGGCTGGATCGAAAGGTCGATCTGTTGCAGCTCAACGGAGAGCAGGGCGTGGACCGCGGGTCGATCCGCATCACCGACCGGTCCGGCGTCAGCGCCACGATCGACCTGACCCGGACGATCACCCTCGATGAAGTGATCGACGCGATCAACACCAACAGCACGATCAACGTGACCGCGAGCATCGACGGCGATCAACTCAAGATTACCGACAACACCGGCCAGTCGGCCAGCAACCTGATCATCGTCAATACCGGCGCGACGCAGACGGCCACCGATCTGGGCATTCTCGGCAACGTCGCGGCCAACGAAATCAGCGGCACGCAGATCAACACGATCACCAGCACGTCACGTCTGGCGGCGCTCAATGATGGTTTGGGCGTGCGGATTCTAGATAGTCTGCCGGACCTGACGATCACCGATCACACCGCCGCGACGTTTGATGTGGATCTGGCCGGCTCGACGACGGTGGGCGATGTGATCGACGCGATCAACGCCGCTTCGACGACCGCGGGTTCCAATGTGGTCGCCGCGATTGGCGATGACAACGTCAGCATCAAACTGACCGACTCGACGCCGTTTGGCGGCACGGAGTTGAAAGTCGATGCGGCCAATGGATCCAACGCGGCGACGGACCTGGGGTTCAATCTGTCGGACATCAACCAGGACGGCACGCTCGAGGGCGATCGTTTGCTGGCGTCGATGGGTTCGGTGCTGTTAAAGAATCTCAACGGCGGGCAGGGAGTCTCCAGCGTGTTCTCGCTATCGCCAAGCGTCTTGACCGACGGCACACTGCTGTCAGAACTGTTCGATGGCGCGGGGCTGACCACCAGTGGCAGCGCGGCGGTGGACGTGCGTCTGCTCGAGCGAGATGGTTCACCGCAGATCAACGTCGATCTGGATACCGCGACCACCGTGGGGGACCTGCGGACGATCTTCAGCACCGCCACGGGCGGCGGCATCACGCTCAGCATCGTTGGCCGAGCCTTGCAGGCCGACGACAATACGTTGCCCCCGCCGCTACGCGATATCGGCATCAACAATCTCAACGGTTCGCTGGCGATGACTGAGTTGGGACTGGAGATCAATGCGCCCGTCTACACCGTACTCGGGACCGACACGTTCCCCCTGCGGTCCGAGATCACCACGCCCGCGACGTTCGGCCCGGGCCAGATCGATATCACCAATCGTGCCGGCACGCAGACCGAGATCGACCTGAGCACCGCGCGCAGCGTCTCGGACATCCTGGACACAATCAACAACGCCGGCGCGGGTGTCACCGCGTCGCTCAACTCGGCCGGCAACGGTTTCCTGATCACCGATACTTCCGGCGGCACGGGCGATCTGATCATTGCCGACGTCCAGGGCGATCTGGCCACGACACTGGGTTTCGCCGGCACGCACAGCGCCTCGTCCGTCAACGGCGGCAGCGCGCAGATGCAGTACATCGGCGAGAACACGCTCCTGGCCGATCTCAACGCCGGGGCCGGCATCTCCGCGGGCAAGTTCCAGATCACCGATTCCACCGGCGACAGTTCCGAGGTCGACCTGACCCAAGGCGATGAGATCACCATCGCCGACGTCATCGCCGAGATCAACAGTCGCCCCATCGCCGTGACCGCTTCGATCAATGCCACCGGCGACGGCATCTTACTGACCGACTCCGGGAACAAGACCAGCAACATGCGCGTCACTGAAGTCGGCGGCACGACCGCGGCGGACCTGGGTATCCTTGGGATAGACACCGACCTGAACGATGAGATCGACGGATCGTTCGAGAAGACCGTCGAGATCGAATACGACGTGTCCGACCCTCTTCCCGAGAATCACATCATCGACACGCTGGAAGACGTCGTGGCCAAAATCAACGATGCGGACATCGGCATCTCCGCGACGATCATCAACGACGGCTCACCGCTGAGTCCGTTTCGGCTGAACATTTCCAGTGATCTCACCGGTGCCGACGGCCGCATATTGTTCGATGACGGTGGGCTGGACTTCAACGCGTCCACGCTCGTTGAAGGCAGCGACGCGGTCGCCCTGTTTGGATCAGCCGACCCCACCCAGGCGATCCTGATCACCAGTTCCAGCAACACTCTGACCAACACGATCCCCGGGCTGACGATCGATCTGCTCGCGACGACCGATTCCGCGGTCGAACTGACCGTCGCTCGCGACGAGGAGACCGTCATCGCGTCGGTGCGTACCTTCGTCGAGGGTTTCAACAGTCTGATCGGCCGCGTCAATGCGCTGGACAGTTTCGATCCGGAAACCGAAGAGCGTGGGTTGCTGCTCGGCGACCGGACGCTGGCCGCGGTGCGGCGGCAGATGTTCAGTCTCATCACGCAGCGATACAACGATGTCAGCACGAAGCATCAGTTCCTCGGTCAGGTGGGCATCACCATCGGCGCCAACGCCACCTTGCTGTTTAACGAGGTGACTTTCCGCGACGCATTGGCTGACGACCCCGATGCGGTGGCGAATCTATTTTCGCTGAAGGATCAGGCCGCCGCCGCGCCCACGGAGATCGCTCCGGGCATTACCGTGCCTTCGACGTCGAGTTCCGTCACCGCCAACGGTTTTGGTCACGCGCTGGACGCCCTGCTCGATCGATTCACCGATTCGATTGACGGCACACTGACGCGCACCACGCTGAACATCGATAATCAGATTGAGTTGGCCAACGACCGCATCGAGAACCTCAACCTGCTGCTCGACGGCAAGCGGGCCAAACTCGAAGCCGAGTTCCTGGCTATGGAACGTGCGCTGGCGACGTTGCAGTCGCAGCAGTCGTCGCTGGCGGGATTGACGACACTGGCGTCGTCGGCCAGCAGCACGAACAGTCTGTTCGGCGGCTGATCGCGTCCGGCTACCCCGCAAACGAATAGAACTGATCGACGGTGACACGATCCGCCGATACCGGTATGCCCTCAGCCTGCAGCATCTGTCGCTTCCGCGCGATCCCCTGGGCAAATCCGGTCAGCCGGCCGTCTGAACCCACGACACGATGACAGGGCACCTGCGGCGCGTAGGGATTCTGCCGCAGCGCATTGCCCACGGCGCGATACGCGCGCGATCCCAGCGCGTGAGCGATCGCCCCGTAGGTCGTCACCTGTCCCTTGGGAATGCGTGCGGTGAACGCCCAGATCTTCTGATTGAAGTTCATGCCGTCGACGGTTCGGCCCGATTTGATCTGCTGTTCGTACATGATGCCGCCATTATACCCCGCTCGTCGGTGGCATGGATTTGCTCGTGGCCGCGGCTTTGCCCGGCTGGTCGAACCGGGTACCCTCTGGCCCGCCAGGATATACCGCACGCCGCATCACGGAGCATGCCCATGGCTTTTGCCGTCCAACCCAAGCAAACCGTTGTCTTCACCGGCGACTCGATCACCGACTGCGGCCGGCGCGCCGACCACTATCCGTTGGGAGATGGTTACGTGCGCATGGCCAGTGAGTTGATCGTCGCGCGATACCCTAACCACCGCGTGAACGTGATCAACACCGGCATCGGCGGCAACACGGTATTGGAATTGAACGATCGCTGGACCGACGACGTGATCCGCCACAAGCCCGACTGGGTGAGCGTCAAGATCGGCATCAACGATCTGCATCGCTGGGTGTTTGACCGCGAGGCGCCCGTGACGCCGGACATCTATCTCGAAACCTACGACCGGCTCTTGTCCCGCGTGCGCGCCGAGACCAAGGCCCGATTGATTCTGGTCGACCCGTTTTACATCTCGACCGATCGTGGATCGGGATCGACCCGGTCGCTGGTGCTCAAGGCCCTGCCGAAGTACCTGCGTCACGTTGAGAAGCTGTCCCGCAAGCATCGCGCGCGACATGTCCGGACGCATTCCCTGTTGCAGCAGCAACTCAAACATCACCTGCCTGACGCGTTCTGCCCCGAGCCGGTGCACCCACACGCGGCGGGTCACATGGTCATCGCGCATGGATGGCTCAAGGCGATGGGCTGGTAGGCGGCGCGGCCACGGCCGATCGGCTGAAATTGCGCGTCCGATCTCGATCATCCCGCTAAGGTGCCCCACCCCACGGAGCCGATAAGCGTCTTGTGGAGCGAAGCCGCTCCCGCTGGAGGCAGTCGAGACGCACCGATGTCAGCCAATCCCTATCTCAAGACGAAGATTGAGACCGCCAGCCCCGAGCAATTGCGGCTGATGTTGATCGAGGGCGCGATCAAATTTTCGCGACAGGCCGTCGACGCGATCGGTAACGCCGACTGGGAGAAGATGTACGAGGCGATCGTGCGGGCGCAGAAGATCATCCTTGAATTGAACAATGGGCTGAATCCCCAGGTGGACCCCGATTTGTGCGGCAAACTGGCGGCCCTGTACAACTATCTGCACGGTCGGCTCGTCGATGCGAACATGCAGCGCGAGGCTGAACCGGTCCACGAATGCATTCGCCGGCTCGAGTTTGAGCGTGAGACGTGGCTGATGGCCATGCGCCAGCTCGTGCAGGATCGCGACGCACAATCGGCCCCGGCGACCCCCGATCCGGCCGCTGATCCCTCGCCCAATCCCCTGGCCTCCATCGGCCCCGATTCGCCCGGCGACACCGACGATTCGGGCGGCACGCTCTCGGTCCAGGGCTGATTCACGATTCAGCCCCGCCGATAATCCATCACACGATTCTGTTGACCCTCGCATCCAGCGCTCGTAACGTGACGGTTCAGCCCGCGCTGCGGGCACCGTTGGAGGAGCGCTTCAGTGAACATCACGTCGCAAGTCGATCAGAAACTCGCCCTGGATGGCGGACCGCAAGCCGTCGAACACCCCGAGCCCGATCTGTTCCACTGGCCCATCGTCACAGAAGAAGACGAACAGGCCATCCTCAGCGTGTTGCACGCCGGCTCGATGTCGGGCACGGACATCACCGAGCAGTTCGAGCGCGAGTACGCGCAGTGGCATGGGATGAAACACGGGCTGGGCACGTGCAACGGCACCGCGGCGCTCCTCGCGTCGTTCTGGGCCTGCGAGGTCGGCGCCGGCACCGAGATCATCTGCCCCAGCATGACGTATTGGGCCAGCGCCATCCCCGCCCTGCAGCTTGGCGCGGCGGTTCATTTTGCGGACATCGAACCCGATACGCTGTGCATCGATCCCGGTGACATCGAACACCGCATCGGCCCGAACACCAAGGCGATTGTTGTTGTCCATTACGCCGGTCACCCCGCCGACATGGATCGCATCCTGCCTATCGCCAGCAAGCACGGCCTGCGTGTGATCGAGGATGTCTCGCACGCGCAGGGCACACTCTACAAAGGACGCATGGCCGGCACGTTCGGCGACATCGCCCCGATGAGTCTGATGTCCGGCAAGAGCTTTCCCATCGGTGAGGCGGGTATCGTGATCACCGATGATTCGCAGCTCTATGAACGTTGCGTTGCGTTTGGCCACTACGAACGCACCGGCCTGCCCACCGAATACAATCCCACCAAGCAGGCGATTCAAGATTCGGAACTGTTGCGTTTCGCCGGGGCGCCGCTGGGCGGCGTCAAGCATCGCATGAATCAATGGTGTTCGGCGATGGGGCGCGTGCAACTCAAACACTATCCCCGGCGCATGGCGGAGATCCAATCCGCGATGAATCGTTTCTGGGACTTACTCGATGGCGTGCCCGGCATCCGGGCCCATCGGCCGCCGCGAGACTCGGGCTCGACCATGGGCGGCTGGTACGCCAGTCGCGGCCTGTACCGCGCTGACGAACTGGGCGACCTGCCGTGCGCACGATTCGCCGAAGCCGTCCGCGCCGAGGGTGTCGATTGCCACCCCGGCGCCAACGCCCCGCTGCACCTGCACCCGGTGTTCCACGACGCCGACATCTTCCGACAGGGCCGACCGACCATGGTCGCATTCGGCCAGCGTGACGTGAGACAAGGCCCGGGGACGCTGCCGGTCTCTGAGAGCATCACCGACATCGCGTTCGGCGTGCCGTGGTTCAAGCACGATCGGCCTGAATCGATCGAGCGCTACGCCGCAGCCTACCGCAAGGTCGCCGAGCACGCCGACCAACTGATGTAATTGCGATCTTTGCCACACGTGAAAGGATCGACCCGTGACATGCACCTCCGTTTTGGCCATCGACGGCGGAGATCCGGTCCGCACCGCGCCGTTTCCGCCGCGCGATCTGTTGAGCGATGAAGAGAAGCAGGCCGCGGTGCGCGCGATCGGTGGGACGATGAGCGAAGTCGGCTACGGCGGCGACGAGGAGATCGCCTATTGCGACGAGTTCGCTCAGTTCATGGGCGGCGGGTATGTCGATGCGGTCAACTCCGGCACCGCGGCGCTGTACGTGGCGCTCAAGGCGCTTCAGATCGAGCCGTTTGGCGAGGTGATCGTCTCACCGATCACGGACCCCGGCGGCGTGATGCCGGTGCCGCTGTTGAATCTAATTCCCGTGCCGGCCGATACGTTGCCGCGTGATTTCAACACCGGCCCCGAGCAGATCGAGGCACGGCTGACCAAGCGGACGCGCGCGATCGTCGTGGCGCATATCGCCGGCAGGCCGGTGGACATGTATCCAATCATGGAGATCGCGCGGGCGCGCGGCATTCCCGTCGTCGAGGATTGCGCCCAGTCCCATGGGGCCCGGTATCACGGGCAGCTCGTGGGCACGATCGGTGACGTCGGGGTGTTCTCCACGATGGCGGGCAAACATCACACGACCGGTGGGCAGGGCGGCATCGTCTTTACCCGCGACGAGGATCTGTACTGGCGCGTGCGTCGATCATCGGATCGCGGCAAGCCGATCGGCCTGCCGCAGGGCGCGACCTACGCCACCGCCGCGCTGAACCTGAATCTCAGCGATCTGGGCGCGGCGATCGGGCGCGTTCAGTTGCGGAAGCTACCAGACATCATTGGTCGGAGGCAAGCTTTCGCGCAAGCCCTGGCCGATGCGTGCGCCGATCTCAAAGCCGTGAAGGTCCAGCTATCACCGCCGGATTGCGAGGGCGTGTTCTGGTTTATGACGATCGAGGTGGACGCATCGCGGCTGACGATATCCAAGAGCCGATTCGTCGAGGCCGTCGCCGCCGAGGGCATCCCCGTGGCCGACCGGTATGTTCAGGCGTTCAGCCATTTCGACTGGTACATCAATCGCGACGTGTTCGGCGCGCGCGGGCTGCCGTGGACGGCCCCGCAGTACACCGGCGATCCGGACGCCGTGTACGACCTGCCCAACTGCGATGCGGTTGATGATTGTGTGTTCCGCCTGGCGATGCACGAGCGCTGCGGCGACGAAGAAGTCAGTGACACGGTCGCGGCCCTGGCTAAGATTGAAGACGCGTACGCGAAATGATGATGAATCAACTTTGATCATCGACACCCACCAGCACGTCAACTGGCTGAACCACGATGCGGCCTGGCTTGTCGCGGAGATGGATCAGCATCACATTGACGTGACCTGGTTGTTGACCTGGCTGCTGATTCCGGACGAGGACGATCCGGGTTACCACGTCGGCACGAATCCTGTCCATGCCCGCGCCGACGGCACGCACGCGGCGATGCCGCTGGCCGACGTCCTTGATGCACGCGATCGTTGGCCGCTTCGATTCATCGCCGGTTACTGCCCGTCGCCGGCGCAGCCGAACGCCCCGGAGCTGTTCGAGGCGGCCTATTACATCCACGGTGTGCGCGTTTGTGGCGAATGAAGCCGCCGCGTGCTGTTGGACGACCCGCGCAGCATCGAATTGTTCCGCGCCGCCGGTCGACTCAGCTGCCCGGTCGTGCTGCATATGGATGTCGCGTGGCTGGTCGGCGACGATGGCCGGCCGCAATACCAGTCACGCTGGTACGGCGGGTCCGTCGAGAATCTCCATCGCGCGATGATCGCCTGCCCCGATACGATCTTCATCGGCCATGCCCCCGGGTTCTGGCGCGCGATCAGCGGTGATGCCGAGTCCGACCCGGCGCTCTATCCCAGCGGGCCGATCACGCCCGGCGGCCGATTGCATGAACTGTTCGATCAGCACGCGAATCTCTGGGCCGACCTGTCCGCCGGTTCGGGAATGAACGCGCTGAAGCGCGGCGGCGACGATCGCGCGGCGGCGTTCATCGAGCGCTACGCCGACCGCCTGCTGTTCGGGCGCGACTGTTACGGCGGCGACCTGATCCGTTATCTTGATTCACTGCCGCTGAACGACACGACGCGGCAGTACGTTTATTGTCAAAACGCGCGGCGCCTCATTCCGTTGCCCGTAGGCCAACATGGAAGTGCATTACAATGATCATTGACACTCATCAGCACGTCTTCTGGCACGGCCGAGACGATGCCGGCCTCATCGCGGACATGGACGAACACGGCATCGATCTGGCGTGGCTGCTGACGTGGGAGGTCCCCGCCGACGAGGACGCCGGCGAATACCACCGCGTGCTCAACCCCGCCAACGTGCGCGCCGACGGCACCCACGCGGGCATCACGTTGTCTGATTCGCTCCGCGCGCGGGATCGATACCCCGATCGATTCATCGTCGGCTACTGTCCCAATCCGCGCCAACCCAACGCGCCGGGCCTGTTTGAATCCGCGGTGAAGATGCACGACGTGCGATTGTGCAGCGAATGGAAATTCCGCATCCCGTTTGACGATCCGCGCAGCATCGAACTGTTTCGCGCCGCCGGTCAATACCACGCGCCCGTCGTCTTGCATCTGGACATGCCGTGGCTGCCCGATGACCAGGGCAAACTCGTGTTTCAGCCCAACTGGTACGGCGGCACGGTCGCGAACCTGCGGCGCGCCCTTGAAGCCTGTCCTGATACGGTATTCATCGGCCACGCTCCGGGCTTCTGGCGGGAGATCAGCGGCGACGCCGACGACGCCGGGCAAAATTATCCCGACGGCCCCGTCACACCCGGCGGGCGGCTGTTCGAGCTGTTCGATAGTTTCTCGAATCTCTACGCCGACCTTTCGGCCGGTTCGGGGCTGAACGCGCTGAAACGCGATCCGGATCACGCCAAACAGTTCCTGCTGCGCTACCAGGATCGTCTGCTGTTCGGGCGCGATTATTACGGCGGTGATCTCGACTCATTCTTGGGAACGATCGATCTGCCGCAGGAAGTGGCCGCGAAGATCCACTGTGAGAACGCGCAAAAGCTCGTGCCGGTCAGCACCAACCCATAATGGTTTTACTGACCCGTGTGACCGAACCCGCCAGTGCTGCGCGTGGTGTCATCGAGTTCATTGACCTCACACCACGTGACGTGTGTGACCGGCGCGATGATCATCTGCGCGATGCGCATGTGGCGGCTGACTGTGAACGCTTCACGGCCGAGATTGATCAGAGGCACCCGGACCTCGCCGCGATAGTCGGCATCGATCGTCCCCGGGGCGTTGGGCATGGAGATGCCGTGCTTCACGGCCAGTCCGCTGCGCGGGCGCACCTGGGCCTCGTAACCGGGCGGGATCGCCATCGCGAACCCACACGGGATCAACGCGATGTCGCCCGGTCCGATCGTCACGTCCGCTTCCACCGCCGCATGCAGGTCCATCCCCGCGGCGTGGGCCGACTGGTAGGCCGGCAACTCGACATCCTGGCCGTGGGACAGGCGCTTGAGTTGCAGTTCAGTGTCCTTGAAATCCGTCACGCCCCAGAGTCTGACAGCATCGCACCGATGCGCCAACCAGCGGGGGATGGCCGATACCCGATGCTCAATTCACCGATATGATGAACGCATGACAGACTGGCAGTGGATCATCGCGATGGTCGCGGCGTATTTGCTGGGCTCGGTCCCGGTGGGGCTGCTGATTGGGCTGGCCAAAGGCGTTGATATCCGCCATCACGGCAGTCTGAACATCGGGGCCACCAACTGCGGTCGGGTGCTGGGGCGACGGTTCGGCGTCCTGTGCTTCATCATCGATTTTGCCAAGGGGGCCGTCCCCGTCTTTATGGCCGGCTGCTGGTTCGGCTGGGTCCGCGCCTTTTCGGCGACTGCCGCCGATCCGCTCAGTGCGGGCGAGGCTTGGGCCTGGCTGGGAATCGCACTAATGCCGGTGCTGGGGCATGTTTTCCCCATCTGGCTTCGATTCCGGGGCGGCAAGGGCATGGCGACGACTTTGGGCGTCCTGCTGGGCGTTTGGCCGTTTCTGACCCTTCCGTTGGTCGGGACCGTGGCGACATGGCTGGTGGTCGCCGCGGCGTTTCGCTACGTCAGTCTGGCCAGCATGATCGCCGCGGGCATGACGCCGATGTACTTCCTGATCGCATCCGGGGTGTGGGATTGGTCACTGGATTGGTCCTGGCCGTTCGTGGCCCTGACCGTCGCGATGGCGCTGCTGATCGTGACCCGCCACCGTTCAAATGTGCGGCGGCTGCGTCGCGGGCAGGAGGCGAAGATCGGTCAGCCCGACCCGTGATCTTGCCGCCCGCGTTCGAGTCGCCAGAAAAAATAATGCCCCTGCAGCCGAATACCCCTTTATTTGCGGGGTTTGAGCGAGTATAAGTTGACGCGAAGTCACATCAGGGTTGATGTGAGACGAAAGACTCACCGCCAACAAAAACGGAGACCCACTCATGGCGAAGAAGAAAGCCGCTGCCAAACCCCCCACGAAGTCCGAGATCCTCGGCACCATCGCCGACAAGACCGACCTGACTCGCAAGCAGGTCTCCGAAGTGTTCAATGAGCTGTCGACATTGATCGGCAAGAACCTCAAGAGTTCATCGAAACAGTTCACGGTTCCCGGTCTGTGCAAGATCGTGGTCAAGAAGACCAAATCCATCCCCGCCGGCGAGCGCGTCAATCCGTTCACCGGTGAAAAGAAGTGGATGCCCGCCAAGCCCGCGCGCAATACCGTCAAAGTACGCCCGCTCAAGGCGCTCAAGGACATGGTCTGAACCGGCCGCGGTCGGACGAACAGGATCAAGAAAGACAAGCCCCGGTCACATACGTGACCGGGGCTTGTTCATTTCACACGATTCCTGATAGACGCCGATTCAGGCGGACGCTTCGCGCGTGCCCAGCTTCGGCAGCGCGGTCAGCGCATCCAATGTTTCATCCAGTGTCTCGCACGCCTCGTCGTTCAAACCCAGTTCCGCCATTTCCATCGCGCGGTTCAACTGACAGATCACGCGCCTTGCGGTTTCAATCGCCCGATCCAGCGGCGACCCGGACGACGCCGTGCCATCCGACCCGACGGGCACACCCGGAAGTTTGTGCGCCGTCTCGGCACGCAACTCAATCAATCCCTGCAGCAAGGCCTCCGCCTTGTCTCGAGCGAGATTCGTCTGAAGCACGATGCGTTGCATTGCGGTTAATGCCACGGTGAAGCCTTGTGATGTCTATGGAGATATCGGCGATTCGGCATCGCACGTTCAATCAATCACGGACCACCGTGCCGTCTAATCCAGATCATCGACAAAACCATCGGGAATCGGCGCGACGTAAACCTGTGGGATGCCGCTGACGTCGGAGTTCCAGCCGATCGATCGATCGTCGCCGAGAAAGAACGGGTGCGGATGCGTCGCTTGGTGGGATCCGAAACTTGAGCCGCTGTTCACGATCAACTTGTATCGACCCGTGCGCACCGAACCGATGAAGATCTGGGCCGTCTGGTTGCAGTCGCTGATCCAGAACCGTCCGTCCTTTGTGGTGTGCATGTGGCAGAACATTTCCCCCTGGGCGACTACCTGGCCTTCGGGGTCGCCCGGCGCGATGGCGATGATTTGATCCTGCTGCCACGGCCGGCCCACCGCATCGCGCCGGTGCGTGCTCGTGATCGCGCGCATTTCGCCGCCCAGCCAGCACTGATGGCCCTGCACGCGTTGCAGCGGCTGCGAACCGACGTTCAGCTTCACCGGATCGCTGCCGTCGTCATTGGCCACGTGCAGGCTCGCGCCGTGATCTCCGATCAAGCGAATGACGTTGCCGTGCGCGTCGTGCTCGATCCCATCGTTGACCTGCACCATGATCCTGTAATGCGGGCCGCGGCAGTATTGCCCGTGCGGATTGCGGCAGTCAGGATGTTCGAACGCCACCCGTGCGCTCTGATGCGCCAGATCCAACGCCGCCAAACCGAACCGATCCGGCGGCTGACGCCACGGACACAGCACGCGCGTGCCGCAATGTGAGATCGTCGTCGCGCCGCCGATCGTCCCGACGTCCAGCGGCACATCCCACCACAGCTCCCGCTCGAATGTATCGGGGTCCATCCGCCACATCTGTCGGCCCACCGAGTAGATGTAGGCCGAGCCGTCCGGCATAACCATGGGCGCCACGGCGCCGGGCTCGTCGGTGATCTGTCGAACCTGACGCCGCTCCATATCGCCGACCCAGTAATGCCCCTCGCCGGTGAACGGGTTGGTGCGGCGGATCACGAACCGTCGACCGTCCGGCGTGTGGACCGGCGCTTCGGGATAGATGTGCGTGCTGACCCACGGAAGACACGTCATCCGAATCACGCGCACGCCCGTCTCGGCGTCGTTGTGCCGGGCCTGGAAGCCGACCTCCTCGTCGCTGTTGCGATTCGACTCGCCTTGCCATGTCGTGCTGGCTGGGGGTTTGGTCATGTCACACCTCACGCGACCATCGCGGCCGCAGCGCCGAGATTTGTCAACGATTCCACGAACGTCGGGAACGTCACGTTGATCGCCTCGGCCGTGTCGATCCGTGTCTCCCCGTCGGCCAGGCAACCCGCCACCGCCAGCGCCATCACCACGCGATGGTCGTCGTGACCCGATACGCCCGCTCCGCGCAATTCGCTCTGCTCGATCATCAATCCGTCGTCCAGTTCCCGCACCGAGGCGCCCATCTTCGTCAACTCCGCGGCCATCACGGCGATGCGATCCGTTTCCTTGACCCGTGCTTGCGGCACGTTGACCAACTTCGTCTGTCCCGAGGCGAAACACCCGACCACCGCCATCATCGGCAGCGCGTCCGGTGCCGCATTGAGATCCAGCTCGCATCCGCGCAGGCCGTCGGCCGAGGGGCGCACGTGAACACCGACGTCCGTCACGTCGATCACCGCGCCCATCTGCCGTAGATAGTCGACAACCGCCTTATCGCCCTGCGTGTCGTCCATGTCCAACCCAAGGGACGTCACGTCATTGTCGCCCAGCGCCCCCGCCGCCAGGAAGAACGTCGCCGACGAGAAATCCGCCGGCACTCGCACGTCGAGAGGCCGATACCGTTGCCCGCCGGGCACGCGGAACTGATCCAGCCCGTCGTGTTCCAGCGCGATCCCCGCCCGCTCCAGCCAGTTCAGTGTGATTCCCACGTACGGTCGCTCGTTGAGCAAGGGCACGTCAATGATTGAATCACCGTCGCCCAGCGGCGCACACATCAACAGACTCGACAGGAATTGGCTCGTCACTGCCTCGATGCTCGTCTGCCCCCCGCGCAGCCGCCCTCCCACCGACACCGGCGCAGAGCCGTTGCCGCGCGTGCAGGTCACGTTCGCGCCTAGGTCGTTGAGCGACTGGACCAACGGCCCAAGCGGTCGCCGCTGGATTTGCTCATCACCCGTGAAGGCCACAATGCCCTCGCGCAACAGTGTCGCCGACCCCAGCGCGATGCGCATCGTCGTGCCGCTGTTGCCCACGTCGATCACATCCGCCGGCGCACGGATCTCTCCGCCCGTGCCCCGAACCCGCCATGCCGCCGGGTCAGCCGTGTCGATCGTCGCACCCAGCGCGCGATACGTCGCCGCCGCCGCCTCCGCATCGTCCGACCACAGCGGCGCGGCGATGCGGCTATCGCCCTCGGCCAGCGACGCAATCGCCACCGCGCGGATCGTGTGCGACTTGGAGCCGGGGATCTCCACGCTGCCGCGCAATCGAGATGGCCGACATATCAGTTCCACGTCCGTCCCATCCTACTGATTCGCGCCGGCTTGTTCGGCCAGCGTCTCGACCGCCTGGTCGATCGGGCAGTCCGTCACGTCAATCGTCACGTCGGCGAGCGCGGTGTACACCGGTTCGCGCTGCGCCAGCATCTCGGTAATGCGCTCGACCGATCCGCCCAGCTTGCTCTGCTGGGGGCGTGTCTTACTGAATTTTGGATCGGTCTGCGTGCGCCGGAACAACTCCTCGGCCGTGCATTTCAGGTACACGCGCATTGCCTGTGTGGTCGCCTCAATCGTGCGACGGGATTCGGTATGCATCACCGACCCGCCGCCCAATGCGATCACGCGACCGTCGCCGCCGACCAGTTCGACGACCACATTGGTTTCGGCCTCGCGAAAAGCCGCTTCGCTGTGGGCCTGAAAGATCGCCGAGATCGTCGGCAGATTGAACCGTCGGCACACCTCGTCGTCGACGTCAATGAACGCCAACCCCAGCCGATCGGCCAGCGCCCGCCCGATCGTCGACTTGCCACAGCCACGGTATCCCATCAGCACCACGTTCATGAATGCTGATACTACGTCCCGCCCGCAGCGCCAGCCACAGGGATGTCACCCCGCACGGTTCTCGCCTTGGGTATTGTCCCTCCGGCAGGCACCTTGGCCCCCGTTTCCCCGCATTTGACGCTGTTTTCCTACCCCACTACGCTGATGGCTCTAACCACACCGCATCGAACACGAATCGGAGGTCGAACATGGCGGTTGAGATGCTCTATGAAAAAGACGGCTCCATGGCGCCGTTGCAGGACAAGACCATCGCCGTATTGGGCTACGGCTCGCAAGGCCACGGCCACGCGCAAAACGCCCGTGAATCCGGCGTGAACGTCATCGTCGCCCAGCGCGAAGGCTCGCACAATTACGACCTGGCCAAGGAAAACGGCTTCGACCCGGTCTCCATCGCCGACGCCGTCAAGCAGGCCGACATGATGATCATCACGCTGCCCGACGAAGTGCAGCCCCAGATCTACGAAAAAGAGATCGCCCCGAATCTGCGCCCCGGACAGACGCTCTGCTTCACCCATGGCTTCAACATTCACTTCAAGACCATCGTCCCGCCCGACGACGTCAATGTGATTATGGTCGCGCCCAAGGGGCCCGGTCACCTCGTCCGCGCCGAGTTCGTCAAAGGCGGCGGCGTGCCCTGCCTGATCTGTGTTGAGCAGGACCCCAGCGGCGACGCGCGCGACGTCGCCCTCGCCTGGGCCATCGCCATCGGCGGCGCTCGGGCCGGCGTGATCGTCACCACCTTCCAGGATGAAACTGAAACCGACCTGTTCGGCGAGCAGTCCGTGCTCTGCGGCGGGCTGTCGGCGATGATCAAGGCGGGATTCGAAGTCCTCGTCGAAGCCGGCTACGAACCCGAGCTCGCCTACTTCGAGGTCTGCCACGAACTCAAACTCATCGTGGACCTGATCTATCAGGGCGGCCTCGATTACATGCGCTACAGCATTTCCAACACCGCCGAGTGGGGCGATCTGTACACCGGCCCGAAGATCATCGACGATCACGTCAAAGACAACATGAAAAAGGCCCTGGCCGAGATCCAGGACGGCACATTTGCCAAGGGTTGGCGCGCCGAGTACGAGCAAGGCATGAAGGATTTCAAAGCTCGCTACGAAGCCGACCGAGCACACGGCGTCGAAACCACCGGACGCCAACTGCGCGCGATGATGCCCTGGCTCGATCCCAAGACTGTGCCCGGCAACTGACGCGCGGCCCAACCTTGAACTCTTTTCAAAACAACACCCCCGGCCTCGCGGCTGGGGGTTTTCTACGACCAGCAAGCGTAGAATGCTCCGCATGAGCGCCGCCCAAACCCCAGCCCGCCACGAACCATGGCTCGTCGCTTTCACGCGCGGATTCGCATTGCCGTTCCAGGCGCTGTCCGTGCTCTTCAAACACAAAGGGCTGAAGCGCTACGCGATGCTGCCCATGGTGTTCAGCGTCATCGTCTACCTGCTGATGATCGCGCTGTTCATCTGGTTGCTTGGCGCATGGGGCGTGCGGGCCGGACCGTGGGAATTCTGGGGACCGATCGGCGGCTGGATGGCTTCTGTCATCAACTGGCTGCTGGTCGGCATGAAATGGATCGTCCTCCTGCCGGTATTCCTGCTCATCTGTTATTTCACGTTTACCGCCGTGGGCATGGTCATCGCCAGCCCACTGAACGACATGCTCAGCGAGCGCGTCGAGCGCGCCCTCTGTCGGCAGCCGCCCGACGCATCGCTCGGCTGGTGGCGTACCAGTCGATCGATCCCCGTGAGCATGTGGGATTCACTTCTGATCGTGTTGCGACAGGTCGGCTGGTCCCTGCTCGTGTTGCCGCTGCTGCTCGTGCCCGTCATCGGCTTCCTGCCGCTATTTATCGTCACCGCCTATTTCGCCGGCGTCGGCTTCGTCGATATCTCCCCCGCGCGGCACTACCTGCGCAATCATCACAAGCGCCCGATGCTCAAGAACCATCGCTGGGAGATATTCGGGATGGGCGTTGCCATGGAAATCCTGTTCCTCATCCCCTTCGCCGGCCTGCTCCTGCTGCCGCTCGGCGTCATCGCCGGCACCTCGATGTATTGTCGCGCCGATTGGCGGGCCCTGCTGGCCGGGACCCCCAAGCCCGTCCCGCCGAACTACCACCCGCCGCAGATGCAGGCCGCGACCCCGACCGTTTGACCGTAACTGCTAGAATACGCGTTCGTCCCGCCGCGCCATTGATACAGGAGTTGACCCATCGCGCTCACCGAATCACATCTCGCGTCCTATCAAACCGACGGCTTCGTCCTCTGCCGCGCCCTGTTCGACCCGGAGCACATGCGCGACCTCGCCGCCGAGATCGACAATCTGCACGAACGTATGGCCGAGCGCGAACCGCCCGAAGTCCACGTCTCCTGGGAAGAAGGGCAACCCGCCGGCCGCCCCCCGCGCATCCGACAGTTGATGCATTCGCAATGCGTCTCGCCGATCATTGACGACATCTCCCGTTCCAACGAAGTCCTTGACATCGTCGAGCAGATGATCGGCCCGGACATCATGCTGTTCCACTCCAAACTGATGATGAAGTCCGCTCACGACGGCACGTGGACGGCCTGGCATCAGGATTGGGGCTACTGGCAGCACCTCTCGCATGAGCCCACGCACGTCAACTGCATGCTCAGCATCGATCCCGCCAACGAATCCAACGGAGCCGTCCGTTTCGTCCCCGGCTCGCACAAGGCCGGGGCCAGCGATCACATCGAAGTCAACAGCAAATCGTTCAACAAGGCACTGCCCGGCGACCTCGATGCCTATGACGCCCAACTGATCGAAACCGAACCCGGCGACGCGCTTTTTTTCAATTGCATGGTTGTGCACGGCTCAGGGCGGAACGATTCTCCGGACCATCGCCGCGCCAACACCTTTGCGTTTGACCGTCCGGGCAACATGAAAGCGGACGCGCTGCCCGCCGATTATCATCGGCGCGGGCGTCGCGATGCCGACGGATCCGCCGCATCATGACCGCCCCGGCGCCGTCGCAACCCGCCGCGCCGCTCAGCGCTGATGACGTGATCCACGCGCTCCATCTCGAAATCACCGACGATCTGCGCAGCGCCTGGCGCGATCACTGGGCCGATTCCACCGCCACTTACGATCCCGATCACATTCCCTTTCTTTCACCCGCGTGGCTGAGCAACACCTGCGAATCGATCGGCCTGTCCGAACCGGTCCGCGCCGCATTGCACGAAGCGCTGCCCGGCATTAACCACGATCCCGCCATGAAACGCCTCGCGTGGCACCTGCACCGGCGCTTGATTCACGACACCGACGACCGGCACATCAGTGACGTCGTCGAATCACCGTCGCTGCCCGATCACCTCGGCCCCGCCGGTGCGCTGTTCTACGCCTTCGTGACGTTGTCCGGCTTCGACGCGCTTCGCCAGACCTATCGCGAGCGCGGCATCGATGATGTCGTGCGGCGCGACACGCTGATGGACTTCGACCTGTGGATGCACGATTGGCGCAAACGCCACGGCCGATGGACCATGGCGAGCATCTCCTGGCTCAGCCGGCACTTCACTGCGCGCATTTTTGCCTTGGGGCGGCTTCAGTATGAGATTGTCCGTGACCTCCTGCCCGACTATCGCTTCTTCCGCCACGTAACGACGCAACAAGCCGTCGCCCTCGCCGGCCCCGGCATGGTGTTCCGCGCCGATGGCCAGTGCGACGGCGCCAACACAATCTTTGATCCCGAGGGCCGCTGGACCGCTGAATACCACATCAACGCCGACGCAATCATCGGTCACTCCATCCACCCACGCGGTTTCGCCGAGCGTCGGCCCATCACGCTCGATGCGCACCACTGGCGCGAGATCGTTTTGAAGCATGATCACATGCTCAGCGTCCACATTCCCGAGGGCGGGCCGATCTCGCCCGACGCCTGCACGCAGGCCTTCGAGCAATCTGCCCGTTTCTTCCCACGACATTTTCCTGAGCTTCAGTGGAACGCTTACGTGTGCTGGTCGTGGCTGATGGATTGTCAACTTGAAGATGACCTGCCGGATGATGCCAACATCACGCGGTTTCTCCAGGAGTTCTACGTCCTGCCCACACCGAACGCGAACGATGCACAAACCTTCGAACGCGTGTTCGGCCACGATTTCACCGTCGACCGACTCGATGACGCCCCCCAGCACACGAGCTTGCAGCGTGTCATCGCCTCCCACCTCAAACGCGGCGGCAACTGGCGCGATGCCGTCGGCGTCATCCTGCGTGATGATCTGAACTGGGGGCAGCGCGTCTACCGCAACCAGTGGCCCATTGCCACCGTCGACGGCGAATACCGGCCGGCGATGCCACCCGCGACATGAACATGGACCCCACCGACGGCGATCAGGCCTCGTCCTGTTTGAGCTGCTCCATTTCCCGCTCGAGTTGTTTGAGTCGCGCCACCAAATCCGGCAACCGCTGCGTGTGAATATGACGCCGCTTGGCGTCGGTCAGCGGCTGCGCCGGCGATCCGCCCACGCGCGTGTCCGCGGGAATATCATCCATCACCCCCGCCTGCGCGGCGATCTGCGCCCGATCCCCGATCGTCAGATGACCCGCCACCCCGACCTGCCCGCCCATCACCACGTGATCCCCCGTGCGAATGCTGCCCGCTAGGCCCACCATTCCCGAGAACAGATTATGCCGTCCGATGCGGCAGCCGTGGCCGACCGTCACGCCGTTGGAGAACTTCGTGCCCGCGCCGATCACCGTCGAACCCATGGTCGCACGGTCGACGGCACAGTTCGCGCCCATCTCCACATCATCTTCGATCACCACGTTCCCCGCCGGCGGAATCTTGAGATGCGTCCCTTCGTGCGTGGCGTAGCCGAACCCATCCTGCCCGATGCAACAGCCCGCGTGAAGTGTCACACGATCACCCAGCACACAGTCGTCGTAAATCGTCACCCCGGCATACAGCACGCACCCATCGCCGATCACCACCCCCGGCGCGACAAACGTGTGCGGATAAATCACACAGTCGCGCCCGATCGTCACGCCATCGCATATCACCGCCAGCGGCTGCACACGTGATCCACTCCCAATCCGAGCGCTGGGATGCACCAACCGGCTCCCGTCTCGGTCCGCCGCGACCTCTTCCGGGTGCCCCCGCCATCCGTGCAGCGCCACCATCGCCTCCCGGAACGCAAAGTACGGATCGTCCGCCACCAGCGCGGTGTGATCGCCCGTGTCCACGTCACGCGCCACGATCACTGCCGCCACCTTGGCCGCCCCCAGCCGCTCGACATACCGCGGGTTCGCCAGGAAACTCACCGCATCCGCCCCCGCCTCCCCCAGCGGCGCACACCGCTCGATCATCACCTCACTTTCACTGGGCTGCGCCGATCGAATCGTCGCCCCAATCCGATCCGCAAGCTGTCGCAGCGTCATACCCACGTGGGATTCCCCAATTTGTGCGTCAAATCAATGCTGCGCGCACGTTAGTCCCCTGCCCCGCCCCGGTCAACGCGACACACCCCCGCCCCCGCCGGTATACTCCTGACCAACGTTTTGCCGCTTCCATACACGCTCGGAGCATCCCCCGCGTGAGCGAATCCCCCCGCCATCGTGTGATCGCCCTGATCAACCAGAAGGGCGGCGTCGGCAAAACGACCACCGCCGTCAACCTCGGCGCCGGCCTCGCGGAACTCGGCTCCCGCGTCCTCATGATCGATCTCGATCCCCAGGCCCACCTGACCTATCACGTCGGCATCGATCCCGCCGCCATCGACCAGAGCGTCTACGACGTCCTGATGGACCCCGACGTCGACGTCGCGTCCGTCATCCAGCCCATCAGCGATCGGCTCTTCGTCCTGCCGTCGGAAGTCAATCTCACCGGCGCTGAAACCGAGCTCGTCAACGAACCCGACCGCCAGAAACGACTCAAATCCCGCCTGCGTCCGATCGTCGATCAATACGACTACGTGCTGATCGATTGCCCGCCGAGCCTCGGCCTGTTGTCGCTCAACGCCCTGACTCTCGCCAGCGAAGTGATCGTGCCCATGCAGGCCCACTTCCTGCCGCTTCAGGGGCTCAGCAAGCTTTTGGAGACCGTTCAGGCCGTGCGTCAGAACATGAACCCCGCGCTCCAAGTGACCGGTGTCGTGCTTTGTGTGCACGATGCCCAGACGCGACTCGCCGCCGAAGTCATCGACGACCTCAAACGCTTCTTCGAAGCGTCCCGCCCCATGGCCATGCCCTGGTCCAACGCCGTCGTGTTTGATCCACCGATCCGCCGCAACATCAAGGTCGCCGAATGCCCCAGCTTCGGGCAGACGATTTTTCAATACGCCCCGCACTGCCCCGGCGCCACTGACTACCGCCAACTCACCGCGTCAATCCACGGTGTGCCCGCCGCCGCGCCCGCGCCGCCGCCACCCGTCGAGGCATCCCAACCCACCCCCGATGCCTCCGCCGACCCGGTCCCACCGCAGATCGTCGTGAATCCCACCGAAACGTCGGATGCCTCCACCGACCAATCTCCGCTCGCCGCATCTGATTGACCGCCGCCGCCACGGACACGGTAGATCCAACTGCTCACGGCCTCGTGTTGCCGCAATGCCGCATCACAGATCCGGCGGCCCGGCCCCGCGCCGTCTCCCAAGTTGGTCCACCTCACATCGCGGTAGGCATATAGTGGATATCCGGATACATTGACTGCCTAAGCGGCCGGGCCGCACCAGGTGCGGTGTGACTCACGGAAATCCCAGATCAGACCCATCACCGGAAGCGGACACCATGAACTCAAAAGAACGTGTGCTGACGACCGTCGCGGGGCAGGAACCGGATCGCGTGCCGATCGATTACCAATCCAACCCCGGGATCGACGGCCGACTGAAGGCGCATTTTGCCCTTGAGTCGGACGACGACGAGGGCCTGCAACTGGCGCTCGGCGTCGACTTCCGTCGTGTAATCGCCCCCTACGCCGGGCCGCGTCTGCATGAGGACATTCCCGAACGCGGCGTGAAGGTCGACGACTTGGGCATCCATCGTATGTGGGTCGAACACGAGACCGGCGGCTACTGGGACTACTGCGATTTCCCGCTTCAGGATGCCGACGAGCAGATGATCGCCGATTGGCCCATGCCTGATCCCGATGACTATGACTACTCCACCATCTTCGACCAGTGCACGCAGTTCGAGCAATACGCGATCAACGGAACCGCCGGCTACGGCGACATCATCAACGGCAACGGCATGCTCCGGGGCATGGAACAGACGCTGGTGGATCTGATCACGGACGACCCGGCGGGCCTGCTCTTGGCCGATCGCCGCATGGACAGTCAGATCGAGCAGACCCGTCGCATCCTCGAAGCGGCCAAGGGCAAGGCCGACTTCCTGTGGCTCGGCGAGGATCTGGGCACCCAGATCGCGCCCATCATCGGCCTCGATACGTTCAGGAAGCACATCCGCCCGCGCTTCGAGCGATTCTGCGCTCTGGCCGACGCCTACGACGTGTTCGTGATGATGCACACCTGCGGGTCCAGCAGTTGGGCGTACGAGGATTTCATCGAGATGGGCATCAAGGCGGTGGACGCGCTGCAACCCGAAGCGGTCAATATGGCGCCGCAATACCTCAAGGACACGTTTGGTGGTCGACTTGCCTTCCACGGATGCATCAGCACCGCCGGCCCCGTCGCCTACGGCACGGTGGCCGAGACGATCGACAACTGCAAGGGAACACTCGACATCATGATGCCCGGCGGCGGGTACTGCTTCGCGCCCACCCATCAACTGCAGGACAATTCACCAACCGAAAACGTCCTGGCCATGTACGAAGCCGCTAAGACGTACGGCAAGTATTGATCCATGCCCGGCGGCGGCCCAGACGTGATCGGTCGATCTCCATCGCCGTCCGCATCGGACGCTGCAGCGCCTTGAGTTGCCCCAATGCGCACGCCATTGATATAACCTGATCCATGGTGCATCCGGCTCGAGTCCCGCTATGTCTCGGGCCGGGTACTCCATCCCCCCGTAACAGCAACGACTTACGAAATCCGCCCAACCAAGGCGCTGCATTATCCGATGCAGTTGGCGCACAAAACGCCCCAATGACCCCTGACATCGCTGCGTGGATAGAGACCTGTCCGGTATCCCTGCCGGACGAAATCCGCCGGCGGATCATTGATCTCATCACGGCGCGGGATGCTACCTGACATTGAGCGGAGGCTGATATGACTGAGAAGAAATACGCACCCGGCCATCACCCCAACTCACGAAGGAACCTGATGCCACCGTTTCAGCCAGGCCAGTCCGGCAACCCCAGCGGTCGCCCCGGCAAGGTGACGTATCCCGGCGACTGGCTGCACATCATGGCTGAATGGTCTGAATCGGATGTCCGGGCGGTGCTCGATGATATCGATGCGCCCCTGTCCAAGCGGTCCGCCGCCCGGCAGTTGCTTCAGTCGGTCAGCGCCAAGGCCGTTGGCGACAAAGCCGTGAGGCCAAGAGACATCGGCGACGCGACAGACCGGATCATGGACAGGACCGAGGGCAAGCCCGTGCACAAGCAGCAGATCGTGATGCACGACAATCGCGATATCCAGACTCGACTCAACGACCTCGTCGCCAAAGTACGCAGAACTCTCGCAAATGGCGCGGCTCAAGCCGACGCTGATCACGAGGGGCGGCCACGTCTGCTGGAGGGTGGGGGCGACGCATCTGAATCCGTAGGCGATCCCGAGGCGGCGTGATGGTCACACCCCTGAAATCACTACGACGCCATTGCGTGCAGCCTGTGGCGATACCGGTTCGGCAAGCGCCCGCAAACGACACAACCCCCCGCTGGCGCGGCCTCGGCCCGGTCCACAATCGACGCGGAGGCATCGAGTGGACCCGTGGGGGCTCCGGCGGCGCTGTCGATTTGAGAGCGCGAAGCGGGGTCTGGGCGGGGGCATACGAAGGCCTGCGGCGGGTGGCGTTGACGCGAAGGCCGAGCCGCTTCACCAGCGTGCGTTGGCGATGCGTGAGAAATCCCTGGGCCCGGATCACCCAGATTTGGCCGCGAGCCAGGAATACCTGGCGTCGCTATATCGAGCGATGAAACGGGACGATCATGCTGAGCCGCTTGAGAAACGTGTGGCTCGTATCCGGGCAATCAAACGCTGAGGCCAATGGGCGGCAAAACATTGCGATGGGCGCGATTTTCTCTGCTCGCCCTGCCTCGTGGATTACGAGCACCTTGCGTGGCCGTCCCCGGAGACCGCAAGTCCGCCGGCGTGGCTGTATTGGCCGCACACCAGACTACGGTGATACCTGGGCGCATCATCCGCGACCCGTATTTCATGGTGTCAACGATTTGGGGCGGCGATGAGCATGAGGTCGCGGGTTCTCTGATTGATAGGGCTCGGAAACGGTATAATCCACAATGAGTGGTCAAAGGCACAGATCTGGCGAAAGGGGCAAAAAATGAAACGATTCACGCAATCACCTGCAATAGTCGCATTTCTGCTCGTGGGCGCATCGCCTGTTTTCTCTGACGGCGCGGGTATTGAGTGGGACATCCTCAATCAGGAGGTCATATCGCTCTACCAGAAGGGCGAGTACGACCGCGCCGTCGTTGTCGCGAGAGAGGCCCTCGAAGTAGCCGAGGAAAACGTGGGCCCGGATCACCCGGACGTGGCGGGGAGCCTGAACAACCTGGCGTTGCTGTACCAGGCGCAGGGGGATTACGCGAAGGCTGAGCCGCATTACAAGCGTGCGTTGGCGATCAGTGAGAAAGCGCTGGGCCCGGATCACCCGGACGTGGCGGGGAGCCTGAACAACCTGGCGGGGCTGTACCACACGCAGGGGGATTACGCGAAGGCCGAGCCGCTTTACAGGCGTGCATTGGCGATCAGCGAGAAAGCACTGGGCCCGGATCATCCGTATGTGGCGACGAGCCTGAACAACCTGGCGTTGCTGTACCAGGCGCAGGGGGATTACGCGAAGGCCGAACCGCATTACAAGCGTGCGTTGGCGATCAGGGAGAAAGCACTGGGCCCGGATCACCCTCTTGTGGCGACGAGCCTGGAAAACCTGGCAACAGTGTATCGCGCGACGAATCGGGACGAAGAAGCCAAGCCGCTGGAGCTGCGTGCGGCGCGGATCCGTGCGATCGAACGATAAAGGCGATGGGGACGGCAAGATGGTGACTGGCACTATCACGGGCCTGGCGACGGGCACCGGATCGCGCACTGTGCGGATGCGACGCGCAGTGTCCACCTGTTCCTTTCGGTAGGCTGCCAGAAAGGTCGCGAAAGGCAACTGGCGCGGCCACTTCTCGACCTGAAATCCACGCGGCGGCATCAGGTGGACCCGTGGGTACTCCGGCGGCGCTGTCGATTTGAGAGCGCGAAGCGGGGGCCTGAGTTGGGACGCGGAACGATCGTGGATGACAGACGCGGGGAGCCGCCGAAGCGAACTCCCCGCGCTATCGGGGGCAAGTTGTTGAACCGCATCGGCGCTCACGCCGCGCGTCTGCGTCGTGTCACGCCAAGAATGCCGAGCAACGCCAACCCCGCCATCCCCGCGCCCGGCACCGGCACCGTCGCGCCTTCGGTGAACGAGGTGCTGGCTGTCAATCCCCACTGGGCGCCCATCTAACCCAAGTCGGCAACGTCCACGACATCGTCTCGGCCGCCTATTCCAGTCGCCATTGGAGTACCGCAAGACAATGTACGAGGTGTTTTGTTAACGTGTGATCTGGCGAAAACAGCGTGCGACAAGATCGCCTTTGGGAGAGGTCCGCCATGACAAGCAAGCGCATATTTGCTGTCGTTATCTTTCTGATTGGTAGTGCCATTGGGGCGTCAACAGGAGGCGACCTTTGGGACGGTTCTCCATTCTGGGTGTGGTTACTGGTTCTCATTTCTGCAATCGCTGTTTGCGGCATCGCGATGCGTATGTGGTCGGCGGAAAAGCCACAAGATCGACAAGCCGTAGTCAAGAATGTGCTGAACTCGTCCGACAGCTCACATCCGAGCCCCTCCAATCGTCCAGACGGTAACAGCTTTGCCTGTGCTTCCGCTATCGAACAGAGCGATGCGTCCTCAGGGCATGTGCAAGTTGCAGATCGTAAGTCAGTCTTCCGTCAAGGCGAGCCAATCACCGTTGTCTGCATGAATTGTGCATACGATCCGACTGAGGTCGTCATCCGAAATGAGAGCGGGAACATCGTATCACGCGGTAAGATCGAAGATGGCGGGGGAGACACCAACTGGTTCACTTGGGCGAACTGGCGGACCACAGGTCGGTTCGTCGCGGACTGGTACGTCAACGGGGAGTCCCATAGCCAGAGCGTCTTTACTGTGCTGCCGTAGGCGTCCAGCTGTGCATCATTCAGCGAATCGATCCAGCCACTAGGGATACGTGTTCCCCACCCAATTCCGCTGTTCGCGTGCGATGATGGTGTTTTTTGTACAACTGGACAGGATAGAGCCGCACGATCACACATGAAGGGGCGGGGAAGGACACGGGAACTGGGAGGACAATTGTGACGACCGGGGCGACTGTCACAATCACGCACTGCACGAAGCGGGACAGCCCGTATCAGCGGCATGAGCACAGGCTGGCGTATCGCTGATTGAGGCTGCACCGACTGAACCTGACCGATGATCGTCGCGGGAGTATAAGACCTGCACACGTCCGCGATCCGTCATCACGGACCATCCCACCGGCAGAACCTAGGTGGCGCTATGAGATAATCTGAGGCAAGGTCAATAGCTATCTTGCCTGTCACGGGTGATCGCCCGGGGGCCACAGACCGAAAGCCAAAGTTGCGATGGAGGCTTCCATCGTCGGAAGAACGAAATCAAAGAACTTTGCATCGTGATCGGTCATGGCGGAGACTCGATACAAGTGACGGCCTTCGATGAAGTGAAAATTCTTTGCGAACATCGCAGCCTGCGGAGGGCCACTGATTTCAATCGTGTTCCATACTGCACGATAAGACCGAATCGTTGTGTTACCGAAATTGCGTCGCTTCACTGAGAAATCTGGAAACTGTTCCTTTAATCCCTGCCACATGATGTCTGCCGTCAACGCGTCCGCGTCAGCCTCGGTTACATTATCCGGCAGCGGATATGCCGCAATGCTGATTTGGGCTAGGTTCTGTCTGGCGGCTGATTTGTTCGGCGCATGTTCGGTTGCGCGATGTCGAGTTTGATGTGAGACTGGTCTTCGGCAAGGGGGCCAACGATGTCGAACCGTCAACGCAGCAAGTCCAGGCG
>NYZD01000062.1 GCA_002685935.1 Planctomycetaceae bacterium | reverse complement strand
GCGCGCTTCGCCAAGCCCATCGACATCGATCTGATCAATGAGCTGGTCGAATCCCACACACCGATCCTCACCCTCGAAGACCACGCCCTGACCGGCGGCTTTGGCTCGGCCGTCCTCGAAGCCTGCGCCGATCGCCGTCTGCCCACCGACAACGTCCACCGCCACGGCCATCCCGCCAAGTGGATCTACCAGGCCTCGCGCGCCGAACAACTCGCCGAAGTCGGCATCGACGCCGCCGGCGTCGCGCGCCGCGTGCGCGAAATCCTCAGCGACGCGCCAGGAACTCAGCCGACGCCCGAAGTCCACGTGCAAGTGCCCGGCCCCCGCGCGTTGCGCTGACCGGATTCATCGGCGCGACGGATCCTCGATCGTCATGTCCACGACCCGCCTCATCGCGGCTGCCTGCCTGATGACGCTCGCCGCGTGCGCATCGCCCATCCAAAGAACCGAAACCGATCCGACCGCCCCGCCGCCCGATGCCGCCGCATGCGAGCCCATCGATCCCCCCGCCGAATTCGCCACCGGCATCGACATCCCCTACGACCCCGCCCGCAGCAACGGCAAGGTGGAAGTCACCGGCGCCGTCGCCCGCCCCGGCGTCTACCGCATCACCGACCGACACGGCATGCCCACCGTCGCCGAATTGCTCCGCATCGCCGGCGAAAATGAAAGCTGGTGCCTCACACCGAAGATCATGTCGCGCTGGGCCGTCACCCTCATTCGCAAAATCGACCGCCGGCCCCGCCAATGGGTGCTCGACCTGCACACCGTCCGCCTCGGCAAGAACCCCATCGGCCTCAACGACGGCGACCGCATTGCCGTCCTGCCCATCGCCGCCCCCGCGCAATGATCCATCTCGCTTGCCACTTTGGCCGATATCCCTGATAACACCCGACCCCGCCGCCCCACCAGGAGTATCCGCCGTGGAAACCACGCTCGTCATCATCAAACCCGACGCCGTCCAGCGTGAGTTGATCGGCCCCATCATCGAACGCTTCGAACGCAAGGGCCTGCGCATCGCCGGCGCCAAGTTCATCCGCGTCCCGCGCGACCTGGCCGAACAACATTACGCCGAGCACGCCGGCAAACCGTTCTACGATTCGCTTTTGGATTTCATCACGTCATCCCCGGTGATGGTCCTCGCGATTCGCGGCAGCCGCGAAACCGTCCCCATCGTCCGCAAGATCGTCGGCGCCACCGACGGCGCCGCCGCCGAGCCCGGCACCATCCGCGGCGACTTCGGCATGTCCAAAACCCTCAACCTCATCCACGCCTCCGATTCCCCACAGTCCGCGCAGCGCGAACTGGCCATGTGGTTCAACGACGACGAGATCGTCGACTACGACCTCGCCGACCAGCGCTGGATCGACCCCGGCTGATCGCCCCGCCGCGCCGACGCCACAGCCTGATTCAATTCCATAGCGGCGATGCACCATCGCCCCGCCCCCGTCCATGCGCAAGCGGCTTTCAGCGGTACCGCCCCGAGGCGCCCCAAAAAACTGGCGTATAATGCCTTGGCCAACGTCTGGCGCCTGACCCCACGGGGAGCCCATCCAATGGGTATCGGCCGAACATTTCGGGGCCTCTTATCGTTCCTCGGCGTCAATCCCCGACGATCCGATGAACCGGACCGCGATGCCCCCGCATCAAGTCGCCCCCAATCGCCGTCCACCACCGATCACTCTTCCCAAGCGCCCGCAGCTCCCATCGGGATGCCTCGCGCAGCAATGGACAAGACCTCCGCGGGGCGTGATGTGAACCAGATCATCAATCAGGATTTCACACTGCCGCCTCCGACCTCCCCGCCCTGAATCAACTCCCCGAACCGCCTTCCGACTTCACCGACCGCACCGATGAGTTGGCGCAGTTGACCGACCACATCGGCCGCGGCGTCACCATCTCCGGCATCCACGGCCTCGGCGGCATCGGCAAGACCGCGCTCGCATTGGTCCTCACCCATCAACTCAAAGACCATTACCCCCACGGCCAGTTCTACCTCGACCTGCAAGGCACGCAAGAACAACCCGTGCCGACCCTCGACGCCATGCTCCACGTCCTGCGCGGCTTCCAACCGCAGTTGCCGCAGTTGGACGACGCCAATCAGGTCCACAGCCTGTATCACTCGCAGCTGTCCGACAAACGTGTGCTGCTGTTGATGGACAACGCCGCCGACGCCGATCAGGTCGCACCCCTCCTTCCGCCCGCCGGCTCGCTGCTGCTGGTCACCTCGCGCCGCGACTTCGTCCTGCCCGGCCTCAAACCATTGAACCTGGACACGCTGCCCCGCGATCAATCGTGCAATCTCCTGCGGCAGGTCTCCGACCGCGACATCACCGACGACGACGCCGATGCCATCGCCCAGTCCTGCGGCGACCTTCCCCTGGCCCTGCGCGTCGCCGGCGGTTACCTGGCGATGCGCCCGGATACCACCCCCGACCGCTACGCCGCCCGGCTCGCCGACGAGGCGCAGCGCATGGGCGACCTGTCCGAAGTGGATCGATCGATCGGTTTGACCTTCGCTGCCCTCGACGACCAACTGCACGATCGAATGTGCGGTCTGTCCGTGTTCCCACAACGTTTCGATCTATCCGCCGCCGCCGCCGTGTGGGACGTCGACACGCCCGAGGCCGACCGATCGCTCGGCTCCCTGCTGCAATGGAGTCTGGTCCAGTGGAATGACGAGGCGTCACGCTATCGCCTGCACGATCTGGTGCGTCTGATCTCCGAGCGCCGATCGAGTCCCGATGTGCTCACCCAGGCCCAGCGGCGCCACGCGACGTATTACGCCGGACTGTTGCAAAAGATGAATGATCAATACCTCGAAGGTGGCGCCGCCGTCGTCGAGTCCCTGTCCTGGTTCGACGCCGAGCGTGAGAATATCGACGCCGGTTTCGCCTGGGCGCAGCGTCGCATGGGCCAGGACGAGGTCGCGACCCAACTGTGCGTCGAATATCCTGATGCCGGTGCGTACGTGCTGAATCTGCGTCTGCATCCGCAGGATTGGCTCAGCTGGCTACAGACACAGCTTGCCGCCGCACGCCGGCTGGCCGACCGCCGGGGCGAGGGCGCCGCCTTGGGCAACCTCGGCCTCGCCTACGCTGACTTGGGCGATCCGCGCAAGGCGATTGAACACCATGAGCAGCATTTGGTCATCGCCCGTGAGATCGGCCACCTCCAAGGCGAAGCCAATGCGTTGGGAAACCTCGGCCTCGCCTACGCTCACCTGGGCAATACACAAAAGGCGATCGAACACCATGAGCAGTATCTTGCCATCGCGCGTGAGATCGGCGACCGCCGGGGCGAAGGCAACGCCTTGGGCAGCCTCGGCAGCGCCTGCGCCGACCTGGGCGATGCACACAAAGCGATCGAGCATTATGAGCAGCACCTGGCCGTCGCACGTGAGATCGGCGACCGCCGGGGCGAAGGCAACGCCTTGGGCAACCTCGGCAGCGCCTACGCTGACCTGGGTGATCCGCGCAAGGCAATCGAGCACTATGAGCAGCGGCTGGTCATCGCACGTGAGATCGGCGACCGACGGGGGGAAGGCAACGCGTTGGGCAACCTCGGAAACGCCCACGCTGACCTGGGCGATACACACAAGGCGATCGAGCACTACGAACAGCGTTTGGTCATCGCCCGTGAGATCGGCGACCGCCGGGGCGAAGGCAACGCGCTGGGCAACCTCAGCAGCGCCTACGCCGACCTGGGCGATCCACACAAGGCGATCGAGCACTACGAACAGCGTTTGGTCATCGCTCGAGAGATCGGCGACCGTCAGGGCGAGGCACTTGGCAGTTGGAATCTCGGACTGCTCCTCGAATCACAGGAGCGCCTGGCTGAAGCCGTGGCCGCCATGGAAGTCCGCGTCGCGTTTGAGCGGGAGATTGGACACCCCGACGCCGAGAAGCATGCGCAGGACGTCGAAGAGATTCGCCGTCGCATCAAGTAACCCCGCCGGCTCGCCGGCGTCACACCGGAGCGATCTGATGGAATGGGAAACATACGTATGGATCGCAGCGCCGTTCGTCCTGGTGATCCTCGTCGTCGCGCTCAAGCCGTGGACGCGCTTCCGGTTTCATGGCCGCGTCGGCGACGTCGAAGTGAAAGTCGACGCGACCGACGATTCACCCCGCCCCGGTATTTCACAGACCCGCATCAAAGCCGGGCGAAACGTCTCGGCCCGCGATGAAACCGGAAGCGGCATTCGCCAGGACAACATCCGGGCCGGCAACGACGTCAGCGCCCACACCGGTCCGGACGCGAATCGAACCGACCCGCCATCCTGAACCGCCGTCCGCTTTGCCCCGGCCGCGCGTCCGTCTATGCTGGGGCGATCATGCCCTATGCCAACCTGCGCCAATTCATCGAAGCCCTCGACGCCGCCGGCGAACTGCACCGCGTCACCGCGCCCGTCTCGCCGATCCTCGAGGTCACCGAGATCACCGACCGTATCAGCAAATCCCCCGCGCCCAATCTCTCGCCGCACGCCCGCCGCAACGATCCGCACCATCATCAACTCGGCGGCAAGGCCCTGCTGTTCGAGAACGTCGACGGCGCGTCGATGCCGCTGGCGATCAACACCTTCGGCTCCTATCGCCGCGTCGAGATGGCGCTCGGCGGCATCGACGTCGGCTTCGACGGCCTCGGCGAACAGATCGGCGCGATCGTCAAACCCGAACCGCCGATCGGCCTGATCGAAAAAATGAAGAAGGGACTCGAACTCGTCCGCCTCGCGTCCTACGCGCCCAAGATCACCGGATCGGGCATCTGCCAGCAGGTCGTGCGCACCGGCGACGAGATCGACCTGTTCGAACTGCCCGTGATCAAGTGCTGGCCGCTCGACGGCGACCCGGCCGCGTTCGGCTTTCCCGACGTCTCGCCCAACACCGGCGAGGGACGCTACATCACGCTCGGCGGGATGTACACGATTCATCCCGATGACGCCGGCAAGCCCGAAGGCCAGCCGCGCACCAGCCGCAACATCGGCATGTATCGCGCGCAGCTGCTCAGCAGGAACACCACCGCGATGCACTGGCACGTCCATCACGACGGCGCGCGGCACTGGCGGGCGTGGAAGGAAACCGGTCAGCCGATGCCCCTGGCCATCGCGTTCGGCGGAGAGTCGGTGTTGCCCTACGCCGCGACCGCGCCGATGCCGCCCGGCGTTTCGGAGTTGCTGTTCGCCGGATTCCTCAATCAAAGCGCGATCCCGCTGGTGCGCTGCAAGACCATCGACCTGCACGTCCCCGCCAACGCCGAGTTGGTCATCGAAGGCCACGTCTCGACCGAGGCCGGCGGGCCCGGCATGTCGATCCCCGATTGCGAATCGGCGCCGGGCGATGCGTTCGGCGACCACGCCGCGCTCGAAGGACCGTTCGGCGATCATACCGGGTTCTACTCGCTGCCCGATCGCTATCCCGTGTTCACCGTCACCGCAATCACCCATCGCACCGATCCGATCTACCCGGCCACGATCGTCGGCCTGCCCCCGCAGGAGGATTACTACCTCGGCAAGGCGACCGAGCGCATCTTCCTGCCGCTGCTCCAGACCATCGTGCCCGACATCATCGATTACGACCTGCCGATGTTCGGCGCGTTTCATAACTGTGCGTTCGTGCAAATCAAAAAGGCATATCCCTTCCACGCGCGGCGCATCATGCACGCGATCTGGGGCGCCGGCCAGATGAGCTGGACGAAGTTCATCGTCGTGGTCGATCACGATGTGGATGTGCACGATCACGAGCAGGTGATGTTCCACGTCGGCGCGAATTGCGATCCGGGGCGCGACCTGGAGATCGTGACCGGCCCGCTGGACATTCTCGACCACGCCGCCCCGCAGATGGGCGCCGGCCACAAGATGGGCATCGACGCCACGACGAAACTGCCGACCGAAACCGCCAACGGCCACGCCGTGCGCCCCTTCCCGGCGCGCCTGTCCATGAGCGAAGCGATCAGGCAGCAGGTCGAATCGCGCTGGGCTGAATTGGGTCTGGATTAGATCGGCGCCGCTCCCCCACTTCCATCGCGGCCGGACATGACCGCGCGGCGTCTATTCGTGATCCGCGTGAAGTTGCGCGAGGATCGCTTTGCGCCGGGCCATGAGTTCTTCATCGATCGCGGCGCGGGACGCCTGACAGGAGATCGCCAGCTGGCGGCGGGAGCGGTCGGTCTGGTTCGCGCCGGAATAGTGCACGGTGTTGACCGCATGCAGGCAGAGGTCGCCCCGGTTCATGCAAATCTCAACCGGCGGATACGCCTGCGCGTCGAGCGGGTCGATCAACTGTTGTGAAAAACCCATCACGCCGGACGGAACGTGCGGCAACAGGCCCAGTTCGTGCGAGCCGACCTGGCACACCAGCGGGCCGTTGTCGGGCGTGGACGCATCGATCGCGACGGTGAGCGTCAGCGCGTCAGGCGGATCGAAGCATTGGAAGATGTTGTCCTGATGCGCGGGCGTGACCGAACCGTCGCGCGCGGGCTTGCCGAAGAACCCGACCTGTTCGATCACCACATCCGGATCGTCGTACACGGTCTGCACCAGTTCATGGAGGCGACGGTCAGTCAGCAGGTAAGCCATGCGCCGGTGGTACTGTTGGAGTCGAAACATGCTCTTGATCGGGCGGGCCGGGGTCGATTCGTAGTAGATCTCCCCGGCTTCGAGCGTGGGTCCGACTTCGGTCAGGCAGTAATCCAGCGCCGCTTCGATCTCCGCAAGCTCCGCGGGCGTGAACACATCGCGGACGATGGCGAAGCCTTCGGTGTGGAACTGGCGGGCTGTGTCTTGGAAGCTCATTGGGTTTCGGCTGACTCGTCCGATTCGTCCGATTCGTCCGGTGCGTCCGGTGCGTCGGCGGGCTGGGTTTCCGGCGGCGCGTGCTTGAGGTACTCATCAAAGAACCGCTCGATCATGTGACGGATTTTGGGTGTGGCGAATTCCTTGCCGCCGTGTTCGGCGTCTTCGATCACGTGCAGTTTGGATTTGAGTTTCGCTTTGGTCAGTTGCTCGTGGAGCAGTTCGCTCTGCCCAAGCGGCACGAGGGGATCCTTTGAACCGTGGATGATCAGAAACGGCGGATCGTCCTTGGTGATGTGCGTGGTGGGGCTGGCTTGCGTGGCGCGGCGGTTGAGTTCGGCATCAGATAGCCGCCTCTTGTTGCCGTGGAACAGTTGGTCGGTCAATCGGCGCAGCAGCTTTGAATCCTTTTGTTTGATGGCGGCCGGCAGGTCGATCGGGCCGAACAGATCGAGCACGGCGCGCATGCGACTGGAGTGTTTGAGGTGATTGCGTTTGCCTTCGAGCGCCTTGACGTCGCCGGACGTGCCGAGCAAGGCCGCGAGATGACCGCCGGCCGAGGCGCCGGCGGCGGCGACGCGTTTGGGATCGAAGCCGTATTTCTCGGCCGAGGCGCGCACCCAGCGGACGGCGGCTTTGCAGTCTTCGATCTGAGCCGGCCAACGGTGTTTGGGGGCGAGGCGATAGTCGATGCTGACCACCGCGTAACCGAGCGCGGCGAAGTCGACGATGGGACAGTGCAGCTTGGTGCCCCCCTCCCATCCCCCGCCGTGGATCCACACGATCACGGGCAGCGGCCCGGTGGCGTGACGCGGGCGATACACGTCGGCGAGCAGTTTCACCTTGCCGGCCTTGGCGTATTGCACGTCGCGCAGGACGGACACGCTGTCCGGCACTTCGGGCGGTCGGGCCATGAGGTGATTCAGGCCGAATCGGCCGGCGAGACCGCACACGACGGCGACGATCAGCGCGAAGATCAGCCACTGCTTTGGCGCGAGTCGAAATCTGTGGGTCATCTCGTGCGACCTGTTGTCAGACCTGTTGCGTCCCGGTGGGCTCGGTGAAAAAACCCTTGCTGATGAGTGGTACGCTGCGGTGGGTGATTGGTTCGGTGCATGTCAGTCCTTTTTATGATTCTATCGTCCATCAAACGCTCGTCGCGCGGACCCGGGTCGGCCCCGCCCCCGGAGCCCGACCCCGGAGGGGGGCGGCGGGGAACAAGGCCGGACATGTCCTCGCAACGCCGACACGTCGACGATCGGCGCGCTTGGCGCGCCACGACGATCGTCTGCTGCTGCTCACCAAAGAGGACCAGGGACGAACGCGCGCGGCAGCGGGCGCGCGGTCG
>NYZD01000061.1 GCA_002685935.1 Planctomycetaceae bacterium | reverse complement strand
GATACTCGGTCGGCTCACCACGGTCCACTTCGGCTTGTGGGGCGTGCCCGCGCACGTGCGTCGATTGACGCGTGTGCGTCGTGGGGTCAACGCCAAGATTGGCTTGTATCATGCTTATCTGGTGCTTGATCAACAACGTCGACACGCTGCCCCAGCGGCGTCGATGCGCTACGTTGCGGGCGGGAGAGGGGAGCGGAGCGGAGCAGAGGGGGACTGCTGCGTGACGGTCGCGGGGCGTGGGATGCGCGCGCACAGGGCGGGCGGAGGGGTGAGGGGTACGCGGCGGGGGCGGGTGGCGTACAATGTGGGGCGATGGATGAATGGACGGCGGACAATCCGGTGACGATTCGCACGCTGCGGCACATGGCCAAGGACGGGCGGGCGATCGCGGTGTTGACGTGTTACGACGCGACGACGGCGCGGTGGTTGAGTCGCGGGGGGGTGCCGGCGCTACTGGTGGGAGATTCGGCGGGGCAGGTGATATTGGGTCACCAGCAGTCGATGCACGCGCCGCTGGATTTCATGATTCAGATCACGGCGGCGGTGAAGCGCGGGGCGCCGGGGTGTTATGTGGTGGGGGACATGCCGTTCATGAGCTATCAGGCGGACGATGCGGAGGCGATTCACAACGCGGGGCGGTTCATGATTGAAGGGAAAGCCGACGCGGTGAAACTGGAGGTCGACGGGTCGTATCTGGCGTTGATGGGGAAGCTGGCGCGGGCGGGGGTGCCGGTGTGGGCTCATCTGGGGTGGCGGCCGCAGCGAATGACGCGGACGGGGGTGCCGGTGGTGGCGGGTCGGACGGCGGCACAGGTGCGGGAGTTGGTGGATCTGGCCAAGGCGATGGAGGAAAAGGGGGCGGCGATGCTGCTGATCGAGCAATCGACGGCGGAGACGGCGGAGCAGATTGTCGGCGCGGTGTCGATTCCGGTGATCGGGTGCGGGGGGGGACCGGCGTGTCATGGGCACGTGGTGGTATTGCAGGATCTGCTGGGGATGTCGGAGCGGTCGCCGCGGTTCGTGACGGCGTTGGGTTCGGTGGGCGAGCAGATTGAGGCGGCGGGCCGGGCGTGGGTCAAGCTGCTGGAGAGCAGGGATTACCTTCGGGATCATCCGTACAAGATGCATGAGGGGGAATCGCGTAAACTCGATGGCTGAACGAACCGACGTCGGGGGACGTGCGTAAGATGGGGTATTGCCCACGTTGCGCCGCCCGGCGCGATGGATTATTCCGTTGAACTGTTTTGGAGAATCGCATCATGTCTCGTATTCGCTATTACGGCCCATCGCTGGTGTTGTCGGTGACGGTGCTCGCGGTGTTGTTGATCGGTCCGCAGGTGATGAAGCAGTTGGTGTTCGCCCAGCAGGAAGAGCAGGTGCGTCAGTCGCGCGAGCTGCTGCTGGAGCAGGCCAAGCAGTTGGCGGAGTTGAGCAACGCGTTTCGTGCGGTGGCGCGGACGGTAAAGCCGAGCGTGGTGCACCTGGAGGTGAGCATGAGCCGCAGCGCGATGATCCGGCGGTTCGAGCGGGAGCGGGGGATCATTCCTCACGGTCGCGACCGGCGGGGCAACGACCGGTACGAGGACTTCGAAGTGCCGGAACAGTACGGCAACGGGAGCGGCTGGGTGTACGATGACGCAGGCCACATCATCACGAACTATCACGTGGTGGACGGGGCGGAGAAGATCGTGGTGAAATTCTTCGACAAGACCACGCGTGAAGCGACGCTTGTGGGCAAGGACATGCGGACGGACATCGCGGTGCTGAAGGTGGAGGGAGACGGTCTTCATCCGGCGAAGCTGGCGGATTTTGAGAAAGAGAGCGAACGCATCGCGCAGGGGGATATTGTGTTCGCGTTCGGATCGCCATTCCGGAAAGAGTTTTCGATGAGCCAGGGGATTGTTTCGGGGACCGGGCGCACGGTGGGGATTCTGGGGACGATGGGATATGAGGACTTTATTCAGACGGACGCGGCGATTCATCCGGGTAACAGCGGCGGCCCGCTGACGAACATCTACGGCGAAGTGGTGGGGATGAACACGGCGATCGCGACGAACACGGGGATCGGACAGGGGGTGGGGTTCGCGATCCCGGCGAACATGCTGCGACATCACATTGAGTCGTTGATTGAGAACCGGCAGGTGCGGCGCGGGTATCTGGGGGTGCTGATCAACACGCTGACGGCGGACATGGGGACGACGTTCGGGTATGACGGGCGGGGGGTGTTGGTGGAGAAGGTGTTGCCGGACGGCCCGGCGGGCGCGGCGGGGATTCGGCGCGGCGACATCATCGTGGCGGTGAACGGTGAGGAGATCGCCACGGACCAGGAACTGCGATTGCTGATTGCCAGCTACGACCCGGACACGGCAGTGACGGTGACGGTGGTGCGTGACGGTACGAGGACGACGCCGGGCCAGCGGGTGAACATCACGGTGACGCTTGAACAACTGCCGGAGACGGATGCGGTGGCGGGGATTCTGCGTGGTGACCGGGAGGCGCCGGAGCCGCCCCAGGACGAGCGGATGGAATCGCTTCGTCAGCTGGGGATTGAAGAGCTGGCGACGCTGAGCGAAACGCTGGCCGATCGAATGGACATTGAGCACGTGCCGGGGGTCATCATCGAGCGGGTGCGGTCGCGATCGATCGCGGCGGCGGAAGGCCTGGCCCGGGGCATGATCATCACGGACGTGATGGGCGAGCCGGTGTCGAGCCTGGAAGAGCTGCTGGACGCGCTGGAGGCGAACGATCTGGGCGCGGGCGTGCGGATCACGGTGCGTCAGGGCGACATGTATCGTTACGCGATCCTGAAGCTGCCGGACGTGCACACGGAGCCGTGATTCGGTAGCGCTGACGATGCGGCGGGGCGGTTGGCGGGTCTGGCGTCGGCGCCGGTGAGATGTTGGGGCGGCGGCGGCGTTGGGCGACGTGTCGGGGCGCGGTTGCGCGGCGTGAGAGGCGGCGTGGGGGCGGGGCGGACAATCGCGCTGAAATCGTCTACAATGGCGGGACTTGGTTGGACGAGGGCAGATGGCAGGATTCGCCGGTCCGGCCTGCGATCCGGACATTCATTTTGATGATGGGTTGATCACGATCCCAGAAGGAGTTGGGCATGGGCGATCTCGCCGAAGCAGACGCGACAAAAACGACGACAGCGCACTTGAAGCTGCCGGGCGACAAGACGGTTGAGTTGCCGGTGACGGTGGGGACGGAAGACGAGCACGCGGTGGACATCTCGAAGCTGCGCGGTGCGAGCGGATACATCACGCTGGACAACGGCTTCGGGAATACGGGGTCGTGTTCGAGCAAGATTTGCTACATCGACGGCGAGAAGGGGATTTTGCGGTACCGCGGCCACCCAATCGAGCAGTTGGCGACGCAGAGCCGGTTCATTGAGGTGGCGTGGCTGCTGATCTGGGGTGAGCTGCCGACGCCGTCGCAGTTGGCGGCGTTCAGCGAGGAGTTAACGGCGAACGCGATGCTGCACGAGGGAATGCTGCATCAGTTCGAGGCGTTCCCGCCGGACGCGCCGCCGATGGCGATGTTGTCGGCGATGATCAACGCATGCAGCTGCTACCACCCGGAACTGCTTCGGATGGATGATGAAGAGCACATGGCGGAGGCGACGGCGAAGCTGATCAGCAAGGTGCGGACGATCGCGGCGTACAGTTTTCGGATGTCGATCGGCAAGCCGATCAATTATCCGAATCCGGCGCTGTCGTACACGCGTAATTTTTTGCACATGATGTTTTCCGAAGCGTTCGTGCCGTACGATGCGCCGGACGAGGTGATCCGGGCGATGCGAATGTTCCTTATTCTGCACGCGGATCACGAGCAGAACTGCTCGACGTCGACGGTGCGGGTGGTGGGCTCGTCGGGGGCGAATCTGTTCGCGTCGACGTCGTCGGGGGTTTGTGCGTTGTGGGGACCGCTGCACGGGGGTGCGAACGTGGCGGTGATCAACATGCTGCAGCACATCCACGATTCAGATACGTCGCTGTCTCAGTACATTGAGAAGGTGAAGACGGATCCGAACACGCGGCTGATGGGGTTTGGGCATCGGGTGTACAAGAACTTCGATCCGCGGGCGCTGATTCTGAAGGACGCGGCGGACGATCTGCTCAATGCGCTGGGGCTGAGCGATCCGCTGCTGGATCTGGCCAAGGAGCTTGAGCAGGTGGCGCTGCACGATGAGTATTTCATCGAGCGGAAGCTGTATCCGAACGTGGATTTCTATAGCGGCGTGATTCTCAAGGCGATCGGGATCCCGGTGAACATGTTCACGGTGATGTTCGCGATCGGCCGGATGCCGGGCTGGATCGCGCACTGGTACGAACAGTTTCAGCAGACGGCGCGGATCGCGCGGCCGCGTCAGGTTTATACCGGCGCGGGTGAGCGTGACTACGTGCCGGCGGACAAGCGGGGGTGATTGACGCGGCGAAGCGGGTCCATGGGTGCTTGACAGAAGACTGACGGGACGGCCGGGGTGTGTCCGGCGCGGTGCGGTTTGCGGCGCGCGGCGGGTGTTGGGCATAATGGGGTGATGTTTGAAACCAATTTCGGCTCGATCGACTGGGTGATCGTCGTGGTTTATCTGGTTGGCGCGGTGGCGGCGGGGCTGCTGGTCAATCGGTACATCCATAGTGTGGCGGATTACATGGTGGGCGGCCGGGGGAGCGGCGCGGCGCTGAACGTGGCGACGTACATCGGCACGGGGCTGGGGTTGGTGACGCTGATGTATGCGTCGATCGATGCGCTGACGCACGGGTTCGCGTACGTGACGCTGGCGGTGATCGGGGCGGCGGTGGGCTTGCTGCTGGGTTCGACGGGATTTGTGATCGGGCGACTGCGGCGGATGAACCTGCTGACGATTCAGGAATATTTTGAGCATCGGTTCGGGAAGCGAACGCGGATCACGGCGGGGGTGATCTGCGCGGCGGCGGGCATTCTGAACATGGGCATGTTCCCGAAGTTGGGGGCGACGTTCATCACGTATTCGACGGGATTGAGCGCGGACGGCAACGCACAGTTGACGGTGAACATCATCACATCGGTGTTGATCGTGCTGGTGGTGCTTTACACGGTGGTGGGGGGGATGGTGTCGGTGATCGTCACTGATTTTCTGCAGTTCATTGTGTTGAGTGTCGGGCTGGGGTTGGCGGTGTGGTTCGCGCTGTCGAACCCGAACCTGGGTTGGGATCGGATGGTGACGACGATGCAGGGGCATCGCGGGGAGGCGGCGTTCAATCCGGTGGCCATGGGCGGATACGGGTGGGTGTGGGTGCTGTTCAACGTGGCGGTATTCTTTGGCGCGGCGTTGTGTTGGGCGCCGGAAGCATCGCGCATGTTGACGTCGACGAGCGAGCGGGCGACGCGGCGGACGTTTTTTTACGCGGGGCCGGCGCAGTTTGTGCGGCTGGCGATCCCGGCGCTGCTGGCGGTGGCGGCGTTCTGCATGATCTCTCAGCACCCCGATATGCGGGCTCACTTTTTCCCGGAGGGTTTGGACGGGGCGGCGGACGCGAGACACGCGGGACAGGCGTTGCCGCTGTTGTTGGGCAAGATTGTTCCGAGCGGGATTCTGGGATTGCTGGTGGCGGGGGTGATGGCTGCGTTCATGAGCACACACGACAGCTATTTGCTGTGTTGGTCCTCGGTGATCACGCGGGATGTGATCGGACCATCGATCGGCAGACCGCTGAGCGACCGGGAGCAGATTCGAATCACACGGTGGGTGGTTGTGTCAATCGGGGTGTTCCTGCTGGTGTTCGGGGTGTGGGTGAAGACGCCGGACAGCGTATGGAATTACATGGCGGTGACGGGGACGATCTATATCAGTGGATCGACGGCGGCGTTGATCGGCGGCATTTATTGGAAACGGGCATCGAGCAAAGGGGCGGTGGCGGCGCTGCTGGCGGGGACGATCGCGGTAGTCGGGTTGTTCCTTGATGTGCCGGTGCATAAGCAATGGCTGGGGCTTGGTTGTTTCGCGTTGTGCGCGGTGTTGTTTGTGGTGGTGTCACTGATCTGGCCGGACAAGCCGAAGGCCGATGCGGTTGGACAGTCGAGCGCGACTGTGAAAGCGAGTTAAGCGATGGACGGCTGGATCACATTCTGGAAATACGTGTACATCGTCGGGCTGGCGAGCTTTTTTGTGGTGGCGGCGGTGATCATTCCGCTGGGGGCGCGGAATCTGATTCAACTGTTTCGGCAGCTAGGCGGGGGTCGCACGGAGGGACAGGCGACCGATGAGCCGGACGAGGGTTGAACGGGTCGCGGGCATCGCTCGGTAGTGGAGCGATGGGGTCAGCGTCGGCGGCGGATGAGGCCGGTGAGCGCCAGGCATCCACAAGCGAGCGCGGTGGGTGTAGGCACGGTTGTGGCGTCCGCGTCGGTGGACGGGCCGGTGGATGTTTGCCAGTTGGCGCCGACGAGGGCGAGGTCGGCGACGTCGACGATGTCGTCACCGAGGAGCGCGGGGGCGATGTCGGCGTTGAGGGGGTCGAGGCCGGGGGTACCCCACTGAGCGCCAACGAGGGCGAGGTCGGCAACGTCGACGACGCCGTCGCCGTTGATGTCGCCGGGGAGTCGGACGAACAGGTGGGCCTGTCCGACGTTGGTCCCCTGGGTGTCGTCCCAGCGTGCTCCGATGAGGACACGGTCGCCGTCGATGGCGACGGATATGCCAAAGTGGTCTTCGGTGGTGACGGTGGGATCGTTAAATGTTTGCAGGAAGGCGCCGGTGGTCGCGTCGAACAGGTGGGCCTGGCCGACGTTATTGCCGTGGGTATCGTCAGCGTAGTCGCCGATCAGGACGTAGTTGCCGTCGATGGCGACGGCAATGCCAAAGGTATCCAGGGCCGTGGGGGTGGGGTCCTGGAAGGTGTGGAGTCGGTTACCGGTGACGGCGTCGAACAGGTGGACCCGTCCGGCGTTTGGGCCGTCGGTGTCATCGTAGAGGTCTGAGATCAGCACGTGATCGCCGTCGATCGCCACGTCGTATCCGAATTGATCGGCGGTCGTGACGTTGGGATCGTCGAACGTCCTGAGCAGGTTCCCGGAAGCGGCGTCGAACAGATGCGCGCGGCCGACGTTAAGGCCGTAGGTGTCGTCGCTGTGATCGCTGATCAGGATGTAGTTGCGGTCGATCGCCACGGCATTGCCGAACTGGTCGGCCGTGGTCGCACTGGGGTCGTCGAAGGTGTGGATCACGGCGCCGGTGGAGGCGTTGATCAATTGCGCTCGGCCGACAAAAGATCCCTGTGTCATATCCGCCGGCTCGCCGATGAGGACGTGATTCCCGTCGAAGGCGACGGCGTATCCGAAGCGGTCGCCACCCAACACGTTGGGATCGTCATAGGTCGTGAGCCGATTGCCGGTGGCGGCGTCGAACCGGTACGCCCGTCCGTTGTCGAGGCCATTGGTGTCATCCCAATAATCACCGATGAGCAGGCCGCCGGCGTCGACGGCGACGGAGAACCCGAACCGATCGCCGCTGGTGACGTTCGGGTCGTCGATGGTCCGGATCAGGTTTCCGCGGGTGGCGTCGAACTGGTGGGCCTGTCCGACATCTGTGCCGGCGGTGTCATCCATGAACGCTCCGATCAACACGTGGTTATCCTGGATTGCCACGTCGATGCCGAATTGGTCTTCGGTGGTCACGGTGGGGTCGTCGAAGGTGTGGAGGAGCCTGAAGGTTTGGGCGTGGACGAGCGCCGGCGCGGCGATGAGCACGACCAGGGCGGCGAGGGCGAGGGGGCGCGGGTCGATCGCGGTTTGGGGGGAACGCAGATATCGCATGGTGGGTCTCCTTGTCCTGCCTGAGGCGGCGAGATACCGATGCGCGGGGGTCGGCCTATCCCCAAGTAATATCAGATTAATATATCTAAATATGTGGGTGGTGTCGAGGCCTTGATGCGTATCGGGCCGGCGGCGGGGGGGGGCGGGCGGGCCGCGCGGGGGGG
>NYZD01000060.1 GCA_002685935.1 Planctomycetaceae bacterium | reverse complement strand
GCTCGATCCACAATCCGGCCAGCCCATCGTCAACGCCGACGACCCCTGGCACCAGACGATGCTCGATGGCCGCACCTTCCCCGCCACGCCCAAACGATTCGCCATCACCGCCGCCGATGTCGGGTCCGCCGACACCCGCGCCGTCATTGACCACATCGATGCCCACCGCACCCGCATCCAACTCACCTCCACCACCGGCGCCGTCACCGTCGAATCCCCCCTGATCGGCAAGCACAATGTCTACAACCTGCTCGCCGCCGTAGCCGCCGCCGAGCGGTTCGGCCTCGACCTCAGCGATCCGCACCTGCCCGACATCATCGCCCAACTCCCCGGCACCCCCGGCCGCCTCGAACGCGTCATCGGCGACGATGCCGCTCCCCCCTTCACCGTCCTTGTCGACTACGCCCACACCGACGACGCCCTCCGCAACGTCCTCACCGCCCTCCGCCCGCTCTGCCCCGCCCAACTCCGCGTCCTGTTCGGCTGCGGTGGCGATCGCGACGCCACCAAGCGCCCCCGCATGGCCGCCGTCGCCTGCGAATTGGCCGACCGCATCGTCATCACCTCCGACAACCCCCGCACCGAAGACCCCACCCAGATCATCAACGACATCCTCACCGGCGTCCCCGCCGACGCCCGATCGCGCGCCGCCGTCGTCCCCGACCGCGCCCACGCCATCCAACAGATCGTCCACGACGCCCAACCCCACGACATCGTCCTTCTCGCCGGCAAAGGCCACGAGGACTACCAGATCCTCGGCACGCAGCGCATCGATTTCGACGATCGCCTCCATGCCCGCGCCGCGCTCCACGCCCTCAACCAAACGCCCGCCCGCGCCGACTCATGACCTTCTTCTCACCCCAATCCCTGCTCCGCCACACCGGCGGTCGATTCCTCCGCCGCCCCGCCGACGATGCCGACGCACCCACCCCCGAAGGTGTCAGCACCGACACCCGCACCATCCAACGCGGACAGATCTTCTTCGCCCTCCGCGGCGAAAACTTCAACGGCCACGACTACCTCCAAACCGCCGCGCGCGCCGGCAGCCCCCTGCTCGTCATCGATCAACCCGACGCACTGGAATCGGTCAACGACACCCCCGCTTCCGTGCTCCTGGTCGATGACGTCCTCAAAGCCATGGGCCGACTCGCCGCCGCTTACCGCCAGACCTTCGCCGCGCGCGTCATCGGCGTCACCGGCTCCGTCGGCAAGACCACCACCAAACAGATCATCCACGCTGTCCTCGCCCCGCACTTCCGCGGATCGGTCAGCCCAAAAAGTTTCAACAACGCCATCGGCGTCCCCTGGACCCTCCTCAACGCCAAACCCACCGATGCCTACGTCGTCGTAGAGATCGGCACCAACGCCCCCGGCGAGATCGCCGCCCTCGCCCGCATCGCCCAACCCGATATGGCCATCATCACCGCCATTGCCTGTGCCCACCTCGAAGGCCTCGGCGATGTCGGCGCGATCATTCGCGAAAAGGCCTCGCTGTTTGATCACGTTCCCCAAGATGGCGTCTGCATCGTCAACGGTGACCACAACACGTTGCTCGATTGCGTCGAGCACGCGCCCAACCTCGTGACGTTCGGCCGGTTCCCCGATTCTGACCTGACGCTCTCAGACGTGCAGCGTGTCGAGAAAGGCATCGCGTTTCAAGTCAATGACCAGCGCACCTTCAAACTGCCCATGCTCGGCGCCCACAACGCATTCAACGCACTGCCCGCAATCGCCGTCGGCCGGCAAATGGGACTGAATGACAGGCAGATTGCCGCCGGTCTCGCAAAAGCCCAATCCCCTCCCATGCGACTGACCCTTCAACACCTCGGCAAGGGTGTCACCCTCATCAACGATGCCTACAACGCCAACCCCGAGTCCATGACCGGCGCCTTGCTCACCCTGCGTGACTACCCCGCCCCCGCCCGTCGCGTCGCCATCCTCGGCGACATGCTCGAGCTCGGCGACACATCCGCCGACCTGCACCTTCAGCTCATCGAGGAAGCCGAGTACCTCGTCAGTACCATCATCCTCATCGGTCCCCGCATGGCCGCCGCTGACAGTCGCGGCGCCGCGGCGCACACCATCGACAACTGGTCCGACCAAACCCCCGACCGCGTCGCCGCTTGGCTTCGACCCCGCGATACCGTCCTGCTCAAGGCTTCCCGCGGCATGAAACTCGAGCGTCTTATCCCCGCATTCGAAAAACGATTTGGCCCCGCAAAACGACACCGGCGCGTTTTCTCGCTGCTTTCGTCGTGGTATAAGTCAGGGCGTTGACCCCGTGCACGGAGGCACCCGATCCCAATCGACGTCACTATCCCCATCCATGATCCCGACGGTGCGACCCGCCGCGCCAAAATCAAGCCCGCATGATCTACGTCATCATCCAATCGATGAAGGACTGGCTGCAGGACAACAACCTGTGGTGGACGGTCATGGTCTTCGATCAGACCACCTTCCGCGCCGTCGCCGCGGTCATCCTTTCATTCCTCATCGTCGTCCTGTTCGGCCGACGCACCATCCGCGCCCTGGTTCGCCTCAAAATCGGCGACAACCCCGAGTTCGACAACGTCGATCTCAACCGACTCACCAAAGATAAAGCCATGACCCCCACCATGGGCGGCATCCTCATCGCCGCCGCCATCTTTTTCACCACGGTCCTGCTGTCCGACATCCGCGAGTTCTACGTCCAGATGGCCCTGATCTGTCTGATCATGTACGCCGGCCTCGGCGCCGTCGACGACTATCTCAAACTCACGTCCCAACGCCGCGCCCCCGGGCCCCGGCACGGCCTGTACACCTGGGAAAAACTCGTCTTCCAGGTCGGCTGGGCGCTCGTGCTCGGATTCTTCATCCACAACCACGGCCTGTGGTCATACCAACAGGCCATCGAAGCCGCCGCCGCCGGTCAACCCACCGACCACATGCACAACATGTCTCACGTCCTCAACCTCCCCTTCCAGGCCACGTGGGAAGGCGCTTCGGCCGACGATCTGATTACCCTCGGTCCCTGGGCCTTCGGCATCCTCACCGTCCTGGTCATCTCCGGTTCCTCCAACGCCGCCAACCTCACCGACGGCATGGACGGACTGCTCAGCGGCATCATGGCCATCGTCGGCTTCGCCTTCCTCATCCTCGCCCTCACCGCCGGCATCGAATCCTGGGCCGGCTTCCTCCGCGTCCCCCTCGTCCCCGCCGCCGCCGAACTCGCCATCGTCGCCGGCGCCATCGTCGGCGGTTGCCTCGGTTTCCTCTGGTTCAACTGTCACCCCGCCCAGGTCTTCATGGGCGATACCGGATCGCCCCCCCTCGGGGCGCTCGCCGGCTACATCGCCGTCGTCATCCGACAGGAACTCCTGCTCGTGCTCATCGGCGGCATCCTCGTCGCCGAAGCGCTCAGCGTCATCCTCCAGGTCGGCTACTTCAAGGCATCACACGGCTCGCGACTCTTCCGCTGCGCACCCATCCACCACCACTTCCACCTCGCCGGCTGGACCGAACAACAAGTCGTCGTGCGCTTCTGGCTCATCTCCGCCCTCCTCGCCGCCCTCGCCCTCGCCACACTCAAACTGCACTAGATTTCCAATCACGATCGCGCCCGGTCACCAGCCAACCGCCGCATGACCTGCGGTGGAACCGCGATCCGGTTCCCCGCGCCGGAGCCGCTAAGAGCCGCCCTGAGCATAACTGCACACTATTTCCCCAAAACGCCCAGATACCGCTCATACGTCCCGTCCCAATCCCCCGTCTCCCTCGGCTCGTACGTCACCGGCTCAAACGATTCCCGCACAATCGCCCGAATGTGCTCCCGGTCCCGCACGTCCCCCGCCCCCATCGCCTGCACCAGCACGTTCCCCACCGCCGTCGCCTCGTAAGGCCCCGCCACCACCCGCCGACCCGTCGCGTCCGACGTCATCTGATTCAACAGCCCGTTCCGACCGCCCCCGCCCACCACGTGCACCACCTCGATCCGCTGATCCAACACCCGCTCCAACCGAAGCAGCGTATGCCGATACGTCAGCGCCAATGATTCCAGACAACACCGCACCGTCGCCCCCACGTCCTTCGGCTTCGGCTGACCCGTTGCCTCAGCAAACGCCGCGATCTTCGTCGGCATCTCTCCCGCCGCCGCGAACGACCCGTGATCCGGATCCACCAGCGTCACAAATCCCGGCGCCGCCGCCGCAAGTCCCGCCAGTTGGTCGTACTCATACCGATTCCCCGCCCGCTCGTATTCCGCCCGGCACTGCTGCACCAGCCACAGCCCGGAGATGTTCTTCAGGAACCGAATCTCGCCCGCCACCCCACCTTCATTCGTGAACGGCACGTCGCGCGCCGCGTCACTCAGGTTCGGCTCGTCCAGCTCCACCCCCATCAGCGACCACGTCCCGCTCGATAGATAACACCACGTCTTTCCCCCTTCCTCTGCGGGCGCCGCCGCCACCGCGCTCGCCGTGTCATGCGACGCCGGCATGATCACCTTCAATTCCGCCGGCGCCCCCGTCGCCTCCGCCACGTCCGCCCGCAGCGCCCCCAACACCGTCCCCGCCGGCACAATCTCTTTCAAGTATTGCGTCGGCAATCCCAACTCGTCCAGCAACCCCGTCGCCCACGCGCCCGTCCGCGGATCGATCATCTGGGTCGTCGATGCGACCGACGCCTCGTTCACCGCCACCCCCGAAAAAAAGTAATGCAGCAGATCGGGCATGAACAGGATCCGATCCGCGCCGTTCAACACCGCCGGCTCCGCCTCGTGCTGCGCCGCCAGTTGGAACAACGTGTTGAACTGCATGAACTGAATTCCCGTCGCCGCGAACAGCCGCGCCTCACCCAACCGCGCCATCACCTTCTCGAATGCCGGCAGATTGCGCTCATCTCGATAGGCAAACGGTAACCCCAGCAACTGTCCCGACGCCCCGATCACGCCGTAGTCCACCCCCCACGTGTCCACCCCAAGTGAGCGAATCGTCACCCCCACCGCCCGCGCCCGCACCACCGCCAGCCGCAACCCCTCCACCAGTTGCTCCCACATCTCCCCCAGATTCCAGTGCAGCCCGCTCGGCAATCGCTGCGGAATGTTCGCGAAGCGATGCACCTCCTCCAATGTCAACCGCCCGTCATCCAGCACGCCCAACATCGCCCGGCCGGACTCCGCGCCCAGATCAAACGCCACATATGCTGTTTTGCCCATGCCGAACTCTTGGCGATTTCCCCCCGCTCGTCAAGTGCCGACCGCCCGCGGCGCCGTCATGTCCGCGCAGGATGTCGAACCACGTTTGCGTTGAATCGCCAATCACCCGTTGCTCGATCCCACCGTCCCCAACGTGATCGTGACCGACAACCCACCGCGTCCCCCGACATGGACCGGTACGTCCTTGCCGCAATGGTCCGCGACCGGCTAGACTGCCTGCACCAATTCGGCGGGATCTTCGGCAACTTACAGTGAACCGACGATACAGACCCCTGCCGCGATGCACCCGATCGCCATGTTGCAAAAACCTGACATGCCGACGTTTCGTCGCAGCCGGGTCTGGAAATTCTGCATCCCCGTCAGCCTCGCACTCGTTGGGTTCGCCTTGTTCTTCGCCGGCGTCCGCCTGGCTCGCCCGGGGACCGTCTTCTATTACACCGAAGGCCCGGTCCTCGGCAGCCTCGCCGCTCTCGAGGCCGCCGGTGACGTGGCGGACCTCTACCCATCCGACAGCTGGCAGGAGCCCCCGGTGGTCCTCACGCTGTATCCCCCTGGCTACTTCCTGGCCGCCGCCGCTGCCGACAGGGCGTTCGGCACCGTGGGGACGCTGCTCGGCCTCCGAGCCGTCAGCGCTTTGGCGTTCTTGGGTCTGCTCGGCCTCCTGGCGTTGCACACATTAAGACGACGCGCCCCCGCCGCCTGGGTCCTCGCCATCGCCGCCGCATCCTTGATAACGCCGGCGGTATACCGGCTCATCAGCGCCGCCCAGCCTGATCCGCTGGCGCTGTTTCTCACCTGGCTCGGAATCTGGGCGGTCCTTGATCCACGGGGTCGGCGGATCCGCCGCGGCGCGGCCCCGCTATGCTTCGCCGGCCTGGCCTTCTTCTGCGCCTTCTTCGCCAAGCAGAGCTTCGTGGCGGCTCCGGCTGCGGTCGCCCTCACCCTGGCGATCGACGGTCGCCTCAAGACCGGTCTGATCTTTGCCGCCCTCCTGATCGTGACGGTCGTCGTGACCGTGTTTCTGCTCGACACCGTCACGGACGGTGGCTACCTCGCCAACACGGTCGGGGCGCTGACCGTCGACGCCGGCTGGGCCAACCTGTGGTCCACGTTCGTCGCGTCGGCGCCGATCCAGTGGCTCCCGATTCTCGCGGGTGTATTGATCGCCGGCGCCGCACGTCGGCCACGCGATTTCGCCGGTCTCTACTTTCTTGGCAGCGCGGCCCTCCACATCGCAGCCATGCTCAAGACCGGCTCAAGCGTCAATTACTTTCTGGAGCCCACCTTCGCGCTGCTGTTGCTCGCAACGATCCGATGGCCGTCGCAAGATGACGAGTCCAGCCTGCCTGGTAAGCGCACGCCGCGACGCCGCCACACCGTGGTCGCCTCGATACTCGCCGTCGCCATGTTCCTGCCCGCGGCCCACGCCGCTTGGAAAAACGTACCCGAACTGAAGATGTGGACAGCTTCAACGATGGCGCCTCCGCCGCTCCGGTTCGAAGGTCACCCCCTCGTCGAAGCGCACTTCTTCCCCGCCGTGCTGGCGAGCGGCGAAAGGCCGTGGCTAAACGACCCGTTCGCCTTCGGCGCCATGCTCGAGACCGGGCGGTGGGACCCGGCGCGACTCGTGACCGAACTGGAACAGCGCCGCGTGCCTTTCGCGCTCACCGAGGTGAACCCGGACCGAGGCCCCGCACCCCAGGGCGCCGGCAGCCGCGAGTTGGTGTTTGAATACTTCTGGCGCGCACCTCCCATTTGGAACGCCCTCACGCGCTCCTACATTCCAGCTCGGGCCGAATCAGTCACCGCCTGGCTACCCCGCGCCGACGACGCCCCCCACGACTGACATCTGGAAACGCCGCCTCCGCATCACCTCGATCGGCCGAAACGCGCAGGCCCTTGCCATCCCTTGCGGATGTCGAATCCGGTTCGCAACAAGTGCTGACGGATCATCCCCCGTCCACTAACATGCACCACCGTTCGGCCAACGCGCTCCATCACAGACCTCGCAGCACCACCATGTCCACCCAGACCATCGACACCGAATTCCGCACTATCCGCTCGCCCATCCCCCACCCCGACTCTCAGCCCATCCTCGACGCCCTCGCCGCCGAAGAACCCCGCTCCATCGCCGGCTTCTCACCCGTCGTCTGGGACCACGCCCAGGGCTTCCAGGTACACGATGCCCACGGCAACAAGTGGATCGATCTCACCTCCGCGATCATCCTCGCCAACGCCGGCCACAGCCATCCCCACATCGCACAGGCCATCAAAGACCAACTCGACACCGGCCTCTGGCAGCATTACATCAACCCCGCCGCCATGCGGCTCAAACTCACCCGCGCCCTCCGCGACATCCTCCCCGACCACCTCGAGCGCGTCCTGTTCCTGACCACCGGCTCCGAAGCCGTCGAATGCGCCATCAAACTCATGCGCCTCCACGGCCAGTCCATCCACCCCGACAAAATTCACATCCTCTCCTTCCACAATGCATTCCACGGCCGCACCATGGCCGCCCAAATGGCCGGTGGCTTCGACGACCAGAAAAATTGGATGGGCCTCCGCCCCGCTGGCTTCCATCACATCCCCTTCCCCGATTGCAATCGCTGCCCCTGGGGTAAACCCAACTACCAACACTGCGGCCGCGAATGCCTCGAGCGCGGACTCCAATCCCTTCGCGATCGAAACATCGACGAAGACAAAATCGCCGGCGTCATCACCGAAACCTTCCAGGGCCCCACCGTCTCTTTCATGCCCCCTGATTTCCTCGATGCCCTCACGCAATGGGCCGCGCCCCGCGACATCCTGCTCACCTTCGATGAGATTCAGGCCGGCTTCGGCCGCACCGGAAAGTGGTTCGCCTTCGAACACTTCAACGTCCAACCCGACATCGTCGCCCTCGGCAAAGGCATGACCTCCTCCCTACCCATGTCCGCCGTCGCCGCCCGCCGATCCATCATGGACCTCGCCGGCCCCAGCGACATGTCCTCCACCCACACCGGCAACCCCCTCTGCGCCGCCGCCGTCATCGCCAACATCGAAGTCCTCCGCGATGAACACCTCGTCGATCACGCCGCCCAGATGGAATCCGTCCTCCGCGACGCCCTCGCCGACCTCCAACAACGCTTCCCCCACGTCATCCGCTCGGTCGTCGGCAAAGGCCTCGCCTGGGCAATCGACCTGTCCGGCCCCGTCGAATCCCCCACCTTGCCCGACCTCGACAAACACATCGCCGCACGTTGCCGCGAACTGGGCGTGCTCATCATCCCCACCGGCCGCCGGACCTTGAAGATCGCCCCGCCCCTCTGCATCACAGAACCCGCCCTGCTCGAAGCCGTCACCGTCATCGCCCAGGCCCTCGAAGAACAAACCGCCGCCCTCTGATCGCGCGCCATCAATAACTTCACAATCCAAGGAGCACGCCCATGATCCTCGCCACCCGCCACGTCGGCATCGTCGTCAGCGACATGCAAAAATCCTTCCACTTCTGGCGCGACGTCATGGGCCTCGAAGTGCAGATCGACTTCCGCGAAAAAGGAGAGTTCATCGATACCATCCAGGCCCTCGACGATGTCGACCTCTGGATGATCAAGCTCACCGCCCCCGACGGCTCCATGGTCGAACTACTCAAAGACGACGCCCACCCCACACCCCCGCCCGCCGCCAACGACCTGTGCGACCGCGGCATCCGCCACATGGCCTACACCGTCGCCGACGTCGACGCCGCCTGGCAGACCCTCGCCGACGCAGGTTGCCAACTGCTCAGCCAACCCACCACCGACCCCAACGGCAAAGCCCGCCTCTTCTTCGCCCGCGACCCCGAAGGAAACCTCCTCGAACTCGTCCAGATGCTCGGCTG
>NYZD01000059.1 GCA_002685935.1 Planctomycetaceae bacterium | reverse complement strand
TCGTTCGGCTGGACTGGCGGAACGATTCCAAGATGACGAGCGCCTATCAGGCGGATGCGGGATTGACCGGCGTGCACGCGGGGCTGGCGGAGACCGGCACGCTGATCTGCAATTCCGATGCGGCCCATGCCCGGGGGGCGTCGCTGGCCCCGCCGGTGCACATTGCGGTCGTGCGCCGTCGTGACATTCTGCCGGATATGTTGGACTATCTGCCCCGACTGGAGGGAATGAGCCCGGCGGAACTGCCCAGCAGCCAGGCGTGGATCACGGGGCCGTCCAAGACCGCGGACATCGAGGGGGTGCTGATCACGGGGGTGCACGGTCCGGGGAAGCTGATAATCGTCCTTGTCGATGACCTATAGCACCGCTGAATCTGCGTTTGTGCGATTTTCATGGTTGACAGCGGCGCACTGCCGGGGACACTATGCGTAGACGCGGCGTCTTGAGTCTGCGGTCATTGGTTTGTGTTCAGGGGAATTGATCCATGCCGTCCGTTTGCATGTATTTTCAGATGCACCAGCCGCTGCGTTTGGGGCGTTACAGCGTCTTCGACACGCGCAGCGATTATTTCGACGATCACCACAACGTTGAGATTCTCCAGAAGGTCGTCGACAAGTGCTACGCGCCGGCGACACGGCTGCTGTTGGATCTGATTGACCGGCATGACGGGCGGTTCCGGCTGAGCCTGTCGGTGTCCGGGGTGCTGATCGATCAGTTGCGGACGCAGGCGGCGCACGTGATTGATGCGCTGGAGGCGTTGGCGCGGACCGGCTGTGTGGAGTTTCTCAACGAGACGTACTACCACTCGATGTCGTTCCTTTACAGCCGCGATGAGTTCCGGGCGCAGGTCGAGCAGCACGCGGCGATGATCGAGGATCTTTTCGGCCAGTCGCCGGTGGTCTTTCGCAACACCGAGTTGATCTACAACAATGACTTGGCGCATTACATCGGCTCGCTGGGGCGGCATCGCGGGATTCTGGCCGAGGGCGCGGACCACGTGCTGCACGGTCGTAGCGTGAATGAGGTGTATCGCCCGCCGCACACCGAGGGGATTTCGCTGCTGCTGAAGAACTACGGGCTGTCGGATGACATTGCGTTTCGGTTTTCAAATCACGAGTGGCCGGAGTTTCCGTTGACGGCGGAGAAATACGCTGGCTGGATCAATCGTCTCAACGGCCAGGGGCGAGTGTGCAATCTGTTCATGGATTTTGAGACGTTCGGCGAGCACCAGTGGGCGGAGACGGGCATTTTCGATTTCCTCGATGAACTGCCGGGTCAGTTGCTGGCGTCGCCGGACAATGATTTTCTGACCGTCAGCGAGGCGATCGACCGGTACGAGCCGGTCGACACGTTCGATACGCCCCACATGATCTCGTGGGCCGACACGGAGCGGGATCTGTCGGCGTGGCTGGGTAACGCGATGCAGTCCAATGCGTTGCACGAGTTGTACAAGCTGGAGCAGCAGGTGAAGGAGTCGGGGGACGCGGCGCTTCTGGCGGATTGGCGTCGGTTGACGACGTCGGACCACGTGTATTACATGTGCACGAAGTATTACGCCAACGGCGCAGTGCACAATTATTTCAATCCGTATGAGTCGCCGTACGATAGCTACATCAACTTCATGAACGTGATGGACAACCTGCGGACGCGGGTGGCGCTGCATTCGCCGGACGATGCGAATCCGCTGCCCCGACGCCTGGCCGCCCCGAGCGCGTGAACGGACCGGCGGAAGCCGGTATCATTCACCGCCATGGATGCATCGGCGGCCAGCCCATCGCAACGACGGTCAAATCGCACGATCATTCTGGGCGCGGCCGTATTGGGCGTGATGGCGGTGATCTGCGTGGGCACATTGCCGTTCACGGTGAATCAATTCAATGATCAGGACCTGAACCGCACACTCGAGGCGCCGCGGCCGTCGGTCAGCGGACAGGGGACGCTACTGGGCACGGACACGTTGGGCCGATCGCTGGCGGTGCGCTGCGCGCTGGGCGGAGCGATCTCGCTGGGTATCGGATTGGCTGCGGCGGCGATCGCGGTGACCATCGGCACGGCCTGGGGGATGATCGCCGGTTACGCCGGGGGTCGCGTTGATGCGGTGATGATGCGATTCGTCGACGTGCTGTACGGCCTGCCTTATATCCTGATCGTGCTGTTGCTGGTTGTCGCGGTGGATGGGTTGATCATGCGCTTCGAGGCGGCGAGTCAGGATGAGACGCCCACGGGCGTGCTGAAGTTCGTTCTGGAAAATCGGTGGCTGATCAACATCTCGGCGCTGTTTATCGCGATCGGCGCGGTGAGTTGGCTGACGTTGGCGCGGGTGGTGCGCGGGCAGGTGCTGAGCATCAAGGGTCAGCCGTACGTCGAAGCGGCGCGGGCGGCGGGGTGTTCGGTGCCTCGGATTCTGTTTCGTCACGTGCTGCCGAACCTGGTCGGGCCGATCATCGTCTATACTACGCTGACCGTGCCACAGGCGATCCTGCAGGAATCATTTCTCAGCTTTCTGGGCATTGGCGTTCAGGAGCCGCTGCCGAGTTGGGGCGTGCTGGCCGCCGAGGGGCTTGGTCAGTTGAATCTCGTGAAATCACACTGGTGGCTGCTGGCGTGGCCATGTGCGGCGTTGGGACTGACGCTGCTGGCCTTGAACTTTCTGGGCGACGGGCTGCGCGAGCGTCTGGACCCCCACGCGGCTCGATCTTAGAACGCAACACTATGGAAAAACGATTCACCGTTAAAGACTTCCTGCTCTTTGCCCTGCTGATCGGTCTGGTCGTCAGTGTCTGGTTTGCGATCGAGCAGTCGGATCGGGAGTACAAGGAGCTGCAGACGCTCAACGAGCAGATCAAGACACTGTCGAATGTGCAGAGCGAGATGCGATCCACGCTTTCAACGTTGGATCGAAGACTGAAGAACGGCGTGGCGGTCGCCCCCACGACGAGTGATCCGCCCGACGTGAATGATGAGCCGAACACGGACGATGCGGACAGTCCGTTCGCCCGCCTGGAAGCGGCACGGGCCGGTGACGGTTTCGCCGAGGGTGACGTGTTGATCGACGCGTTTGGCACACTGCTGGTGTCAGTCACGGCGCTGACTTACAAGGATGCGTACGGTGCCCGGATTCAGAATTACGTGCTTGAATCGCTCGCAGGTCGCGATCCGGACACCCTGGAGTGGTATGGCCTGCTGGCTGAGGATTGGACGATTGATGACAACTCAGCGAATTACAACGCGTGGCTTGACGTGAAGAAGTCGGCGCTCGACTGGCAGTTGCAGGCCGATCCGAATGTCATTGACGATCATCTCCAGAAGTTGGTCGCGGCCCTGGAAGAGGCCGATGAGTCGGTTCCCGAGCCGGGCACGCCCGAAGCTGAGGCGTTACGTGCACAGGCGGCTGAGCAGTGGCGTGATCAGAAGGTACAAGCCGACAAGAACCGCCCGCCGGCGATGACGATCGCGTTCACGCTGCGGCCGGACGTGAATTTCTCGGATGGCACGCGTCTGACGGCGCACGATGTGCAATTCACCTGGGAGCTGCTGAACAACCCGAAACTGGATGCCCCGCAGACGCGGAATTTCTTCGACAATGTCGAGACGTTCGTCGCTCTGGATGACCGCACGATTCGGTTTACGTTCCGCGAGCCACACTATCTGGCGTTCAGCATGGTCGCGGGTTTCAGCGTGCTGCCCGAACACTTTTACGGGCCGATAGATATTGAAGAGCTCAACACGACGCCGGGCTTGCTGATGGGTAGCGGACCGTACCAATTGCCTGATCCGCGCACCTGGGCGCCGGGCAAGTTGATGCGACTCGAACGCAATGAGAATTACTGGGGTGTGAAGCCGGCGCTGCGAGGGCTGGTGTGGTTGGAGATCCAGAAGGACGTCCCTCGGCTGACAGAATTCAAGAACGGCGGGATCGATCTGTTCGTGGCGACGCCTGAGCAATACGAAGAGATGATCCACGACGCCCGCGTGACCGACCGCACCGAACCCGCGGCGTTTCAGGCCGTACCCAGCGGGTACAACTTTGTGGCTTGGAATGTGGAGCGTCACGGCGAGCCGACGCTGTTCGCCGATAAGCGTGTGCGCCAGGCGATGACCTTTCTGATTGATCGACATCGAATCGCCGAAGAGGTGATGCTCGGCCACGCTCGGCCCACGTCGGGCCCATTCGACCCGGCCACGCAGCAGTCGGATCCCGAGCTCCAGCCGCGTCGGTTCAACGCGAAGCGGGCGATGGCTCTGCTGAATGAGGCGGGGTGGCGGCCCGGTGACGACGGCATCCTGCAGAACGCCGCCGGTGACGATTTCATCTTCACGCTCACCTACCCGTCGGGGAACGACACGTACGAGCGGGTCATGTTGTTTATCAAGGACACGCTTCTCGAGCACGGCATCATCATGCAACAGGACCCGCAGGAATGGTCGATCTTCATCGAGCGCGTGGACGGTCGTGCTTTTGATGCCTGCGCCCTGGCTTGGGGAGGCGGCGCGATCGAGGGCGATATCCGGCAGATGTTTCACAGTTCGCAGATTGCCAACGGGGCAAATAACTTCACCAACTATCGCAACCCGGAACTGGATCGGCTGATTGACGAAGCCCGGCGCACAATCGACGAACCGCAGCGTATGAAGCTGTGGCAGGCATGTCATCGCATCCTATACGAGGATCAGCCTTACACGTTTCTGCTGCGTCGTAAATCGCTACGATTCATCGACAAACGATTCAAGAACACGCAAATGGTTCGTGTCGGCATGAACGATCGCACGGAATGGTACGTGCCGACGCTGCAACAGAAGCGCCAATGACCGCCGGAACCGCACGGACGTGGCCGCATGGTCAACTACATTGTTCGCCGCATTTTGTTGATGTTCCCCACGTTGCTGGGCATGACCCTGGTGGTGTTTCTGGTCATGGCCTTGTCGCCGGGCGGCATCGGTGGTTCGGCGTTGAATGAGATCGGCCAGCTCGACAGCGAGCAGGGCCGTGAGTTGAAGGAATATTACGAGAAGCGTTACGGGCTCGATGCTCCGATCCTGGTGCAATACGTCCGCTGGCTGAACCAAATCTCACCAGTGGGATTCGAGGTGAGCTTCGACGAAGAGGGGTCACGTCAGTTTGATCGATTCGGGTTCAAGAAGCCGGATCTCGGTTTTGCGTACTCGCGAAAACGGGCGGTGATTGAGTTATTCGCCGAGGCGCTTCCGATCACGTTGACGCTGAATCTGATCACCACGCCGATCGCCTACGCGCTGGCCATTCCACTGGGGATCTACGCGGCCCGGCATCGCGGGTCCTGGTTCGATCATGGGTCCAGTGTGCTCGTGCTGGCATTGTGGTCGATGCCGAACATCATGGTCGCGGTGCTCCTGATCGGCTACCTGGCCAATCGTGATCATCTGGCGTGGTTTCCACCGTCGGGAATTACGTCGATGGATGCCCAGGACATGCGCTTCCTCCCCGGCCCGGACGCGGCCGGACAGTTCCAGCGTGGATGGTTGGCCGATCGGGCATGGCATCTGGTGCTCCCGATGATCTGCATGGTGTACGGATCGTTCGCGTTTCTGATGAAGCTGATGCGATCGTCAGTGTTGGAGAACACTGCGGCGGATTTCGTGCGCACGGCCCGCGCCAAGGGCGTGGACGAGCGCACCGTCCTTTGGGGGCATACGGTGCGTAACAGCATGCTGCCGTTGATTACCGTGGCAGCGGGCATCGTGCCCGGGCTGCTGGCCGGATCGTTCGTGATCGAAAAGATCTTCAGCATCCCCGGCATGGGATTGCTGATGGTGGACGGGATCTTCGCGCGGGACCGCGAGCTTGTGCTGGCGGGCGCGTTGATCGGCGGCGTGCTCAGTCTCGTTTTCATCCTCGTCGCGGACCTTCTTTACGCCGTGGCCGACCCGCGGGTGAGCTATGACTGATTCCCATGCCGATCCAAACACGTCGGGTCAGGATGAGGCGGCGCTCACCTCGAGGCCACGCACCTACCTGCAGATGGTCGCGCAGCGCACGCTGTCTCGGCCCGGCGCCCAGGTCGGCCTGATGTGGATCACGCTGCTGGTGATCATGGCGGTGCTCGCGCCGTTCATCGCCAACAGCCACCCGTTGATTTTCAAGCGTGTGGGCGGCGACGTTGAGTTTCCCCTGTTCCGGTTTCTGCGGCCGATCGACGTTTTGCTGCTGATCGCGGCCGGGGCGGGCGTCGTGCTGTGGTACGTGCCGAAGCGCATCCGTTTGCCGCGGGCAATGGTGTTCATCGCGATCGTGATCGTGGCGGCGCCGATGTGTTTCTGGCTGATCAACCCGCCGCGTAAGGAGGTGTTGCACACGTACCGCAACGCGATACGGGACAACGACGTGATGTGGATCGTACACACGCCGATCGCCTTTTCTCCGCATGATCGACAACGCGACACGCGCGGTATGCGCAACCACGAGCCGAGCATCACCTATTGGCGGGAAGGGTGCCATTTATTCGGCACGGATACGAATAGCGCCGACGTGGCCAGCAACATGGTCCACGGCACGCGCATCGCGGTGTCCATCGGCTTTATCGCGACGGGAATCGCTCTGGTGATCGGGGTACTGATCGGCAGCATCATGGGATTCTTCGTGGGGTGGGCCGATCTGATGGGGATGCGCTTCGTCGAGGTGTTCGCGGCAATCCCGTCACTGTTGTTGCTGTTGACGATCGCCGCGGTCATTCCGCCGGAGTGGAACGCGTATCGACTCTACGCGATGATGGTGGCGATCGGCGTGACGGGTTGGGTCGGTTACGCCCGATTCACACGGGCGGAATTCCTGAAGCTGCGCAATCAGGATTTCGTGCTCGCGGCCCGCGCCCTGGGCCTGCCGCTTCGGTCAATCCTGCTGAAACACATGCTGCCCAACGGGGTGGCGCCGGTGCTGGTCGAAGCGAGCTTCGGCGTGGCGGGCGCGATCATCTCTGAATCGGTCCTCAGCTTCCTGGGAATCGGGCTGATCGATGATCCCAGTTGGGGCAAGATGCTCAGTGAAACGATCAGCGGCACCGGTGGATTCAAATGGTGGATGGCGATTTTCCCGGGCAACGCGATCTTCCTGACCGTCTTTGCGTATATTCTGATTGGCGAATCGCTGCGCGACGCGATTGATCCGTACGTCAACCGCAACTGAAAGGCATTGAATTGGCAGAACAAACCGAGAAGCCGATTTTGCGGATCGAAGACCTGGCTGTGACGTTCTGGTCGGATCAGGGACGCGTGCGAGCGGTGAACGGCGTCAACATGACGCTGTACCCGCGACAGACGCTGGCGGTGGTCGGTGAATCGGGGTGCGGCAAGTCGGTCACGGCGTTGTCGACGCTGCAACTGGTGCCCACCCCGCCCGGACGATACGAGACGGGGCGCATCGTGTTCGACGATCAGGATCTGCTGAATCACAGCGATCGACAGATGCAGGCGATCCGCGGCAATCAGATCGCGATGATCTTCCAGGAGCCGATGACAAGCCTGAACCCGGTGTACAGCATCGGCGAGCAGATCCTCGAAGCGATCCTGTTGCATCAGAAGGTGTCGCGCAGCGAGGCGATCGATATCGCTGAGAGCGCCCTGAACGACGTGGGCATTGGTGAGGCCCGCCGCCGACTGTCGGAGTATCCCCATCAGATGTCGGGCGGGATGCGGCAGCGGGTGATGATCGCGATGGCGCTGGCGTGTCGGCCGCGGCTGCTGCTGGCTGATGAACCGACGACGGCGCTGGACGTGACGATTCAGGCGCAGATTCTCGAGCTGCTGCGCGAGCTTCAGGAGAAGCGCGGCATGTCGATCATGCTGATCACGCATGATCTGGGCGTTGTGGCGGAGAACGCGGATGTCGTGGCGGTGATGTATGCCGGGCGGATCGTCGAGTACGGCACGGTGGATGCGGTGTTCGACCATCCGCTGCACCCCTACACGCGCGGGCTGTTCGAATCGATGCCGCGACTGGGTCAGGATAAGCATCGCCTGCAGGTGATTGACGGGCAGGTGCCCAATCCGGCCGACCTGCCAAGTGGTTGTCCGTTCCACCCGCGCTGTCGGGATATGAATGACGATGCGAAGTGCGGTACGGACGACCCGCCGCTACTCGAGATTCAGCCGCAACACTGGTCGGCCTGCTGGCACGCGGCCGGTTATGAGGGCGCGAAGCCGACGCGGCCGGACATCGCGTATCGACGCGCGATGGCGACGTAATGGGGCGGTCGCACAGACGTTCACGGCAGCGGTGCGGCGGCTCAAGGCGTATCGACAGGCACCACCCCCGATTGGCTCGTGAACGTGATTCCGTGCTCGCGCAGCGTGCCGACGAAGGCCAACACATATCCGGCGGCCACAACGACCAACCCGATGTGCACGTGACGAATCCCGGTTGTGATCAAATACAACAGCAGGATCGCGCCGACGCTCAGGGCGATCAGGCCGATCGTGCGTTGTGATGTCGGCGACAGTGAATTGATGAAAGGGAGCGCCCCGGCGCCCAGCCCAATGAGCAGGATCAGCCAGCCAATCCCGCTTCGCACATCACCGCCGCGGACGTACGTCGTGCCGGTCTTGATCGACAACGGAAACGCCCTCTGCGCCTGCCCGGAAGATGCCGCCCAGTTTGGCAGTGGCACCTGCGACATCACGCGAGACGATTCCTCGCCCAGATTGAAAGAGAACCAGGGCAGGAAGAAGCCGACCAGCACGAGCGCCGAGCCGATCAACAGGAACTTGCGCGAGCGGGTCATCGGTCGGTGCGTTGCGGGGATGGGTCGCACGGTATCGCCCAAAGCGCCAAGCAGCTCGGCGCTCTCTTCAGCGGTGATCTTGCCCTCTTCCAGCAGGCGCAGCACACGCTCACGTTCCGATGAAAGATTCTCTGTCGGCGGCAGGACCGCCGGCGCGGCGCCCTGTAATTGCAGGGGCATATTGATCAGCGGATACGCCACCACCGCGATCAGCATCAAGAGAAGGATTCCCCAGAGCGAGGCATCGAACGCCGCCCAGGCGCAAACTGCAATGCCGAGGGTGCAGATGATGTTGCCGCGTCCCAGCCAGGCCCGCAGGCCGGCGCCGTTGGGTTGACGCTCAGCATCGGTCAGGTGCCCACCGACCCAGCTGCGATACATCCTGACTACGAACGGCAAGGCGAAGACGACGAATAGATACGCAACGATCAAGGCGATCGGGTTACGCTGAGCTGTGTCGACGACGGCCCGGAATACATCGTGCGCATCGTCAACGCCACGGCGGCCCTGAACCTGGTGCCAACCGTAGCCAATTGGAGATTGGACGGCGTTCACGACGGCCACAATCACGCCGGCGCCCAGTGCCAGCGAGGCAAGACCAAATGCCGACGCGATTGAAACGCGCAGATAATGCCGGTACGAGATGATGGACATGAGAAAGATGGCGCTGAATACCAGCAGCAATAACGCGAACGCAGCCGCCTCTGGGAGAATCGCACCGGAACTTGCGACGTAGTCAACGGGGGCGCCGTTGGCTCTGGCGGCTTGCTCGAAGGGTGACGGGTTCATCGCTCCTACCTGCCTTTCAGAAGTTGTGCGGCCTGTTTGGCGGTGATCTCGCCGCGCTCGAGTTGTTCGAGGATCTCGTGTCGGTTGACGTTCGACGGCGGGGCGTTGCCAAGCAGCTCGTTAACCAGGTCGAGCCGCTTGCACACCGTCGGGTAGCTGATGCCCAGTTCCTTTTCGACTTCCCGGATGTTGCCCCGGCAGCGCAGGAAGGTCAGCACAAAATGCTGCAGTTCTTCGGGCAGCTTGAAGAAGACCGGAATCGGCAGGCGAGCATTCACCTGCGTGTCACATTCGCCGCAAGACAGTTGGCTGACCGCCATCTCGCTGGAACAAACGGGACAGGATGAGACGAATCGTTTGGCCACGGGGACCCGCCGAATTCAAGTTCAAAGCCATGCCATGTCAATTTATTCAATGTGTCAATTGAATTTTTCAATATTTCTGAGGATTTGATTGAAAATATCAAGGCTCCGCGAAACCCAGAGGTCTGAACTGCCACAGCGCCCGGTCAGGAGCAGGACACGCAAAACTTGCACGATCCCAGGCCGGTGGGACGACGTAGCATCGGGATGCGTAAAGCCGCGGGGCAGACGACATCCGTGCGAGGAAGGCCTGGATTGATTTTCTGGCTTGTGATGCTGCCGCTGGGGATTGCATGCGTGGCATGCATTGTGTTGCCGCTGGTGGGGCGAAGCGGGTCTCTGGGGCGCGTGCTGGATCTGTTCAGTCATTTTGAGTTGCAGTACCTGCTGGCCGCGATCGCGGCGACGATCGGCTTCGCCTTGATGCAGCGATGGGGCTGGATGGGCGTGGGGTTAGCCGGTGTGGTGCTCAACACCTTGTTCGTGGCGCCGTGGTACTTCGGTCGGTCGGGTGAGGCGACCGACGCACCCCGCGTCCTGCGTTTGATGCTGGTGAACGTCTGGGTAAACAACGCCCATCACGATCGCGTGATCGATTTGATTCGCGATGAACGGCCCGACGTGGTGATCCTGCAGGAGATCAATCGGCGATGGCTGGCGTCACTGAGCACGATCGAGGACGACTATCCGTTCCAGGCACGATCACCCAATGCGCGGCACTACGGCGACGTGATCTACAGCCGCGTGCCGATGGTCGAGCAGTATCTGACGACCACGAGCTACGGCAATCCATCGGTGATGTCCGTGGAGCTGGACGTCGGCGAGCCGATCACACTGGTCTCGATGCACCCGCCCCCGCCGATGAGTCAGCGCCTGCATTCGATGTATCGACAGATGTACGACGCGGCGGTTCGGCATTTGCAGAACGCCGACGGGCCGCGGCTGTTCGCCGGTGACATGAACTGCAGCATGTGGGGCGCGTCGTACCGGCGGCTGGTGCGGGAGACGGATATGCACGATGCGCGGCAGGGGTTCGGTGTGCTGCCCAGTTGGCCAACGCACAGCCCGCTGATGCGCACCGCGATCGATCACGTGCTACATGATGCGCAGTTTCAGGTGCTCAATTGCCGACTGGGCCCGAATGTGGGATCGGATCATCGGCCGGTGATCGTTGACTTTGCGCTGTCGCCGGCGCGGCACTGATCGTCAGCGGCTCGGGCGGCCTGGACGCATCGGAGTCCATGGCCAGATCTTGGACTGCGTGCACGGCCGGTCCGCCGCGCACGCCGGGCAGTTTGTGGGTAAGAATGACCACGGGCGTGGTGTATTTCTCGGTCCGCAGCGAGAAGGACTCGCCGACTTCACAGAATCGCTTGTACACGGCCCATTGGTCCAGTTCCTCGGCTTGATCGATCCTGCCCGTGGCCAAGTTGCAGTCGATCGGCAGCCATCCGCCGGCCAGGAGCTGACCGGGCGTGGTGACCTGGCGTTTCCAGTCGCCGCTGGAATTGCCGCCGCCGCCCCACCGGTTGGTGCACACGAGGACGACGCGGCCGGGTTCGACCACGTCGAACACCGTCTTGCCCTGGTAATGGTCACGGTTCTGAAAGAACCGAGCGCCCACCAGGTGATCGGGCAGTCGGCCCCATCGGGGACTGCCGTCGGCGGTCGCCGGCGTGTCCAAAGCCAGGGGCAGGAGTTTGCCGCCGCTCTTGACATTGACCTTCGCCGCGGGGTCGCCGGTCGATGCCGTCGGCGCCGATGAGGTCGGTGGGTCGGAGGACACGTGGGGTGACGGGGGTGATGGAGCGGCAACCGCCTGCGTGGCGTACCCCGCCATGTGAATCAGCTCCAGATAGTAAAGCGCGTCCTCGTTCATCGGCTCCAATGCAAGAATGCCCTGATAGAGCTCCACCGCGACCAGCAGGTTCGATGCGCCCCCCGCCTGATAACAGACCTGGGCGGCGGCGGACCAGATGCCGACCAGTTCCTGCATGACCGCCCGACCTTCGTCGGTCCGAGGCAGCGGCAGGCCGCGACGCAACATCGCGCTGGTGATTACCGTGGTGCGCTGGAGCGGATCCAGGCGCAGGGCCAGGCCGATGAGGCGCGAGGCCGTCGCGTAATTCGCGTGGTCTTCAAACGTCAGCGTTTCTCGAACGAACACGGCCAGTTGATCGGCCAGAGCCGTGCGTGCCTCGGCGTCCAGCGCGATCGCCTGAGCGTCAAACGGGCCGACCGAGTAATCCGGCGGCTGGTAGGCCGTTCCGTCACGGGCGCTCGCGTTGGTGGCCAAGGTTCCAACCGCAATCAGCATTACGAAGCATCGCCACATGACGTTCCTCCCGCCGCTCGCGCGGCAAAGTGGTCACGATTAACATACGCTCGCCGGCCCCGATCACGGATAACAAGCCGGCGTCAGAAACGATGTGGGCCGACGCTTGATGCTTGTTGAGACTGCCCTCGTACCGGCTCGCCACTCATTCAACCACGTCCACGATTCCGAAACCTTAGAACGCTTCGACGACGTCCTCTTCGGCCGGATCCGGCTCGATCGGGGCATCGTCGACCGCTTCGTCCTCGACATCCAGCGTGATTTTGACCTGCCGTCCCTTGGTCAGACGCAGAACCGACAGGTTCAGTTCTGCCTGATCGGCGATTAATCTCTCAAAATCGTCGGTATTCATCACCGGCTGTTCATCGATGTGCGTGATGATCTCGTAGGGCTTGATGCCTGCGATGGAGGTTTTGGAGCCCGGTTCGATCTTGGTGATGATCACACCGGGGTCTTCAGGGGTTTTCTGGAAGTGCCGGCGGACCTCGAACGTCAGATCGCGCACGGTCACGCCGAGCGGCTCGTTCTTGTGGCGTTTGGTCGATCCGTAGTGCTCCGGTCCCTGGACGACAGTGAAATCCTTGTCGACCTGTTGCCCGTCGACGAAAAATTCAGCCGTGAACTGGGTGCCGAAACCCAGATCCGTGAGCTTGCGCGTCAATACGTTCTCGGCGCCGGGGAACGGCGCCGGAAGTTGATCGAAGTACTGTTCGGGCAACTGATCCAGATGCTCCCAGGGGAAGTCCTCGTAATAGCCCCCGTCGTAGCCCATCTGGATTTCGATGGGCTTGGGCTGCCCCTCAGCTCGAATCCTCAGCAGGATGTAACCGGGCTCGATGCCGGCTCCAGCGGCGGGGGAATCGGCATAGACATACGTTATTAGCGCTCCAGTCTCACCGTCCCGCGTCTGTTGCGAGACGCGATTGGCCCGGGCCAGTTCCTGATCCAGTCCCTGCATTTCCACACCCAGCCACGCCAGGCGGTTTTCCTGCTCTTCGGTCAGCGGCACGTTGTTTTCATCACAGTGTGCCAGCACGTCGGTCAGCAGCGGCGCAAGCTGGGCAGCGCTGGTGAGCTGCGGCCCGCCGCGCCATGAGTATTGTTCCTCGACGGCGACTTTCTGGCGTTGAGCGATCTGCAACACGATGAGGCGCCCCTCTTTGTCGAATACGAACGTGTCCTCTTCATCGCCCATCAGACTGGGGTAGATGTTGCGCTGCCAGCCCAGTTCAAAGCCCACCAGTCGTCGGTGGCCCAGATAGACGATCTGCTGTTCGCCGCGGACGCGCACCTGCGCTGCGGGCAAAAGGTGCATGCGCTGATCGCGCACGTCGCCGTCAAACAACTGGATCGGCCCATCGAGCGGCTGATCCAGGTCGGCGATCAGGGCGCCGTAGTCTTTGAGCGAAACGACGAACGTCGCGGACACCGGATCGCCCTGTTCGGGATGGACGATGATGCGCTCAAGCCGCGCCGTGGTGCGGGCCTTCATTTCGGTGAGGATCAGGATGCGATCCGGGGCCACGAGCACCCCCAGGGCGTTGCGCTCGGTGTCATTGGGATCATCCTCGTCGCCGCCGTAGTAGCGCATGGGGCCGAACCTGTCCTCGCTTTGATCGGCCTTGGGACTGCGCAAGCTCAGCTTCACGCGGAGCAGACCGGCCGCGGCGCGGGCTTTGACCTGGTCCTGGAGGGCCTGCATTTCCTCGCCGCTGATCTGCGGCCAGTCCTGCGGCGACATCTTCCACGAATCATCGAGGGGCAGGCGTTCGAGCATGCCCAGTGTCACCGCCTGTCCATCTTTGGTGATCCATAACCCGTCGCTGTAGTGGTGGCGGAAACGCAGCCCATCGGTCGTCCCCGTGACCCCGCCGAACTCCTCCGAAGCGCCGCCCACGTAATAGATCCAACGCCCCTCCGATTCCTCGGCACGAACCGTCAGGTAAGGCGGCTCGACGCTGGCATCAAACGCCAGCGGCTTGACATTCGGCATCGGCTCACTGGTTGTCAGGAATACGGCCGGCCGGTCGACGGCGTATCCCGACACGTGCGCATCGCTGACTTGGTCACCCGATCGAATCTGAATCGACTTGATGAAGCGCGGATGGATCGCGATGTCTTCGGTCACCACCTTGTCAGACGCCAACACGTACCCCGCCACGACGCGCGGGCGTTCCTCACGAATCAGATCCTCTCCGTCGGACATCCCGCCCCACGGAAGGAACGGTGACATCGATGGGAATGATGACCGGTAGCGCATGCCGCCGCCGCCGGGCGCCTCGCCCTGATCGTATTGGAGCGTGTATTCCACGCGTACGATCGACGGCGCGATTTGATCGATCATAGCGCTGTGTTCGGCGATCCGATCGCCCTCTTCCTCCGGTTCGGCCTCACCACATCCCCAAAGTGATGCGCAAAGTACAGCGATCCCGATGTAACGCATGCGCATGATCATGTCACACTCCTTAATTGAATGCCCTTCACGGATCCGCCCGTTTCAAAGCCCGTCATTCTTTCTCGTAATCGCGCGAGAAGTCCGGCACCACCTGCCGCATCAATCCCTGACGCAACACCGACAGTAGCACGCGGTGCTTGGTCTTGACGTTCTCGATCGCCTCGGCGTGAATTTTCTTTACGTCGTCGAGTGTTTGCACTTTCTGATTCTCGATCTTCAGCAGGATGTCATTGCGGCGCAGCCCGGTGTTCGAGGCGTTGCCGGGATACTTGATGCCGTAGATGAACACGTCCTGCTTGCGATAAAAATACAGGTCCGCGTTGTCGAACTGATTGATCTCCTTGACGGTGAGATCCCACCGCGGGCAATCCAGTTCTTCGCCTTCGACCTCACCTTTTTCGCGCGGGGTCAACTCGACGGTCATCAGATCCCCACGGCGCAATAGTTCGATGGGCACGGGCTTGTGTTTGGCGAGCATGCCGATGCGTCGCCGCAACGCCGGTAGATGTTCTTCGGTGACGGCGCTGACCGCGACACCGTCGATCTTCATGATGCGATCACCGGCCTCGATGCCGGCGCGGCGGGCGGGGCTCTCGGGATCGGTCTCGGCGACGATCACGCCGTCCTCACCAGAGAAATAGATGTTGCGATTGAAATCGCGCAGCGGCTGAAGTTGCAGCCCCGTCCACGACCAGTTCACCTTGCCGTGCTTGCGCAGTTGCGGCAGCAGTTGCTTGATGGTGTTGGACGGGATCGAAAAACCCATGTCCCCGCCCCACATCACGCCGAGCGTGTTGATGCCGACGACCTGCCCGGCGGTGTTGACCAGCGGCCCGCCGGAGTTGCCCGGGCTGATCGCCGCATCAGTCTGAAGCCACAGGCTGTATTCGCCGTTGTCCGGCAGGTAGCGCCGCGTGCAGGAGATGATGCCGATCGACACCGAGCGGCTCATGCCCCACGGCGCGCCCATCGCCATCACGAACTCGCCTTCGGTCAAAGCTGAGGAGTCGCCGAGCTTCGCGAACGGCAACGGCTCGTGCTTTTTGTCCATCTTCAAACGCACCAGCGCCAGGTCAATATCCTTATCTGTGCCGACGATCTCCGCATCGTAGTGACGGCCGTCGGCCAACAGGCAGCGGATCTCGATCGCCTTGTCGACCACGTGCCAATTGGTCAGCAGTTCACCCTTAGCGGAGACCAACACGCCGCTGCCGGACACCTCCTGACTGGATTTCTTGCCGGTCTCGTGGGTCTGTTGGACGCATTTGATGAACACCAGGGCGGGGAAGACCTTGTCCTTGGCCTCGCTGACCACCTGACGAAAATCGAGCGTCTCAAGCCCGGTGACCGCGGCGGGTCCGTCTTGCGGCGACTGTGCATCGGCGCTGCTGACAAGACCCGCGAACAGGCCGACCACGACGACGATCATCACGTTTTTCACAGCCATGACTCCCGGATCAACATGACCCACTTGAGGTGTCCCCATTTGCCCCATCATAGTACCGGTCGCCGCGTGGTTGTCGAGCATCGGGCGAACCGACTATGCTCATGGTGTCATGGCAAATCCACAGGACGGTAATCCATCGCTCCCCCACCCCCGCCGCCCCCGGCGCCTCCGGCGCGGCGCGGTGTTGCGCGATGCCGTGACCGACGTGGTGCTGCGGCCATCAGACCTGGTGTTGCCGCTGTTTGTTCGCGCGGGACAGGATGTACGGACACCGGTGCCGTCAATGCCCGACGTGCATCAGATGTCACCGGACGTCGCCGTACGGACCATCGTCGATCTGAGTGCAGCGGGGGTCACGTCGTTTATCCTGTTCTCGGTGATCGACGCGGCCGACAAGGATGCACACGGCAGCGCCGCAATGGATCCCGACAACCCGGCCAACGTCACACTGAAGCGGGTGCGCGACGCGGGCGTCGAAGCGATGATGATCGCCGATCTGTGTTTCTGTGAGTTCACCGACCACGGCCACTGTGGTGCACTGGATGCCGACGCTCGATTGACCGTCGACAACGACGCGACGCTGGACATGCTCGGCCGCCAGGCGGTGGTGCTTGGTGAGTGCGGCGCGGATGTGGTCGCCCCGTCAGGCATGATGGACGGTCAGGTGCGCGCGATACGCGCCGCGCTCGATCAAGCCGGGCACGACCACACGGCGATCCTCAGTTATTCAATCAAATATGCATCGGCAATGTACGGCCCGTTTCGGGATGCGGCCGACGGCGCGCCGCAATTTGGTGACCGCCGCGGGTATCAGATGGATTGGCGGCGGAGCCGCGAGTGGCACACGGAACTGCAGTTGGACCTGGCCGAAGGCGCGGACATGGTCATGGTCAAGCCGGCCGTGGCGTATCTCGATGTGTTGCGCCAGGTGCGTGAGGCGACGGACGTGCCGGTTGTCGCGTACCACGTCAGCGGGGAGTACAGCATGATTCACGCCGCCGCGGCGAACGGCTGGATCGACCTGGAAGCGTCCGCCGTCGAGATCACCACCGCGATTAAGCGGGCCGGGGCCGATCTGATCTTCAGTTACTTCACGCCACGGATGCTGGATTGGTTGTAGAATCTGTCGGATCACCCGGGCCGCCGTTTGCCCGGCCCGGCCAACCCACCGTAACCTGTAAGGCGCAGACCATGGGGCAATCAACCGACGATCAACCCGCCGCGCGCACGACGACGACGCGCATCGTCGCCGCTGTGGTGTTGACCGCCTGCGCCGCGGTGATCGGCGTCGCGGCATGGCTGTCCCCTTCCGATCAGGGCATCGGCACGCATCAGCAGATGGGATTGGCAGCGTGCGGATTTTATGAGACGAGCGGCTGGCCCTGCCCCACGTGCGGGATGACGACCGCCTTTTCCCATGTGGCGCACGGGAATCTGATTCGAGGGTTCTTCGCTCAACCGGCCGGGACCGTCTTCGCCCTGATTGTGGTCGTCGTCGGCATCGTGGCGGGGTACGTGCTGATCACCGGGCGCAGCATGGGAACCTGGCTGGCTTGGCATATGACGCCCGTGCGGATCGGCGTGTTCGTCGCGGCCCTGCTCCTGATGGGTTGGGCGTTCAAGGCCGCGAGGCTGCATTGGCACAGTGCGGATTTTCCGGCACAAACCCGGTTCGTTCCGAACTCAGCCGCCGACGGGTCATCGCAGGAAGGGCCGACCGAAGATCTCGAACATTCATCAAGTGGAGTCTGGTGATGAGCAAGACGGTGCGACAATTCACTCGGCCGGTCGTGTTGTTGTGTTGCGTCGCCGCGCTGAACGGATGCGAGGCGTTCGGCTGGTTCGCGTACGGTGTGGCCGGCGACCCGCCGCCACTGGATGTCAAAGCCGAGTATCGGGGCCTGGATCATCAGCAGATTGTCGTGATTGTCGACGCCGACCTGCAGACACTGTACCGCTATCCCGCGGCTCCGCTGGAAGTGTGCACCACGTTGAGCAACGCGATGGCGGAACACGTGCCCGGCGCGGTGGTCGTCAATCCGAGGCAGGTCGTTGAGTTCCAGGAGCGCAACATCTACTGGAACACGCTGACCTATCAGGAAATGGCCGCGACGTTTAACGCCACGCGGCTGGTCATGATCGATCTGATCGAATACCGCTCGCACGAGCCGGGCGACCGAACCATGTGGCGCGGTCAGATCACCGCGGACGTGCGCATCGCCGAGGTCGACGGCCCGACACCCAACGATATGGCCTACGGCACGACGGTGTCCGTCACGTACCCGCCCGATCAGCAGTTCGGCGTGGTCAATGCCGACGAGTTGACGATTCGCAAGGCGACGTTGGACCTGTTCACCTTGGCCGTGGTCGGTAAATTCCACGACCACAAGGAGGAACGCGAGTGATCCGGTTGGCTTGTCGTACTGCATGGAGCGCGGCGCTGGTCTGTGTGTTGATGACGATCGGGGGCGGCTGTGCGCCGATCGGTTACGTGGCCCAGATCTTTGACGGCAACAAGATCCCGGCGATGTATGAACTGCCCGACCGGGCCACCGCGGTCCTGATCGACGATCCGACGTCGGCCCTGCCGGATTCTTCGATCCAGAATCTGCTGGGAGGGCGCATCGGGCAGGAACTGACCGAGCACGAGGCGATCGCGGATCTGACCGCGCCCCGATTGATCGATGAGTTGCGTCACAATCACGGGGACTTCAACGAATGGCCGATCGACAAGATCGGCATGCGGGCCGGGGCCGATCAGGTCGTGTACGTACTGATCGAACGATTCAATCTGAGCGATGAGCAGCGCACGTATCGGCCGGTCTATTCGATGCGCGTCAAGGTCGTGGATGCGGCAAGCGGTCGACGGCTGTTCCCCGCCGGTGATGCGGGAGGATATCGCGTGGCCTCGGAACTATTTTTCAAGCAGGAACTCAGCGGCGGCACCGACAGCACGCGCCGCGTCGTGGCCCGTCGCCTGGCCGAGCACGCCGCCGTGGATGTCGCCAAACTGTTCTATGAACACGCCGAACGCGAGCCGGGCTCCGGGTTTGATGACTGACAGCTCGGCCGCGACCGAATCAACCATCCAATGCGCATCGCTCACGTCATTGATGTCACCTGTCGGGACTACGCACCGACCACACTGGCGCTGGCCGGGGATCTGATCGGCGCGACGAGCGATCTATCCCACCATGTTCTTGTAATTGACGGACCGTGCGGCGACAACGACTTGCGGCAGGCCCTGAACGTCGATTCAGTTCAGACCGTGCGTGCCCCGGCGAACCACTCAATGCTCCAGCGACGGGCCCTGCGGCAAGCGCTGGACCGATCGTCGTATGACGTGATCCACGCCTGGTCGCCGGCAAGCGGCGCGGCGGCGATCAGTTCAGCGCGGCATGTACCGTGTCTGATCACGGTGACGCACGCGCCCGCGCCCGGGAACATCTCCTGGTTCACGCGACGCCGATTGCGCGCCGGTCGCGTCCGTGTCGCCGTCATTAATGAATCGTTACAGCAGAGCGTCACGGACGCGCGGATCGCCGCACGCGACATGCGCGTGGTGCGCCCCGGTGTCGATGCTGCCCGCATTCCTCACGATCAGCGACGCGCCCTGCGCATCGGGTGGGGCGTTGCCGATGACGCCACGCGCGTGGTCATGCTGCTGGGCGATCCGCCGAATCGAGCCGATGCCGCCGTGGCCGGGCTGTGCGTGGGCCTGGCGCATGAGACCGGACGCCGACTCCGGCTATTGATGTCGCCGCGCGCCCGGGGATTGCGGTCCGCCAAGCAGATGGCAGCCCGGATCGGGCGGGCCGATCGGTTGATCGTGGATTCGGTCGCGGACACGCCGTGGATTGCCCTGGCCGGCTGCGATGCGGCGCTGATGTTGGGCGGCGGGTCCGGTCGGGGCGCTGGGGCCGCCGGCGGCTGGGGTGGGCTACCCGCGCTCTGGGCCATGGCCGCGGGCGTGCCGGTGATCGCCGAATCCGCGGCGTTCCTCGACGGTGTGCCGGCGGACGACGTGGCTGAGAATCTGATCATTGCCGCCGGCGTTCGCGCCACCGCCCGCCGCCTGTGTCAATGGCACGATGAACCGGATTCGGCGCGATCCACGGTGCGCAGGGCGCAGCGAACGGTGGCCGAGCAATACTCCGTGCAGCAGTGGGCCGCGTCGGTCAAAGCCGAGTACGATATCCTCGTTTGCCACAGCCCCGGTTCACCGGCGACCGCGGCAACGGTGCCGGCGGCCGGAACTTGACGCAACCCCGGGCCGATCCGATACTTCACATCCCGCCCGGAAGGTGGTTGATTGAGACGATGCTCAGGGTCCTGCCCACGGTCGATGCCCTGCCGGAGCCCCTGCGGCGATTCATGGATCGGCTCACGCCGGAACAGACGCTGCTGCTGGTGCTCAAGCGCGACTTGTACGGCGGTACGTGGCCGCCCATGGTCACGGACCTGGAGAACCGTCTGTCCGGCCGACCGTACGTGTTTCGACTTGCCCACCGTATTGAAGACGACCTGCGACGCATCGAGCAGATGATCGAACTCGAACGGCATTACGAAATCGACCTGACTGCTTACGTCGAATCAATCGATGAAATGGAGACCGGCAGATGAACATGCTGCGGCCTGGAGTGCTGGTGTTGATCGTGACGGCGGGCCTGATGGGCTGTCATTCCAAACAACCGGACCCCATGGCCCGACTGCTGTTGCAGCCAGACGATGCGGCCCTGCTGGGTTACCGCGTCCAATGGCATTCAGACCTGCGGATTGATTACGGGTCACGCCTGAACGACGCGTGGGTCATCGGTGATCTGGTCGTCGCCTACGAACCCGATAACCTCGTGAGCGTGCTCGACGCCAACAGTGGCAAGCCGTTGTGGCGGCGCGGGGTCGGCACCGAGCAGGAACGGCTCAGTGCCCCGGCGCGATCCGGTGACAATCTTGCCATCTCCAGCGAAACGCACGTTCACGTATACAGTATCCAGACCGGCGACCTGCTGATGTCGTTCCCGCTGAAGTATCTGGTCAACACGCCGCCGGCCGTCACCAGTAACCTCGCCATCTATGGCTCACCCCAAGGGCGCGTGTTCGCGACCGATCTCGCCACGGGCTATGCGGTGTGGGAATACCAGATGGGCGCGGCGATTAACACGCATCCGATCATCCAGGGGCACATGGTCGTGGTCATCGATCACCTCGGAGACTTTGCCGCGCTGGATCCGCTGACCAGCGAACTGATCTACCGCAAGCCCACCCACGGGCACATCTCCGCGGACCCCATAGTCGACGATGATCACATTTACATCGCCAGCGAAGATTACTCGCTGTACTGCTTCAATCGACTGAACAACAAGCAGGTCTGGAAGCGAGTGACCGGTCACCCGCTGACCGCCAGCCCGATGCTGGCCGGCCGGATGGTGTTCCAGGCCGTGCCGAGCGAAGGGGTCCATGTATTTGATCGATCCGACGGAAGCTCTCTGTGGAAACTGCCGCCGCTCAGTCGTCCGATCACGATGTTGAACGGCGACGTCCTGGTCCACCGCCCGGGCTGGTTGAGCATCGTCGACGCCGAGACCGGCGAACCCCTGGAAGAAGTACGCGCCAAGTCGGTCCATCGCGTGTTGGTCGACGGGCCAAGGGACGGCAGTGTCTATCTGGTCCGGGATGACGGCCGCATCACGAAGCTCGGGCCTTCGGGCCGTTGACCGCAGGGGGTTCGAACGTGCCGGCGGCTGTGATCAGGTGTGAGTCGAGAACGATGCCGCCGCGTGGGAGCCCACGTCACTTTTTGAGTTCCGTTGATCACGACAAGGTGAGGCCATGAGCAATCTGATACGCATCCGCCGTGCACTGTTGAGTGTGTCGGACAAGACCGACCTGATTCCGTTCGCTCGGAAACTGGCCGCGCTTGATGTGACGCTCATCTCGACCGGCGGCACGGCCCGCGTCCTGGAAGAGGCCGGCTTGACCGTCATCCCCATCGATCAGGTCACCGGGTTCCCCGAGATGATGGATGGCCGCGTCAAGACGCTGCATCCGAAGGTCCACGGCGGCCTGCTCGCCCTGCGTGATAATGACGACCACGTCAAAGCGATGAAACAGCACGACATCGAGCCGATCGATCTGGTCTGCATCAATCTGTACCCCTTCGAGCAAACCGTCGCGGACCCCGACGTCGCCGAGCCCGAGGCCATTGAACAGATCGACATCGGCGGGCCGAGCATGGTGCGCTCCGCAGCGAAGAACCATCCGTTCGTCACCGTCGTCACCGACGCGGCCCAATACGACCGCGTGGTCAATGAACTCGATGCCCACCAGGGCAGCACGACTTTGGAGCTGCGGCGTGAGCTATGCACTGCGGCGTTCACACGCACCGCGGCGTATGACACGGCCATCGCGACATGGATGAGTCGTCGATCCGCCGAGCAATTCCCCGCGGCGCTGAATATGAGATACGACAGGTCCGCGGTCGAGTTGCGCTACGGCGAGAATCCGCACCAAGCCGGCGCCTTGTACCTTGATCCCGATGCAACCGAAGCCACCGTGGCTCGCTCGAAATTGCTCCACGGCATTCCGATGGGCTTCTGCAATTACTATGACGCCAACGCGGCCCTGGAAGCGGTCAAGGAGATCGATCCGCGTCAGTTCGCCGCCGCCACGGTCGTCAAGCACGGCAGCCCGTGCGGTTACGCCATCGCCGACGACGTGCCCACGGCCGTCGACAAGGCATTCGAGGGCGACCCGCTGGCGGCCTACGGCGGCATCATGGCGATCAATCGGCCCGTCAGCGAGGACGTCGCCAAGGCCATCGGCACGGGCAAGAAATACATGCACGTGATCATCGCCCCTTCCTTCGAGCCGGCGGCCGTTCAGTTCCTGGCTCAGCGTTGGGACGATGTGCGCATCGTCGAGGTCGGCGACCTGCCGGCGCCCGCGGAGCGCGATGCAAACGAGTTGGACGTGAAGTACATCACCGGCGGTCTCCTGGTCCAGCCACGTGACCTGCTGCCCATGGACCCCGACAATTGGGAGCACAAGGCGGGCCCGGCGCCCAACGACGACGTGCTTCGGCAGTTCGTGCTGGCGATGATCATCGTCAAGCATCTGAAATCGAATTCGACGTGCATCGTCGGCCAGAACATGCTGTATGGCGGTGGCATGGGGCAGGTGGACCGCGTGGCCGGTTGCCGCCTGGCTCTGGAGCGTGCCGGCGACCGAGCCGACGGCGCCGTCGCGGCGACCGACGGACTGTTCCCATTCCGCGACGGGCCGGACCTGCTGATCGAAGCAGGCGTCAAGGCCATCATCGAGCCCGGTGGATCCAAGCGCGATGATGACGTGGTCGAGGCCTGCCGGGATGCCAACGTTACGCTGATGTTCACCGGCTCGCGGCATTTTCGACATTAGGATGGGCCCAATGACGCCATCCCGCTGCAAATTCAGCTAATTACGAATCATCTTCGTGCTTGAGTGTTTCGATAATAGGGCGTAGAATCTTTCGACTTCCGGCCGGCTTATATGCGTTTTTCGGTACGGAACAAGGAGTTGCGCCGTGATTGCCGCCACATCCGGCCTGAACGCGAACGTGCTGGTGCTCAATCGCCTTTACATGGCGATTCGGGTGGTCAGTGCGCGGCGGGCGTTCTCCATGCTGGCGCGGAATCTAGCCGAGGTCATCAGCATCGACGAAGGCCGCTTCGCCAACTACGACTTCGACAGTTGGACCGAGCTGAGCGAATACCGCGACTTGTTCGACGATCACACCGATTGGGTCCAGACCGTGCGCCTGCGCATCGCCGTGCCGAAGATCATTCGCGTGTTCGGTTACGACCGCCTGCCCATGCAGAAAGTCAAGCTCAATCGCCGCAACATCTACGCCCGGGACAACAACATCTGCCAATACTGCGGGAACAAGCACTCGACCCATGAACTGTCTCTGGACCACGTCCTGCCGCGATCCCAGGGCGGCCAGAGCAATTGGGACAACCTCGTGTGCTGCTGCGTTCACTGCAACGCGCGTAAGGGCGGTCGCACCCCGGCCCAGGCGCACATGTCATTGATCCGCAAGCCGATCCGCCCCAAGCGGAACCCCGTGATCAATCTGCGCCTCGGGTTGGACAAATACGCCTGCTGGCAGACGTTCCTCGACAATGCTTATTGGACGGTCGAGCTGAAGTAGTCCGCGCCCAAGGGGGGGTGGCCGAATCCGGTTCCGGCCTCGGCTTCGTTCGATTCGACACATAATGCGCCCACCCACGGGGCGGACATGCCGCCCTCCTCAGTAAACCATTCTGTGACATGGACTTCACACCGCCGGTCAGGTCCGCGAACCAAGGACGCGTGCCCGCCGATCCAAGTCAAGTTGCGCTAACCCAGCACCGATGTAAAAGTAGAGAATTTAGAAGGTCTGGGATACTGTTAAGAGTCGGGACACCGATACGGACATCGGTGGAGATCCGGCGATCGAGGGCAGGATGACTGAGAAGACCACCGACTATCGTGGCAAACCCGTGTTCACCACCGGCGAGGCCGCCGAGGTCTGCCAGGTGTCACAGCAGACGATCATCCGCTGTTTCGATTCGGGGCGGTTGCGCGGTTTCCGTGTGCCCGGCAGCCGGTTCCGGCGGATTCCTCGCGACGAACTGCTGCGCTTCATGCGGGAGAACGACATCCCGCTGACTCGGCTGGAGGGCGGCAAACGGCGCGTGCTGGTGGTGGATGATGATCAGCAGATCGTTGAGTTGTTCGTCGACGTGCTTGAAGCGGACGGCCGATTCGAGATTCGCACCGCCAGCACCGGATACGATGCCGGCGTCATCACCGAGCAGTTCCGCCCCGAGTTGATGATCCTGGATTACATGCTGCCGGACGTGAACGGCAACGTCGTGTGCCAGACCGTCCGCCAGAACCCCGATCTCAACGGCACGAAGATTATCATCGTGTCGGGCGTCGTGAATCAGGATGAGATCGAAGATCTGCTCTCCGCCGGTGCTGATGATTTTGTCAAGAAGCCGTTCAATATCGAAAAACTGGTCGACCGGATCGCCGAGCTGCTGGAAATCGCGTGAACCGCGCCACCGTGCGGCCGCCGCACGGCAGGGCCCAACATCAAGACAGAGGGACGCAGCAGCCCCACCGCTGCCTGCGATCACCCGCTGCGGGAAAGCACATGGCGCAGGTTCCAGCACAAGCACGACGCATCGAGCTGATCCTTCAGCAGATCGAATCGCTGCCCACGCTGCCCGGCATCGCAATGCGCCTGCTCCAGTTGACCACCGACGATGATTCGGACACGAATCAGGTCGTCGAACTCATCCGATCTGACCAGGCGCTGAGCGTCAAAGTATTGGCCCTGTGCCGCGCGGCCGATTTCGGCGTGCGCGGCAATGAGGTCGACATTGACCGTGCCGTGGTGATGCTCGGATTCGACGCCGTGCGGAACGCGGTATTGTCGATCAAGGTCATGGAATCGTTCGCCGAAGCCGAGGTCGATGCAGCCCCCGATGACGGCGCCGCGCGTTTCGACCGCCCCGCTTTCTGGCGACACTGCCTGGCCGTGGCGATCGCCGCGGAACTCATCGCCGCTCGGCACAGCCACCTGCGCGATCTGAAACCCGCCGACGCATTCATGTGCGGCCTGCTGCACGATCTGGGCAAGCTGGCCCTCGACTACGCCCTGCCCCGCAGCTATCTGCGCGTGATCGAACTGACCGAGAAGACGCATGGCAACATCGCGGAAATCGAGCGGGACGTGCTCGATCTCGATCACCACACCGCCGGCAAGCGCCTCGCCGAACGCTGGCAACTGCCTCACGTGATTCAGGACGCCATGTGGTTGCACGGCGTGCCGTTCGAATCCCTGCCGGATCTGCCGCATCGTCGACTGATCGGTCTGATCGGATTAGCGGACCTGCTCGTGCGCCGTCAGCACATCGGCTATAGCGGCAATCACGACCTCGACGAATCACTCATCGAACGTGCCACCGCCTTGGGTCTCGACGCCGACGAGGTCGAGAGCGTCGTCGCCGAAACCCACGAGGAGCTGCGCCGGCGCAGCGAGGCGATGGGCCTGTCCGATCAGCCCACCACGCGCCTCATGCTTGAGTCCATCATGCAGGCCAACAGTGTCTTGGGTCGCCTCAATCAGGATCTGCAACACAAGCGTCAACTGGCGGGTTCCCAGTCTCAGGCGCTCGACGTGATCGGTCGATTCCATCGCCGCGCTTCGGAGCCCGGCCGTAGCGTCCAGGACGTGCTGGCCGAGGCCGTTCGCAGTGCCGGTGAGGTGTTCGGCCCGGGCTTCTACGCCATCATCCACCAGCCGACCGACGATCCGAATTGGGTCGTCAGTCGCTATCACCACAGCGGGCGGCTGATCAACAGTCGCATGATGGAACCGCCCCCCCACTCCCCGTCGCTGGCCCAGTTGATCGACGCCGACCAGTTGTCCGTCGACACGATGGGCGTGCTGCCCTGGCTGCACGACGTCCTGGCCGATCACAACGACATTCGCCGCATTCGCCTGCTGCCGATCACCGAAGCCTGGGGCACCGCCTCGGTCATGCTGCACGACCGGACCGCGCTGCCCAAGCCGCGCCTGCTCGCCGCGTTGACGCGCTCCTGGGGCGCTGCGATCGCCGCCGCGGCAAAACATGAAGGCGCCCGCCGACTCGGGGAACGCCTCGCCGAGACCAACCGCATCGTCGCCCAATCCCAGCAAACGCTCACCCGTAGCAAATCACTGGCCCGACTCGGCGAAATGGCGTCCGGCGCCGCCCATGAAATGAACAATCCGCTGGCGGTGATTAGCGGACGCGCGCAACTGCTCGCCGCAACATTGGAACAGGGCAGCAAGGCCCGAGAATCCGCGGAATTAATATTCGAGCAATCGCAGCGGCTCAGTGATCTGATCAGCGCCTTGCGCCTGTTCGCTGAACCACCGAAGCCGAACATCCAGGATGTCAACGTCACGGCCGTGATCGAGCGCGCGGTGCACTTCGTCCAGCAGCGTGCGCCCGATGCACCGGCGATTCGCGTGTCGGTCAGTCCCGCCATGCCCCCGCTGCACGCCGATGCTGAACAACTCGCGTCGGCGCTGGGTGAAGTGGTCCTCAATGCGGTGCAATCCGGCGGCACCAGCCCCGTCGAATTGTCGATTCACGTTGACCCGTTGAAAGGCCGATGGAACTTCAACGTCAAGGATGACGGAGTGGGAATGGACGCGCGGACGCTCGAGCACGCATTTGACCCGTTCTTCAGCGCCCAACCCGCGGGGCGGCAGCCGGGCCTCGGCCTGGCCAGGGCCCGTCGACTCGTCGAATGTATGGGAGGTGACATCGAGTTGAGAAGCACGCAGGGGCAGGGGTCAACCGCCATCGTGACCATGCCGTTCATCGGCGCCGACACGCTGGGCCAAGGCCCCATTCGTATCCGATCCGGGAGCGACCAGGAAGAAAAGGGAGAAGAACGTGCCGCAAGGAGCCAATCCATCCGCTGAAACGTCGCCCGAGCCCGCCGATCAGATGCATCGGATGCTCGTGGTCGACGACGAACCGGAAGTGCGCCGCCTGCTCGGTGACGCACTGGACGATCAACCCGTTGTCGTCTATGAGGCCGGTAACCTTCAGGAGGCTGGCGACATCCTCGATCACGAATCGATCGAGCTGATTGTCGTCGACGTGTCGCTGCCCGACGGCAACGGCCTGGAATGGGCCGAGTCGGTGCGCACCGACCACCCCGACATTCAAACCATCGTCATCACCGGACAGCCGAGTCTGCGCCGGGCCGTGCGCGCCCTCCGCGCCGGGGCCAGTGATTTCCTTTCCAAGCCCCTGGACCTGACCGAGCTCAATCAACGCGTCAGCAGTGCCCTGCATTGCCGCAAGCACAGCGCCGGTCAACAGCGCCGCATCGACCACCTCACACACCTTGTCAAGGAACTGAACCAGGCACACGACGAAATCTCCAAGCAGGTTGACATCCTCTGCCACGATCTGGTGACGGCCTACCAGGATCTGGCCGGCCAGATGAATCACGTCGAGACCGTCGCCGACTTCCGATCGCTGATCCAACACGAACTGGACCTCGAAGCGCTGCTGCGCTCCGTGCTGGAATACTTGCTGCAGAAGGTCGGCCCGACCGACGCGGTGATCTTCCTGCCTTCACATGAAGATGGATATACCGTGGGCGGATATATCAACGCCACGCTGGACAGCCAAAGCGCCGACGTGCTGCTCAGTCACCTGGCTGACATCGTCGCCCCCCGCGTCGCCGATTCACGGGCCACGATCGCCTTGAAATCCAACGAAGACATCAAGGAATGGATCGGCGACGACAGCATGTGGCTTGTCGATGCTCACATCATCGCCGCGCCGTGCGTATCCGATGACGAAGTGCTGGCCGTGCTCATGCTGTTCCGCGATCAGTCCCAGCCGTTCGACCCGGCATTCGTCGATGCGATGAATCACCTTTGCACCACGCTCGGCGAGCACCTCAACCGCATCGTCCGCGTGCACGATCGCAATCCGTTCGGCAACACCAACGGCCACGATGATGATGATGAAGGCGATGGCTATCTGAGCTTCGGCTAATCTCGAGTGATGGATATTGGACGGGTCGCCCGGGGTTACGCTTCGGCCACCGGCTCGACATCGCGGTCACGCTGGCGCGGCCGAATCGCCAGTCGAATCGGCACCTCCGCAAACGGCAGCCGCTCACGAAAGCTGTTGATGATGTAGCGCTGGTATTGCTCGTCGAACAGCTCCACGTGATTGACGAACATCGCGATCGTCGGCGGGGCCACCGAAACCTGCGTCACATAATAAATCTTCGCCTGCCGACCCAGTCGCCCGCTCGGCCCGCGTTTTTCAAGAATGTCACGCATCACCTGGTTCAATTCCCCCGTGCCCACACGCTGCGTGGCCTGTTCATACAGGCTCTGCGCCGTGTGCACGGTTTCCACAACGTGATCATTGTGCTTCGCTGAGGCAAACACGATCGGCGCGTAATCCAGACCGCGCAACGCCTTCTCCATATACTCCAGGTAATCGTCGGTCTTCAGATCATTCTGCAACAGATCCCACTTGTTCAGCACGATCACGCACGGCTTGAAGTGCAACTGGATCTCACTACTGAGCTTCTTATCCACCTGACTGATCGGCACCGCCGCATCGATCAACAGCATCACCACGTCCGCCCGCCGAATCGACCGCAACGCGCGGTGATAGCTGTAATACTCCAGATCATCAGCCATGCTCTTGCGCTTCCGCACGCCGGCGGTGTCGATCGCGGTGAACTGGCGCCCGTCAAGCACGAACCGCACGTCGACGCTGTCACGCGTCGTGCCGGGCAGTTCCGAGACGATCACGCGCTCCACCCCGGCCAAAGCGTTCACCAGCGTGCTCTTGCCCGCGTTGCGCTTGCCGACGATCGCCAGCAGCATCTCTGATTCCGCCGCCTGATCGACCGTGCCGGTGAAATCCAGCCGTTCCGTGATCGTCTCAATCAACGCGTACTTATTGAATTTTGTGTTCGCCGAGACCGTCAGCGGCTCGCCAAACCCCAGTTCCGTCGCCTCCTGCGCGTCGGCGACGTATTT
>NYZD01000058.1 GCA_002685935.1 Planctomycetaceae bacterium | reverse complement strand
GACGGGCGGGGATATCGATCCGAGGCTGACGGCGCTGACGGAGATCGCGGCGCTGGGCGCGGCGGTGAATCTGGCGGGGGGATTGAAGGTGACCAACGGATCGATCACGACGGTGGTGGACACGTCGTCGGTGGTGACGGTGCAGGATCTGATCAACGCGGTGTCGACGGCGCAGGTGGGGGCGCGGCTGGTGATTGACGCCGACGGGCGGGGACTGGACGCGCTCAACGAGATCAGCGGGACGTCGTTGAGCATTGGGGAGAGCTCGGGGGGTACAACGGCGACGGACCTGGGGATTCGCAGTCTGGACGCGAACACGACGCTGGCGACGTTTCGGCACGGACTGGGGGTGCAGACGAACGGGGGTACGCAGACGGATCTGCGGGTGACGCTGCACGATTCGGCGCGTGATTTTGAGGTGGATCTGGATGGCGCGTTGACGGTGGGCGATGCGATCACGGCGATCGAGAACGCGGCGGTGGCGGCGGGGCTGGTGCTGGGGGTGGACTTCGCGGTGGGGCTCGCGGCGGACGGCAACGGATTGGAGCTGACGGACAACACGGCGGGGGCGGGGAGTTTTACGGCGGGGTCGATCAATCTGAGTTTTGTGGCGGAGCATCTGGGGATCGCGGCCGGGGTGGGCGCGGGCACGACGATCGCGGGGACGGACGAGGCGACGGTGCGGACGGAGAGCGTGTTCACGCACCTGATGATGCTGCGTGAGGGATTGCTGACGGATGACACACAATTGATCACGGCGGCGGGGACGGCGATCGAGTTGGACGTGCAACGGATCGCGACGACACGAGCGGAGGTGGGGGTTCGATCGCGTCGGGTTTCGGCGGAAGAGAATCGTTTGACGAATCGTGACATTCAGGCACGTCAGTTGCTGTCGGATGTTCAAGACACGGATTACACGGAAGCGATTTCGCGTTTCAGTCAGTTGCAGCAGCAGTTGGAAGCGAATCTGGTGACGGCTCAGCAGGTGCTGCAACTGACGCTATTGGATTTCCTGCGGTAGCTGAAGCTGCCGCTTGATTTGGGATCGGCGGGTGAGCGGTCACGCCGCCGATCGGGTGCGACAGGACGTCGCCCGCCCGGTGAGATGCGCCGGGTTGTATCCAGGATGGATGACCGCTTGAAAGGATCGTGTCATGGTCGTGAACACTTCAAGGTTCGGAGCCGTGGACGTGGATGAGCATCGCGTGATTACGTTTGAGAAGGGTTTGCTGGGGTTCGCAGAGCACACGGAATACGCATTGTTACAGCCGACGGATGACGAGTATTTCTACTGGCTTCAGTCTCTGGATGATCCGGATCTGGCGTTTGTGGTGACGGACCCGAGTCTGTTCATCAGCGATTACCAGGTGGCGTTGAAGCACGAGCAGTTGGCGGAGCTGGGATTGGACACGCTGGACGACGCGCAGGTGATGGTGATCGTGAACAAGCGTGGTGAGTGGCTGACGGGGAATTTGCTGGGGCCATTGGTGATTCACAGCACGCAGCGGACGGGCCGTCAGATTGTGCTGGCGGACCGGCGATATGACACGCGCGTGCCGTTGGTGGAGTTGACGGCGGGGGTGGCGGCGGCGTCCGCCTAGCGGTGAACAAGCGGCAGGGATTGCGCCGGATGCGCAATTGTTGCCGAGCGAATTGGATTGAGCGGGTCAGCGGAGTTGCTGACCGGACCATCATGCCGGCGGCTCGCGCAGTGATGCGGGCTGACACGTGCAGTTCAGGCCCACGGAAGGAGTCTGGATCATGCTGGTACTCTCACGTCAGCGCGATGAGACGATCATGATCGGCGATGATATTGAAATCACCATCGTCGATATCCGCGGGGACAAGGTGCGATTGGGGATTACGGCCCCGACGAGCGTGCCGGTCCACCGTAAAGAAGTTTACGAGGCGATTCAGCGTGAGAATCGTGAGGCGTCGAAGATCGACGTGGATGATCTGTCGAATGCGAAGATCAAACGTCCCGGCCCGGGCAGGGAATCCGGCGGGACGTAAAAGGAATTTATGTATGTGGCACGGCGGTTGCTGTGTTACGTCAGGCCCATAGGGCCATGGACCCGTGCCGGGAATTCGCGATGGATCAGTTTGGTCGTCGTCCCGGCGAGCACTTAGCCACAATCAAGGAGGATTGTCATGGCTAGGATTAACACGAACGTTTCGTCGCTGATCGCGCAACACCGTCTGTCTGAGGCCAACAAGGACCTGACGGTGCGGCTGCAGCGGTTGAGCACGGGTCTGAAGATCAATCGGGGTGCGGACGGCCCGGCGGACCTGATCGTCTCGGAGCGGCTGCGCAGTGAGATCGAAGGGATCAGCCAGGCGATCAACAACTCCGAGCGGGCGACGAACGTGATCGCGACGGCGGAGGCGGCGCTGGCTGAGGTGGCGAACCTGCTGACGACGATCAAGTCGCTGGCGGTGGAGGCGGCGAACTCGGGCGGATTGTCCAAGGAAGAGATCCAGGCGAATCAGCTTCAGGTGGACGATGCGGTGGCGTCGATCACGCGGATATCGGACACGACGACGTTCGCGGGGCTGTCGCTGTTGAACGGGTCGCTGGATTATGTGACGTCAGGCGTGCCGACGAGCGCGTTGACGGACGTGCGGATTTTCCAGGCGACGTTCGGGACGAACGCGACGGCGCCGGTGGCGGTGGAAGTGATCAGCTCGGCGCAACGGGCGAGTTTGTTCCTGTCGACGGGCTCGGCGGCGCTAACGAGTTCGGTGAGCATTGAGGTGGCGGGTAATCGAGGGGTGCAGGTGCTTCAGTTCGTGTCGAATACCGGACTGAGCGCGGTGCAGTTCGCGATCAACCAGGTGACGGACTCGACGGGGGTGTATGCGAGCGTGGTGAACGGGAGTTTCACGTCGGGGATCAGCGTGTATTCGAGTGATTTCGGCTCGTCACAGTTTGTGTCGGTGGAGAAGCTGTCGACGCCGCCGGGGACATTCTTCGATACCTACTCGGCGAAGGGGGTGACGGGGGCGCTGCAGCGGGATACGGGAGAGGACGTACTGGCGCTGGTGAATGGGACGCTGGCGTTGGGTGACGGGAAGACGGTGAAGCTGAATACCAATACGCTGAATCTTGAGTTGGCGTTATCGGATGCGTACGCGCAGACGACGGGAGTGCGGACATTCTCGATCACGGGGGGCGGCGCGAAGTTCCAGTTGGGCCCGTCGGTGCAGACGAGCCAGCAGATCAGTTTCGGGATTCAATCGATCGCGTCGCCGCAGTTGGGGGGTTCGGAACTGGGGTTCTTGAGTTCGATCGTGAGCGGCGGTCCGAACTCGCTGGTGGCGGGCGAGGCGGCGGCGGCGAGCAATATTATAGATGCGGCGATCAATCAGGTGTCGGTGACGCGTGGGCGGCTGGGCGCGTTCGAGTTGAACACGCTGCAGACGAATATTCGGTCGTTGCAGATCTCGCTGGAGAATGTGACGGCGAGCGAATCGCAGATACGGGATACGGACTTCGCGGCAGAGATTTCGGAGCTGACGCGGGCTCAGGTGCTGGTGAACGTGGGGACGTCGGTGTTGGCGACGGCGAACAGTTCGACGCAGTCGGTGCTGGCGCTGCTGCAGTAGTGATAAGGCAGCGCGGCGGTTGATCGGCGTCGATGATTTCGGACTTTGGGCAGGTCGCCTTAGCGGGCGGCCTGCTTTTTTTATGAACCGAGGGACGGTTGATGAGGGGTGACGGCGGTCGAGGGGAGGGTTGATGGTGAGGTGACGGCGGCTGCCAATGTTCCCGGCGGTGTTGGGTTACCGGGTGGGCGGATGGGTGAGGGGTCGACGTGATCGGGGGTAGAACCTCGCTGGTGATAGCGCCAGGGCCGAATTCGGGTGGTGTTGGTCTGATATGCGGGGGGAAAGAAAGTTTGGCGGCGAAGTGAAGTTGATTAACTGTCCGGTCGGCGCAACCGATACACATCGCTAAGGCCGTAGTCGTGTGAGGCATCGGCCGCGGGTGAGCCGGGACAGGAGGTCCCGGTCACCAAGGTGCATTGAGGCAGTTCAGGGAATGTTTAAAGAAGTCGGAAGTATTTTGGATCGATAGGTCTGAGTGTTGTGGGAAATCGGCCCGTGGGGCCGCGATCAATTTAAGGGCTTTAGAAGGGTGTTCACGGAGGAAATGACATGAGTCGGATCATCACCAATGTCTCGTCGTTGCTGGCGCAACGCGTGCTTGGCCAGAACAACCAGGCTCTGACGAAGAGTTTGGAACGGCTGAGCACGGGTCTTCGGATCAACCGCGGTGCGGACGATCCAGCGGGCCTGATTGCCAGCGAGAACCTGCGTTCGGAAAAGGCGGCGATCAGCGCGGCGATCGGCAACGGCGAACGTGCCGAGCAGGTCGTGAACATCGCTGAAGGCGGTCTGACCGAAGTCAGCTCTCTGCTCATCGAGTTGGAGTCGCTGGTCGATCAGACGGCCAATGACGCCGGTCTGAGTTCTGAAGAGAAGGCAGCGAATCAGCTTCAGATTGATTCGATTCTTCAGACGATCGACCGGATCGCGAACTCCACGAGCTTCCAGAGCACGAAGCTGCTGAACGGCACGTTTGACTACACCACTTCGAACATCACGAGTACGGAGCTGGCTGAGGTCAACATCAATGCCGCGAACATCGCCAACGGGGCCTTCATCGGCACGACGGTGAATGTGCAGACGAGTGCTCAGACGGCCGTGGCGTTCCTTTCGGCCGGTAACGGCGCCGCGGCGGGTCAGTTGAACGCAGGCGGCAACGGCTCGATCACGCTGGAGGTCGCCGGCAACAAGGGCGTTCAGCAATTCACATTCACGAGCAACGCTCAGTTGACGTCGGCGGCGAACGCCGTCAACACGTTCACCGCGGCGACGGGCGTGAGTGCGGCCGTGAGTGGTGCGATCATCGTGCTGAACAGTTCTGAGTTCGGCAGCTCGCAGTTCGTGAGCGTCACTGAGGTTGACGGCTCGATCGGACTGACGGCAGATGCCTACTCAGTTGGAGGCACAGATTCAACGGTAAAAGATGTTGGCCGCGATGCGGTCATCAACATCAACGGCACACAGGCCACTACGGACGGCCTGAAAGCCCGGGTTTCGTCTTCGAAGTTGGACGTTGAAGTGACGATCAGCGGCACGCTGAACACGGACAACGCGACTTCGGTGTTCCAGATCACCGGCGGCGGGGCGAACTTCCAGCTCTCTCCGAAGCTCGATCTGGCGGGCAAGGTTTCGATCGGTTTGCCTTCGGTGACGACGGCGCAGCTCGGTTCCAATACGAACGGACGACTGAGTCTGCTCGCGGCGGGGGGCGCTGCCAACGTCAGCAACGGCGACGTTGATTTGGCTCAGCTCATCGTTCGCGATGTGATCAGCCAGGTTTCGTCGCTCCGTGGGCGTCTGGGTGCGTTCCAGACGAACACGGTCGGGGCGACGATCCGGTCGCTGGGCGTGGCCTTGGAGAACACGTCCGCAGCCGAGAGTCAGATTCGCGATACGGACTTCGCGAATGAGACAGCCGAACTGACGCGTTCGCAGATCCTGGTCAATGCGGCGACCAACGCCCTGGCCATCGCCAATGCGAACCCGCAGAACGTGCTGGCTCTGCTGGGCTAAAGCCCAGGGCCCTGATCGCGGCCAACTCAAATTCCCAGGCCCGACGGCGTTGACGCGCCGTCGGGTTTTTCTGCGCTCACACGGCACGGGTGGTGGGTTATAATCGTCGCGCGTTGAATCCCACCCCGCAAGCGTGAGGCACCCGACCATGGCTAAGTCCAGATCCAAGCGTCAGACTTCGTATCCTTTAGATCGTTTCATTCAGCCGGCCCAGCTTGGGGGGATCCAGACGGCGCTGCTGGACGACGGGCCGTCACGGGGGGTGCGGGTGGCGTATGTGAACACGGGCGGGGGGCTGCGGTACACGGTGTCGCTGGATCGGGGGGCGGACCTGGTGGACGCGGCGTTGAATCAGCACAGCCTGGCGTTTTTGTCTTCGAGCGGGATGAAGCCGGCGTCACATGCCTACAACGTGGGTCAGGACTGGTTGGTGGGTTGGCCGGGGGGGCTGATGACGACGTGCGGTCCGGAGCATATCGGACATCCGCGGGAGGAGCCGGACGGGACGGTGACGAATCTGCACGGTCGGCACTCGAACACGCCAGCGACGGTGGAATCGATTGTGAATCCCGATCCGCGGGACAATCGGATGGAGATGTCGATCGCGGCGCGGATATTCGATACTCGGATGTTCGGGCCAAACCTCGAGATGCATCGAACGATTCGTTCTACGTTGGGGGAGAACACGATATCGCTGACGGACGTGACGACGAATCGTCATCCGCAGGTGGTGGATCACGCGTTGATGTACCACTGTAATTTCGGGTGGCCGCTGCTGGACGCCGGGGCGCGGATCGTGCTGAACGGGGAGGCGGAGCTTTGGCCGGCAGAGATGCAGACGGCGCCGGTGCCGAAGGACGTGAATGATTTCAAGAAGGTGATCGCGCCGACGAAGGCGTTCGCGGGGAATTATCGGGGCATGCTGTGCACGCCGCGGCCGGACAGCCGGGGATTGAATCACATTGGGCTGGTGAACGCGAAGCTGGGGATCGCGGTGGAGCTGGAGTTCCCTGCGAAGGAGTTGCCGCAGCATCTGTTGTGGCAGAATTTTGATGCGGGTCATTATGTGTTAGGGATGGAGCCGCTGGTGGGGACGGCGTGGGGCAAGGGGAAGGATCCGAAAGCGGCGCGGACGCTGCGGGGCGGCCAGTCGCGGACAACGCATCTGACGATTCGAGTGCATAGCGCGAAGGCGGCGGTGGCGGCGTTTCTGAGGCACGACGGGCCGCTGAAGGAGGTCTGAGGGGTGCGGCGCGGGGGTGCGAACTGAGGGGCGTCTGGGGTCGTCGTCAAGCGGTACGGTCGACCGGGCGATCAGGTCGATAGTTTGTGATGTCAGATGGATTGCGGGGTGACCGGGAGCGACTGATGGGTTTATCCGTGTGCGCAGAGCGAGAGGCGGATCCGATGTCCGATATGCGAAGCTGGGAGCGATACCGACGTGATCTTTGTGTGTGTGCGTCGATCGGGCTGACGCTGGACGTGAGTCGGATGGGGATGGACTGGGGGTTTGTGGACTCGATGGCGGACCGGATGGGGGCGGCGCTCGGTGCGATGGATGCG
>NYZD01000057.1 GCA_002685935.1 Planctomycetaceae bacterium | reverse complement strand
CTGATCCCCGACGTGATCGCCGGCGTGAGATTTACCGACGGCGAAAAACAGAAAGCCGCCTGATCATCACTCATCCACAGGATTTGACCATATCTCGCGGCGATCGGGCGTTGATGACAGGTCGTGATGATTCGGACTATGATTCTGACCGATCCGTTTGTGTTCGTGGATATTGGGGACTTGCGATGGCCGAAGCGATTCCTGACCGGCTGGTGGTGATGACGTTTGATGACGGGCCCAAATCTCAGTTCACGTTCGCGGCGCCGTTGCTGAAGTCGTGCGGGTTCAATGCGACGTTCTATATCACGGAGGGCTTGCGATTCCGCGAGGATAAGGAGCGTTACATGACCTGGGAGGAGGTCGCGGCACTGGATGCCGATGGATTCGAGATCGGCAATCATACGCGGCGGCACCGGAACGTTGTGACGCAATCGGCGGAGGAACTGCGCGAGGATATCGAGCATATTGATCGGCGGTTCGCCGAGCACGGGATTACCGAGGCGAGGACGTTTTGCTATCCGGGTTACAACCACTGTTCGGAGGCGGTGGCGGTGGTGAAGGCGCGGGGGTTCCGTTTCGCGCGGCGGGGGACGGAGCCGGAGTATGAATATGATGAAGATGGCGGGCGGGGTCCGGCGTACGATCCACAGGTCCACGATCCGTTGCTTGTGCCGACGACGGGGGCGTCGGGGCCGCATTGGGGATTTGATGATTTTCAATGGGCGTTGGACGAGGCGCGTGACGGGCGCGTTGCGGTATTGACGTTTCATGGCGTGCCGGACCTGGATCATGCGTGGGTGAACACGGCCCCGGATGACTTCGAGCGATATGTGGGGCATCTGCGCGACAATGACTTTACGGTGGTGGCGCTGCGCGACCTGGATCGGTATGTCGGCTGACGGGGATTTGGCGAGCGAGTATGGTCAACGTTTGCGGACGATGGTCAGGCCGTCGGACAGGGCGAGCATGACTGAATCGACGCGTCGATCTGCGGCGATCTTGTCGTTGAGTTGGCGAAGTGCGAGGGTATCGGGGTCGTCTGCATCGGGATCGATGATGCGACCGTCCCAGAGGATGCTATCGATGGTGACGGGGCCGCCGGTGTGGAGTCGGGGGAGGATTTGCTCGTCATAGGCGTCGTATTCGGTTTTGAGTGCGTCGATGAACAGGTGTTTACCGGAGTAGAGCTCGATGGGCATGGGGTTGACCTATGACGACGGGGTCGATTCTGCAGGGATGATCGTGGGGAAAGGGGGGTGGACAGAAGCCACATGGTCCGGGGAACATTCCTACTGTTTGGGTTTCCCAAAGATCAACCCGCCGACACCGGCACCGACCAACGCGCCAAGGACGGCGCCGATCGCGCCGCCAATCGCGCCGCCAGGCACGACGCCGGTGGTCATATTCAATGTCAGCATCACGGCTACGCCCAAGCCGGCACCCACCGCAAGGCAGATTTGCATGGCGGCATTGGACTTGGATTGCGATTCATCTTCCACAGGTTTCCCGGATTGATCATAGATGGCCGAATGCTTAAGTTCGCCGTTCTCCGATACATTCAGATGAATGACGATGGCACCGATCATTTTGCTGACGGTTCTCATTTCGAGCGTGTATTGTCGTTCGCCAACTTCAAACGTTTGAACGGTCTGCGGGGTCAGTTTGCCTTCAAACACGGTCTGGCCGTCCACCGTGACACGGTCCCGACCTGACACAAAGGCCTTGTGGATCTTGATCGACTGACCCATCGCTTCAATCTTGATTGCCATTGGGTTGTCCTCGTTCGTTCTTCAGCCGTTGGGTGACGGGACCCCTTGACGCCTCGACATACGCCGAGGGCGTGGGTCGAGATGTGTCAACGGGGACGGTAGGCACGATGAGTCGTGGCATGAGGTGCGCCAAGGTTGTGGCGATTGTGTTGAGGGGCGGCGTGGCATGTCGGTCGCGTCCGAGTACTCGATTACTTATGCGCGGGATCTCTACCGGCTTTCTTGCAGGTTTTGCGGTAATCCTTGAGGACGCTCTTGTCCTGAGTGAGTTCGGGGACAAGCTCGAAGCATTCTTCGTAGGTGTCGACGACTTTGTTGTGGTCGTTGGTCATGCTGTAGACGCTGAGCAGGATTTGGAGGACGGGGAATCTGTTCTCGGACAACTCCAGTGCCGTTTCGTAGATGGGCACGGCGCCAGCGGGATCGTTTCTTTTCATGTGCGTGGAACCGATCGCGATGAGGGGGTATGCGTCGGAGGGCTCGGCTTCGGCGGCTTTCCAGTAGGCTTCGGCGGCGTCGTCGAGATTGCCTTTGAATTCGAGTAACTCACCGAGGGCGAGTTGATGGGCATAGGTGAAATTGTGTTCCTGCAGGGATGCGAGAATGGAGTCGGCGTAATCAGCGGCGTTGAGGCAGTAGAGCGCTTCGATGGACCCGGCCAACACTTCGGCGCAGGGGGTCATGGTGCCGTCGTCGTTGAATTGCGTCTCGCCGGCGCCGAGCGCGGCGAGTGCGGATTCGTTGGTGCGTCGCATGTCGTTGAGGACGTCGGGGACGTTGCTCTCGGGGATGGACACGCCGTTGGAGCACTTGGCGCAGTCCTTGATAACGCGGACGCGCGGGCCCTCGGGGATCAGGGGGATGAAGTAGAGATGTCCCCACTTGCGGGCATTGCAGCTGGTGTTCTTGCCGTATTTGCCGCAGTGTTCGCAGTAGCCCCAACCGCGGACGACGTTCTTGCGTCCGTACATTCTCGATCCGTACACGATCATGGTGATGCGCCTTTTGCGAATGATCTGGTCGGGGGTACGTGTCGATCACGCCGAACGCGCAATCGTTTCATGATAAGAGGCGGGTGTTTGCCCGCGATGTCGCAGGGATGCGTGCCCGGTGACAGGTCAGTATCGCTGGGGCAGGGGGCAAGTCAAGACGGGGTCGTTGCGGGCAGGGCGAAACGGCGGGCGGGGCGTTGTGCATGGCTTGACGGGGGGCGGGCATGGGGCGATGGTCGCGGGCGGGCATCGGTGTGTGTGAAACTGAACTGAACGGATGGTGCTATGAAGATCACGGAAGTCGAAGCGATTCTGCTCAAGGGCGATGAGGTGTATGGGTCGGCGGCGGGGGCGGATGAGGCGGTGGATCAGGGGGATTGGCAGGTGATCGTGCGCGTGGCGACAGACGAGGGGCTGACGGGTTACAGCGACGTGGAGACGCTATCGACCGCAGCGGCTGAGATCATCAACGGCCGATCGATGTCTGTCACGGGATTCTTAACGCTGGACAGGTTACTGATTGGGCGCGATCCGTTGGACGTTGAGGGTTGCTGGACGCAGATGTACATCGGGAGCAACTACTACGGGCGGCGGGGGATCGTGATGCAGTGCATGTCGGCGATTGACAATTGTTTGTGGTCGATTCGCGGGCAGGCCGAAGGCAGGCCGTTGTATGAACTGTTGGGCGGGAAGCGGCGGGAGCGTGTGCGGGCGTATGCATCGACGCTGTTTCGGCGGACACCGGAGGGGTGTGCGGCGGCGGCGAGGCGGTATGTGGAGCTTGGGTTCACGGCGGTGAAGTTCGGGTGGGGTGTGTTTGGGTCGGATGAGAAGCGGGACCGGGAACTGGTGGCGGCGGCGCGCGAGGGACTCGGCGCGGAGCGCGACTTATTGGTTGACCCGGGCTGGTATGGATCGGGGTGGGATAATCCGACGCTGGGGATGCGGTCGCGGGAAGCGAATCTGGCGATGTGCGAATGGCTTGAGTCATATGACGTGGGATGGGTGGAGGATTTTGTCCATCCTGAACTGTTCGAGGACTACGCCTGGGTGCGCGAGCAAGCGGGGGTGCCGATCGCGGCGGGAGAGCAGGTGGCGACGGTGTGGGAATTCGAGAGGTTCATCGAAGAGGGGTGCGTGGATGTGGCGCAGCCGGATTTGTCGCGGTGCGGCGGGATGACGGTGGCGCGGCGGGTGGCGACGATGGCGGACGCGGCTGGGATCGACCTGGTACCACACAGTTGGCTGACGGATTTGTTGACGGGGTACAGTCTGCATCTGATCGCGACGCTGGAGCGGGCACTGTACGTGGAGTTCAACGTGGCGCAGAGCGGGCTAACGCGCGGGGTTTGTGGTGGCGCGATCGGGCTGGATGATGATGGGACGGTGCGCGTGCCGACGGGGGTGGGGCTGGGTGTGGAGGTGGATACGGACTTCATCGCGGGGCATCGGGTGAACTGAGGGAGGCGTGCGTGGGCGAAGTGAGTTAGAACTCTCCCTGTCCCTGGAACTTTTCTTTGACGGCCGCTCCGAAGGCTTTGCGGGCGTCGATCATGTCTTTGATGAGCTGTTCGTTGGTCCGGCCGGCGGGTCCGCGTGCGGCGGGGATGACGGACTGAGTTTCGTTTTGATCCATGAAGACGGCGGCGTCGAGGAGGTCGGCTTCGTCTTCTGGGGGAATGGCGAGGAAGCCATGCTTGTCGGCGTGGATGAGCTGGCCGGGCTGGATCTTTCGGCCGAACACTTCGACTTGACAATTCCAACGGACGGGGGCGGCGTCGGCGTGCCCGACGCAAAGACGGGCGGCGATGGCCTTGAAGCCGGCGTTGGTCATCTCGTCGATGTCGCGGATGGTGCCGTTGGTGATCAGTCCGACGCAGCCAAGAGCTCTGTGGGTGTTGGCGTTGACCTCACCCCACCAACTGCCGACGAGGCGGGGGTGGTCGAGGTCCTGGACGACGACGATCTTGGGGCCGGGCGCGTTGAGCATGTAGCGGAGGTAGGCCTCGCCGCGATGGGTGGTGGCGGCCTTGTGGGCGGGGTTGGACGGTTCGATGACGGCGGTGACGGCGTATCCGACCATGGGGCCCATCTGGGGCATGAAGTCATGGGTCTCGTCGAGGTTGAAGGCGTCCTGACGGTGATTGTGCGATGTAATCTGTTCCCAGCCATTGTAGATGGTGGGGGTGTTCCATCGCTTGAGTTGGAGCAATTCGGTGTGAGAGAGCATGGTGACCTCGGGGCGGCAAGTCGCGTGGTTGAGTCTCGCGGTCGAGGATACGGCAGGAGGTGATCGTCCTGCAAGTGTCGAGGGCATTGACAATGGAGGGCCGCTCGCTACGGTGCCCGGAATCCTTGCTGTGAAAGGGACGAGCCGTGGCGCATTTGATTGATGAATTGACGTTGGAGCGGACCGGTCCGGCGGAGGCGACGGTGGGCATGATCTCGCTACCCTTGCCGCGTGACGGCGGGGCGGATCTGGCGGTGGACCATCCGGGCGCGGCGATGCAGCCGGTGGGTTGGTGGGAGCGGGACGTGACGGCGCGGCGGTCGATCGTGTACGTGGTTGATGAGGCGGGGGCGCCGGAGACGCTGTCGCTGAAGCGCGGGGCGTCGACGGCGGAACCGAGCGATGCGTGGTCGCATGAAGCGATCGTGACGCTTGAGAAGCTGGATTTCAAGCATCATCCGTTCACTCAGATCGCGGATCTGATCGGGGTGCCGCCGGAGGATTGCACGCGGATTGAAGGCGCGGCACAGTTGACGTTCGGCGGGCGGACGATCGCGATCCAGTGTGGGGCCACGGGGCCGGACGGGAGCGACACGCATCTGTGGCAGAACGTCATGGTGGATCCGCTGTGGGCGAACTCGGCGGCGCAAGGGATTCGCGTGGGGGGCGTGATCTATAACGGCGACACCTATCTGTGGGCGGACGTGTATATCGTGCTGTTCGCGCATGGGGTGGCGTCGGTGTCGGCGCACTTTTTCAACAGCCGGTTGCACATCGAGGGTTATCCGTTTCACGGTCTGCCGTTCGTTCGTATCTACGGTGACGGGCTGAGCGGTGCGGCGGCGGGAGAGCATGCGCTACCTGAGGACGGGATGCGACAGAAGATCGGCGGGCTGGAATTGAATCTCGAAGATTCGGCGACGCTGTGCAGCGCAGAAGATCCGGGACGACTGGTGGTGGGCGACGGAGAGTTGGTGTGGTATCCGGTGAATCGGACGTACAACCCGTGGTTGGATGACACGCCGCGTTATGAGTGGCCGGTGGGTTACGGGCGGACGTTCCGATTTCAGTTCAGTTTGGCGGATGCAGCGCCGGTGGTGGCGCGGTATCGAGCGCCGGCGTGGTGGTATGCGGAGTGTGGGGAGCCGTGGGGATATGGATTCCTGCCGGTGCGGGGACGGTTCCATCACTTCGCGGAGAACGTTTCGAGTCAGATTCAGAAGGAGCTGCGGCGGGGGCGGTTTGACGCGGGGTACGGGGACATCACGGGCGACGGCGAAACCGGCACGGGGCTGATGATCAATTACTATCTGACGGGCCGGGCGGAGCTGCTTGAATCGGCGCTGGAGTTCGGGCACTACTGGAACGATCTGCACGTGGATCACTGTGATTTCACGGTGCGGCAGCACCTCGGCGGGTTCGGGTGGAAGACGTGTGCTTACACGAAATTCCGCGATCTGATCTTCACGTACCTGGAGACGGGGGATCCACATCTGCTGGACACGATGGAGAACGTGGCGGGGGTGTATTGGGCGTGGTTCCGCGCGAACTGGCCGCGCAACACGGTGGGGCGGGATAATTTTGAGGTGGCGAGCTGGGCGCTGATGGCGCGTTATTTTGATTCGGAGCAAGCGAAGCAGCGGGTGCGTGAGTTCGTGCGGATGAATGGGGTGTTGATTGAATCGCGGGGAAATGTGGGCGGGCAGATCGGAGGCGGGCCTCACCCGGGGTTCCACGCGTCGCTTTACATGACGGAGGTGACGTTCGCGAGTCTGTTGGAAGCGGCGGCGGCGATGTCGGAGTACGGCGATGAGGCGGGCGTGGAAGCGATTCGTCAGGTCATGCGACCGATCCACGCGCACTACAACCGGGATGACGTGGAGTTGTTTCCGAGCAACTACGGTCAGCATCGCGCGGAGTGGAGTGATGCATTCGTGGGTTTGTGGGTGATGGCGGCGATTCGGCTTTATTCGGAGTGGCCGCGGTTCAGTGCGGACGATTCGTCGTTGATTGAGGAAGGTTGGGCGAAGATCGCGGCGGCCAAATTCAGTTGGGATGTGCCGTATTTCGATGAGACGCGGCCGGCGATGTTTCTTGTGAATCCGTGGTATGCGGACGTGATGATCACGGGAGCGCGGCGGGAGGACGATGGGATTGCGTTGGACCTGGTGGGACGACCGGACGATTGGCCGGCGGAGCAGATGATCCTCACACCGTTTGGAGAGCTGTCGGTGACGATCGAGCGGGGAGACGGGAAGGCGACGTTCGGGTTCACGGCGGATCGGCGGTTCCCGGTGAGCGTGCGATACGGTGGCGTGACGGAGGAGGCCGATAGCAGCGGGACGGTAAAACTCGCGATCGATTGAGGAGCGCCGTCGGGCGAGGCGCATGGGCAGACGCGGGGGGGCGGGCAGTCTAGAATATTCGCACTATGACTACAGCCAATCAGCGCAACGAGATTGATCTGACGCCTTACATCGGCAAGGGTTTCGGCGGAAACAATGATGAGGCCATTGCCAACACGCCGGTAAAAGGTATTGACCGTGCACAGACGCAGGGGATGGTTCGACTGTGCGATGCGACGGAGGGGACGTTGTACGGGCCGAGCTATTCACCGACGCGGGTGAAATATCGCGCGGGGTCGCGTCCGGAGTTGGAGAAGATCGTGGCGGGGTTCGACGCCGACACGGCGCGCGGGCGGGTGGATCAGGCGGCGCGGTGGGTGATCGCGAACGTGCGACATCCGCATACCGAAGGCCCGCTGCCGGGTGATCGGGGGTTGAGCGAAGAGGAACTGATTGAATCGGGGCGCGGCTGGTGCAACGAGCAGGCGCGGGTGTTTATCGCATTGTGCGAGGTGATGGAGATTCCGGCGCGGATGTGTTTCCTGTTTCATCAGAACACGAGGAGCGGGCATGCGACGACGGAGGTCTATCTGGATGGGCGATGGGTGTGGTGCGATCAGACGTTCGCGATGATTGTGGATCGACCGGACGGGAAGCCGGCTGAGGCGCGTGATCTGTCGGGCCCGATGCGGGAACTGGCGCATGCGGCGTATCAGCCGTTGCTGACCAGGCATTACGAGCACATGCATCCGTTCGTGGAGGCATTTCCGGGATGGAATCGCAACGATCGGCCCGCCGCGGAGGCGGGGGGGGATTTGATGCACGAGATTGGGATTGTCAACTATGTGATTGATGGGGTCGAAGTGGCGTGAATCGAGTCGATTGACGGCGGGGTCACGATCACAGTGTGCGTGGGGCAGTGTATAGTGTTGGCGAAGCCGGTCAGCACATGAATGCACATCGTCAAGACAATCATGGTGTGGATGACGTAGGCATGGGGGTGGTGCCGGCGCTGGAGGTGCTGGCGGGGGTCCGGGAGGCGGAGTCGGTGGTGGTGACGAATCAATCGTCGGCTCGGCTTTGGCCGGAGTTGAGTGATGACGTGCTGGATTTCAATTACAACCCGTCGACGATGGGGGGCGCGATCCCGTTCGGATTGGGCGTGGCGCTGGCTCAGCGCGAGCGCGAGGTGGTCGTGGTCTCGGGGGATGGTTCGCTGTTGATGAATCTGGGGTCGCTGGTCACGGTGGTTGAGAGCGGCGCGAGGAACTTGAGCGTGGTGCTGTTGGATAATGGATTGTATGAGGTAACGGGGGGACAGCGGACGCCGGGCGCGGGGTCGGGCACGGACTTTGCGGGGCTGGCGACGGCAGCGGGGTTCACGAGCGTTGGCTCGTATGGTGACCTGGAAGCGTGGCGGGCGGCGGCACAGGGATGGTTGCGTGATCCGGGGCCACGGTTTGTCTGGTTGAAGGTGGCGGCGCAGCCGGGAGATTACATGACGAACACGGCGCGGCCGATTGGCGAACAACTGGAACGAATGCGGACAGCGATGCGACCGTCGGACGGTGGCTCGTCCGCGGCATGAGGGTGATCACATGAAGGTTACGAAGATTGACGTGTTACCGATATACCCGAAACTCGCGGCGCGGTATGCGCATCGCATGGTTGATCTATTTGGGATCAACTACCGCACGGTGTATCGGGTGGAGACGGACAACGGGCTGGTGGGCTACGGCGATCAGCGGGTGCGGCCGGGCGGGCAGCCGGGCCTGAAGAGCGCGGAGCGGTACGTCGGTTGCGATCCGTGTGATTTCATCAAGGGCGGTGAGGCGACGGCGTTGACGGGCGCGATGTATGACGTGATGGGCAAGTATCTGGATGTGCCGGCGCACAAGCTGATGGGGCCGAAGGTCCGGGACGAGGTGAAGGTGGCGGCGTGGACGCGGCCGGCGACGCCGGAGGTGTTTCGGGATGAGATTCTTCGTGCGGCGGGGCAGGGTTACACGGTTTTCAAGATGCACACGAGCATGTATCACGACGTGTACGAACAGGTGCGTTTGGCGAGCGAGGTGGCGCCGCCGCATTTCAAGCTTCATTTGGACTTCAATGGCAATCGGAGCATGGCGGCGGTGCTGCCAATCATCAAGGAACTGGAGCGCGAGCCGATCGTGGGCTTCATCGAGGATCCGATGGTGCGGTCGGATCTGGACGGTTGGCCGAAGTTACGGGCGAAGTCGCCGATTCCGATCATCATGCACGTGCCGCCTCTGGGCGGGTATCAGGAACTGGTCGCGGGGGCGGCGGATATCTACATGCTGAGCGGGTCGGTCGGGAAGGTTTTTGCGCAGGGGATCACGTGCGGGCTGGCGAACGTTCAAACGTTGTTGCAGTTTGAGACCGGGACGCTCGGCAAGGCGATGGCGATGCATATCGCATCGGTGTTGCCAACGTGCGAGGCGCATTCGGTGAATCTGGATGATCAATACGAGGAGGACATCACGACGAAGCGGATCGAGATTGTGGAGGGTTATTCGCCGGTGCCGGATGGGCCGGGTCTGGGCTTTGAGGTGGATGAGGAGGCGCTGGCGGAGTTCGCATCGCGCGAGCCGCCGGTGTTGCCTCGGCACGTAGGGACATTGACGATGCCGAACGGGACGGTCTATCACGGTCCGTCGTTTGCGTCACCGCCGGGTGAGGAGGGCATGGTGCGGGGGATGCGGCACGAGATTTGGGAGGATGATGGGTCGCGGGAGTTCGAAAAGCTGTACGAACGTGTGCAGAAGGAAGGGCGGATCCGGGGGGATTGAGGACGGTCTGTGGCAATCGTGGGAGGTGCGGCATGCATCATGACAGTGTCTATTTCGGTGAACTGACGCGGAAGGAGTTCAACGCGCGCGTTGCGTCGGGGGAGGTCGTGGGGGCGATCGTGCCGCTGGGGGCGTGCGAGCAGCATCAGGATCATCTTGCGATGATTCACGATACGGCGAGCGTGATGGAGATCGCGCGGCGCGTGGCGGTGGGGTTCGCGCCGCGGGTGCTGGTGGCGCCGACGGTGCCGATGTCAGTCTCGGAGCACCATATGAGTCAGGGCGGGGCGCTGACGATTCGGGCGGACGTTCTTGTGGAGTACGTTCACGACGTGTGTCGGAGCCTGGGTCGACTTGGGGTGAACCGCGTGATGGTGCTGAACGGTCACGGGGGGAACAAGCAGCCGAAGCTGGAAAGTGAAGCGCCGGAGGCGATGCAGCGGCTGCTTGACCTGGGCGTGATGTACGTGACTTATTGGGAGACGTGCCCAGCGTCGTTTTATGATGAGCATCTTGAGTTGGAAAAGAGCGCGGGGCATGCGGGAGAGTTTGAGACGTCGTTTGCGATGATTGCATTTCCGCAGCGGATTCGCGTGGATCAGATGAACTATGACAATGCGAAGCGTGCGACGATTGCGAAGGGCGGGCACATTCTTGATGCGGTGGTGGCGGGTGTGAGCGGCGAGGTCGAGTTGATGCTTGGCGGTTCGTGAACGCGATAACGCAATCCGGGATGGAGGTTATTCGATGCGACGATTCGATCGCACACCGTTATACGATGGGCCGGACGATCCAGCACGAGGTGAGCCGCGGGGGACATTGAAGCTGGGTGAGACGGTGATCATCGAGACGGTGGGCGGGGCGGACGGCGATCTGTATCCGGGTGTGGTGCCGGAGTTGACGGAGCCGCGGGGATCGCGGCCGGGCGGGCCGTTTGTGATTGAGGGGATCGGGCCGGGGGACTGGGTATCGTTTGAGATTCAGGACATCGAGGTGGGTCCTTACGGGTATTACAACAACGGCGGGCCGTTTCGGGGGAGCTTGCGGTCGGTTGCTCCGGTGCGGGACGGGATGTTGCATTTTCCGCCAGATTTTGTCGTGCCGGTCAAGCCGATGATCGGGGTGATTCAACTGGAGCCGGCGTCGGGCCATCGGTGTGCGTGGAATCACGGGGGGAATATGGACTACAACTCAATCTGTGCGGGGAGCACGGTCTACATTCGGGCACAGCGGGAGGGCGGTTTGCTGTATCTGGCGGACGTGCATGCGCGGATGGGCGATGGTGAATTAACGGGCACGGGGGTGGAGATCGATTCGGCGATCACGCTGAAGGTGGATCGGGTCGAGGGGTTTCCGACGGGCGGCGTGGTGGTTGAGACGGCAACGGCGTACCTGACGGCGGGGATGGGGGCGACGTGGGAAGAGGCGCTGAAGATCGCGTGGACGGACATGGTGACGCTGGTGTGTCACCTGCATGACACGACGGCGGAACACGCGAATCTGATTGTGGGCACGATTGGTGACGCGATCCCCGGATACGCGGCCGGGACGCTGAACACGCGCGGGTTTCCGCTGCCCAGCGCTACGTGACCTGTCAGATCTCGATCACGAAGGATCTGCGTCGGACGGGGCAGGCATTTGGGCCGTAGTCGCCGGCGGGTCAGGCTTCGGGGACGCGGGCGGTGATGATCAAGTGTTCGATCCAATCCTCGGAGTTGTTGATCAACTGGTGTTTACATTTGGGGGGCAGATGGACGCAGTCGCCCTGCTTGACGGGGTGGATTTGGCCATCAAGTTTCATGTCACCACGTCCCTTGGTGATGTAGTAGACCTGCTCGAGTCCATCGTGGTCGTGATAGTCGCCGGACTTGCCGGCCTGCATCATGTGCCTTGTGACACTGACGAGTCCCTGGAGCACGGCTCCGTCGGCGTCCGCGGTTTGCTCTGAGAGCATGGTCCAGATGATGGCGGTTTCATGGCCGACGTAGGGCGTGGCGTCCTGCCAGTTTCGGATGATCATGGGAGGCTCCTGACGCGTGGACATACAAAAATTGGCAGACCAATCGTCTGCTACCGGCCTGGCGTGATTTCAGACGGCAGGCAGTCGTGCGCGATTACGGTACGAGTTTAGCGTGTTCGTCGATCAGCGACTCGACGACGGTGGGGTCGGCGAGGGTGGAGGTATCACCGACCTTGTCGGGTTCGTTCTCGGCGATTTTGCGGAGGATGCGTCGCATGATTTTGCCGGAGCGTGTTTTGGGTAGACCGGGCGCCCACTGGACGACATCGGGCGTGGCGATGGGTCCGATCTCGGTGCGGACGTGCTTGACGAGCGCCTTGCGGAGATCTTCGGTATCGTCGACGCCGAGCTTGAGGGTGACATAGGCGTAGATGCCCTGGCCCTTGATGTCGTGGGGGAATCCGACGACGGCGGCCTCGGAGACGTCGGGGTGGGAAACGAGGGCGCTCTCGACTTCGGCGGTGCCGAGCCGGTGGCCGGAGACGTTGATGACGTCATCAACGCGGCCGAGCAGCCAATAGTCGCCATCGCTATCGAGTCGACAGCCATCACCGGCGAAGTAGAGACCTTTGTAGGTGCTGAAGTAGGTATCAATGAAGCGCTGATGATCGCCGTAGGTGGTGCGCATGATGCCGGGCCAGGGACGGTCGATGCAGAGCTTGCCGGACTCACCGACGTCGCATTCGGAGCCGTCATCACGGAGGATGAGGGGGTTGACGCCGAAGAAGGGGCGGGAGGCGCTTCCAGGCTTGAGGGTATGTGCGCCGGGCAGGGGCGTGATGAGGATGCCGCCGGTCTCGGTCTGCCACCAGGTATCGACGACGGGGCATTTTTCCTTGCCGATGTTCGACCAATACCAGAGCCAGACGTCAGGGTTGATCGGCTCGCCGACGGTGCCCAGCAGTTTCAGCGAGGACAGGTCGCGTGATTTGATGGGATCGTCGCCTTCGCGCATCAGGGCGCGGATGGCGGTGGGGGCGGTGTAGAACTGGGTGACCTTGTATTTGTCGACGACGTCCCAGAATCGTCCGGCATCGGGGTAGGTGGGGATGCCTTCGAACATGACGGAGGTGGCGCCGTTGGCGAGCGGGCCGTAGATGATGTAGCTGTGCCCGGTGACCCAGCCGATGTCGGCGGTGCACCACCAGATGTCGCCATCGTGGTAATCGAAGATGTATTTGAAGGTGGTGGCGGCGTAGACCATGTAGCCGCCGGTCGTGTGGAGGACGCCCTTGGGTTTGCCGGTGGACCCGGACGTATAGAGAATGAACAGGGGATCCTCTGAGTCCAGCGGCTCGGCGGGGCAGTCGGTGGACTGTTCGGAGGTCAGCTCGTCCCACCACAGATCGCGCACGCCGTCCATGGGGGCATCGTTGCCGGTGCGGCGCACGACGATCACCTTCTCGATGCTTGGGCAATCTGCGACGGCGGTGTCGGCGTTGGTCTTCATCGGGATGTCGTTCTTGGGGCCGCGCAGGGCGGTGTCCTGCGTGACGAGGATCTTACACGCCGAGTCATTGATGCGATCACGCAATGAGTCGGCGGAGAACGCACCGAAGACGACGGAGTGAATTGCGCCGATACGCGCGCAGGCGAGCATGGCAATGGGCAATTGCGGGATCATCTGCATGTAGAGACAGACGCGGTCGCCCTTGGTGACGCCCAGTGACTTGAGGGCGTTGGCGAATTGACACACGGCGGCATGAAGTTCTCGATAGGTGAGTTTTGCATCATCACCGGGCGTGTTGCCTTCCCAGATAATCGCGGTCTGGTCGCCGCGTTTGTCCAGGTGACGATCGAGGCAGTTGACCGATATGTTGGTGCGACCGCCGACGAACCATTTGATGGAGAGGTCTCCCTCGAAGGTCCAGTCGCTGACGGTGTCCCATTCGGCGGACCACTCGAAGCCTTGAGCGATCTCGCCCCAGAATCCGTCGGGATCATCGATGGAATGCTGATACATCTGCTGGTACTGCTCGTCACTAATCAGGGCGTTGTCGGCAAATCCCGCGGGCGGGGGAATCAGCCGACCCTCGGATGTCGAACCACTGTTGGCGGTAGTCATGGCCTTTGGCTCCGGTTTGTGATGGTGAAGTAACCGCTATGCCCGCCCATCCGCGGGCACCCCCATACTGTACTCGACATCGCGGTCCAGTAAAGGGGGTGGGCGGGAGTTGGGGGATGGAATCCGGTGGGGCCGGCGGCGGTCGGTTTGCGGAGCCGCGGGTTAGGCCGGTCGCGGACGTGAAATGCGGCGACGCGAGGCCAAAGCAAGGCCGAGTAGGCCCCAGGTTGCGGCGGAGGGGGCCGGTACGACATGGCCGGTGAAGAAGACGTCTTCGGGCAGTCCGCGGACGGCGGTGTTTGATTCAATGATTTGGGCGAGGGTGATGGTGTCGAGATCGATGATCTCGAGGATTTCGTCCTTGAGGATGTATTCGCCGGCGATGAAATCGTAGAGACCGGCATCGGTGCCGAGATAGAAGAACCGGTCGCCGTCGCGGAGACGTTCGAACTGCGTGCGAATCACGCGGGCACTGAGCAGGCCGAGACTGCCGACGAAATGATCCTCGGCGAGGGCGCCGATGAACAGATCGATGTTGTCGATATTGGAGGCCATCAGGTCGATGTCGTAAAGATCGGTCAACACTTGCTGGATCTCGGGATCGGCGGTGATCTGGGTCACGTTGAGGCGACGGGCCCCCGAAGAGAAATAGGCGACGTTCGACTCGTTGTAGCTGGGCAACCCGTGGTCGCGGCCGCGCTGGACGTCGAGGGCGAGCAGGTCGAGACCGAAGTGGGGACTGAACAACAGATTGCGAAGCTCGTCGACGAGGCGGAGGTCGTTTTCCTCGGCGTATTGCGAGGCCAGGCCGCGAAGGATGCGGTCGATGTTCTGCGGGTCGTTGGCGAGGAATCCGGGATTGAAGAAGCCATCGACCAGTGTCACTTCACCGGAGTTGGCTCCATTGGGTTCGACGAGCTGGATGCTCGGCGAATTCATGCTGTGGCCGAAGCGGAAGAGCGCGTGGGAGAACGTCTGGGTGATGGCTGAATCGATAGAAACGGAATAAGCATATGCCTGTGGATCGGGGGCCCAAAACTCCATCAGCGCGGGGAGGAAATGGTTATAGGTGATGATCTGCATCTGGGCGCCGACGATACGGCGAGCCCGCTGGTAGATTTCCTCGTCGCGCGCGGTGGGGTCGGTGGGGAGGGTTCCGGCCTGCTGGACGGCGATCAGACCGGCCAGGCGATTGTGTTCGCGTGCGAACAGCGTGTGCATGGTCGTGAGGCCGACTTGTTCGTTGCCGCGGAGATCGCCGACGAGGAACAGGTCGGCCGGGGCGAGGGTGGGATTCATGCTGTCGTTGAGTAAGCCGGCGGTATTGAAGCCCGGCAGATTGCCGGCACTCATGACCAGTTTGCCGTCGGAGAAGGCCCGTAGCGCGTCGGCACGATTGGGGTCGGAACCGTAGACATTGGAGGCGTCGATGAAGCTGGTGACTTTGTTGACCTGTTCACGGATGCCGGTGTTGGGATCGATGATGAAGTCAGATCGATTGAAGGGGATCGTGACGCCGCCGGTGCCGTTGGGGTCGAACTGTTCATCCCCGGTGGGGACAGCGATGGGGTTGACGCCGTTGGCGGGGTTGTTCGGCGTGAGATCCATGTCGTGGGTGAGGAACTGGCCCCACTGCCAGATGAAGTCGCTGAGGCCGCGGCGGTTGATCAGGCGGCCGTTGGGATCGAGTCGGTCATCGTAGATGGCGTCGACGGCGTTGGAGATGACGCGGGCGTTCTCGAGGGCGGGGGGCTCAAGCATGGTGGTGCCGAGGCCATCACCGGGGTAGAACGCGTTGTAGCCGAATCTTGCGACGGGCGTGTCGGCCGCGCCGAGCAAGGGCGTTGAGGGGTTATTGTTGGTGCCGTCGATGGATCGAAATTCGGCGGAACCGGCCGATGACAGCGCAAGGATCGCGGCAATCATCACCAATGAGAAACGGGTGTTTGTCATCCTTCTACTTCTTCCGTTGTCAGCCGTCCCGATCGGTAAAGCCTGACGGGGCATGCCCGAATCGGATATCCACGTATTCTATCCCGACGGATGCCGAAGTCAATTGTTTCTGTGGGGATTGCGTGGTTGGCGGTACGAGGACCGGGCTTCGGTGGGGTGTCGATTTTGTCGCGCGATGGCGGCGGCGTAGCATGTCCCGACTCCAATTCTGAAATTGTGAAGGAATGATCATGTCTGGACAGATGGTGCTTCAACTGGATTCGGACCGCAATGTGATCGCGGGTAACGCGGCGGCGCTGGCGGGAGCGATCGGCAATGGCGCGGACCTGCGCGTCTATACGGAGTTCAAACACAACGAACACATCGATACGTCTTCGGATAGCCCGGAACTGATCAAGGAGGTGGCGGAGTTCAACATCACGTATCTGATCGACGATTCGTGGACGGCCGCGATCATGGGGTTGCGCCAGCCGGTGAGTCTGCCGGCGTCGTTCGTGTCGGGATCATCAATGTCATTCTTCCTTTACAACCAGAATGGACAGCAGGCGATCGCGCGGCCGTACCTGGATGGGCAGTCCCGGGCAGGAGAGCAGGGCGCGGGGAGCGTGTCGCAACATCCGGACATGCCGAAGATGCGTAACCATGACAGTTGGGACGTGGAGACAAATGCGCCGAGCGCGAATTTTGTTTACGACTTTGAAACGTATCGGTATTGCGTGCACGACCATTGGACCGAGAAGCTGGCGCATGATGAAAACGGAAACGTTCAGTCGGGATCAGTGGTGGAGTTGGCTGATGCGTTTGCGGAGGGGGCGGCGGTGAAGCTGGGGATTTCAGGGCTGTGCGACGCGCTGGCTGAGGATGGCGGCGCGGCGATGCGGCATGAGGTGTTTATTCAGGGCGGGTCGGGTTACTACTACACGGAGAAGCAGCTTTACATCATGGGCACGCATCCGCTGGTGCGGGTGCGGCCAGGCAAGCCGATGGCGTACACGAGCGGCGGGTGGGATTTCGGCTGGGTGATCGCGCGGACGGACGGTCGGGTGGTGTATCGGCGTTGCGATCCGTACACGCTGGCGTTCGAGGATATCGAGATGCAGTGCGGGGTAAGGTGGTTTGTGCGGTGAGCGGGACAGTGAGACGCGATTAGGGAAGCGTGTGGCACTGCAGATTACGTCGTCGGTTGACAGATTTCATTTGCACTTGTGTGAATGCGGGGAGACGACGGGCGAGACACCCCTCCTGCCTTGGGATCGCGGGCAGGACGGAGATCAGACGCGCCAGTTTTCGCCGAGGAAGCCGTGTTCGCCGAGCAGGTCGCGGACGCGGGCGGGTTTTTCTTCGACGGGGATGTCGGTGCGTCGGAGGAGGACGTGGGCGGCGTGCTCGAACGCGCGCATCTGGGGCGCGCGTTGAACGAGTTGCTGAGCGGCGTTGAGGGGGATGCGGATGACGCCCTCGGTGGAGGCGTGGATGAGGTCGCCGGGGTTGACGGTGATGCCGCCGACGTCGACGGGGGTGTTGGTGGCGGTGACGCGCAGGGCGCAGTGATGGACGGCGGTGCCGCGGCAGTAGGCGGCGAAGGGGGTGGCGAGCATGCCGGCGACGTCGCGGGCGCGGCCGTCGGTGACGACGCCGGTGCAGCCGACTGAGTAAAGGGATTTGGCCATGCCGTCGCCGAGGATACATTCGTGATCGGGGCGGGAGCCGACGGCCTGAACGACCCAGACGGTGGGGGTGTCCAGGTCCTGCATGTGTCTGAGCTGATCCCAGAAGGGGGCGGTGTCGGGCTCGCCGCCGGGCGTGCTGGAATCGATCCGGGCGGTGACGGCGATGCCGACGGTCGGGCCGAGGGCGGGGGTGATGGAGGCGATGTCACCGCTCATGTAGCGTTCGTGGCTGGGGGTGGAATCGATGTAATCGAGTGTGTTGGCGAGGAGGGCGGCTTCGAAATCGCGAAGTTGTTCGATGATGTGGGTGAGCGTGTCGCGCATGGGCGGCTCCGTGGCTGGGGAGCATGGTCTGGGATGCGGGGTCGGGGGGCAAGCGGCGCGGAATAAGGATGCGTCAGTGTTATTTGAACATGACGGGGTTTGGGATGAGAATCAGGCGAGCTTACACAGGGAGCGATCATGGATTTTACGGGTAAGACGGCGGTGGTAACGGGCGGCGCGGTGGGCATGGGCGGGGCGACGACGCGGGCGTTCCTGCGGGACGGGGCAAACGTGGCGGTGCTGGACATCGACGACCCGGCGGGGCAGGCGGCGGTGGCTGACGCGGGAGAGCGGGGGCTGTTCGTGCATTGCGACGTGGCGAAGACCCAAGAGGTGGACGCGGCGTTCGCGCAGGTGAATGCGACGTTCGGCGGCGTCGATTATCTGATCAACAACGCGGGGATCGTGAGCTACAACAAGGTGGCGGACACGAGCGAAGAGGAATGGGATCGCACGATGGATGTGAACCTAAAGGGGGCGTTTCTGTGCGCTCGGCATGCGCTGCGTTCGATGGAGGAGCGCGGCGGCGGCGTGGTGGTGAACATGGGGTCGGTGCAGTCGTACGTGTCGCAGGAGAAGGTGGCGGCGTACACCACAAGCAAAACGGCGATGCTGGGACTGACCCGGAGCATTGCGGTCGACTATGCCCCGACGATCCGTAGCGTGACGATCTGCCCGGGGACGGTGGACACGCCGTTGCTGCACAACGCGGCGCAATTGTCGCCGGATCCGGCGGCGGTGGTGCAGGAGTGTATCGACATGCATCTGCTGAAGCGGATCGGCAAGCCGGAGGAGATCGCGGAGTTGATTCTGTTTGTTTGCAGCGACAAGGCGCCGTTTATCACGGGTCAGTCGATTCGGATCGACGGCGGTCTAGGCATTATGGTGGCGGGGAGCAAGCAGGATTAGTGGCCGTACGTCCGCCGTCGGCCACACTTCAGGTCAAACCGGTGTTGATCACAGCAACGCATAGAGTCGGTTCTTGGATTCGACGGTGACGCGTTTGGAGTAGTGGTGGACCTGCGTGTCGCCGGTGGGTTTGGTATCGCCAATGTGGGTGGGGGCTTCGATGACAAAGTCGGCGAAGCCGGGGACGTTGAAGGCGACAAAGGCGAGGTGCAGGCGGTCGACGATGCGGTCGGCGAGCGTGGTGAGGTCCGCGAACATGACGGGGCCGGTGTCGACCTGGTAGGCGAGAGGGTCACGCCGCGTGTTCATCGTTCTGACGGGGTATTCGATAACGGCGGTGAGGCCCGTGTCGGGGTTATGGTATTCGGTCTGAGCGACGATGGGGTGGAAGGCGAAGGTGGCGTCGAGGACGTTCTGATCGGAGTGGAGTTGCTGGGGGGAACCGGCTTCGACAAGATGGAACCTTGGGCCGGACCACATTTTGCTGGTGGGTCTGGTGTCACGGTATTTGGGGTTGAAGTAGGCGTAGCTTCTGAATATGAGGCTGAGGTCGGGGCCGAAGACGGGGATGAAGTCGTAGTTGTCTTCTTGGAACAGTTCGCGCTTGGCGAAGGTGTCTTCACTCTTGCAGGAGGCGCACTGAAAGTATTCCTCAGTGGCGCCGGCTTGGGGATCGGTGACGCGCGTGCGTGATTCGATCCAGAGGCGTACCTCGTTGCCGGGGTCGGTGCCGATAAGGGCGGATCTGCCGTAGTCGAGGGGAGACATAATCATGGGATTGTTCCGCGCGTTGATTTCCAGTCGGTGAAGCTCATATATGCGCGCTGCGCAGGGGATTCTCCGGAGAGAAGTCGGTGGGTTTGGGTGTATTCTTGATTGGCAACCAGGAGCGGTAGGGGGTGCCGGTGTCACCGGCGGAACCGAAGTCGCAGAGGCGGACCCGCTTGCCGTTCTGGGCCGCGAACTCGAAAAGGAGGATCGGCGGGTGCCAGTCGTCCCACTTCACGGGTTTGGGCTTGGATTTGGTCAGATCGATTGTGGGCGGGTCCATCATGATCGTGCGGGGGTTCCACTTTTCGGTATCGCGGGTTCTGGGTCTGGCGGTGACGGGGGCGTGTTCAAGGTTATAGCGATGGTCGTAGGTGAGCAGAATCGGGCCGCGGTAGATCGAAGCGAGGCCGCGGCAGCCGCGTTGGCCGGTCCAGACGTGCAGGGACATGTCGAGGGCGAGTTCGATGCGGTCGCCGGGCTTCCATTTTCGTTGGAGGACGGCGTATTGGCCGGGCCTGATGCCGCGCACGGTTTGGCCGTTGCACTTGAGTGAGTTGCGTTTGGACCAGTAGGGAATGCGGAGCTTGATCGCGAACTTGGCGGGTTTGGATGGTTTGACGCGCAGGGTGACGCGGCCGTCGCGGGGGTAGTCGGTTTCCTGGGTGAGGGTGACGGACAAGCCGGGCTTGAGTTTGGTGGATTGTGTCGATGGGCCGTAGTAATTGACGAGCAGGCCGTCGGCATCTTTCATCAGGGCCCAGGCGCTGAGCATGCCGAAACCGCGCGGAGTGTTGACCGAACAGCAGTTGAGTTCCGGCGTGCCTTCGCGGGCCTGGAAGACGATGGTGTGTGCGCTGGCGCAGCGGACACCGTTCATGGGCGTGTTGTAGGTGGCCCATCGGCCGGACTCGGTGTGCATGCCGACGATGGAGTTGAGGACGGACAGTTCGATCTCATCGGCAACGACGGATTGGCCGGTGAGCTTGAGCATCTCGACACTCATGGCGGTCCAGGCGATGGTGCAGCAGGATTCGATGGCGCCGAAGTGGTAGGGGTCGCCCTGGGCCTGCTCACCGGAGGTGAAGCCGCCGTTGTTGTGGCGATCGAGTTTGACGATGGACCACCAGATTTGCTCGAAGGCGGTGCGGTACTTCTGTTCGCCGGTGATCCAGTAGAGCTCGGCGAGGGCCATGATGGGGTGGAGCGATTCCCAGCGGGGTTTGGGGGTCTTGAAGAACTCGACGCCTTGAAGGGCCTGGCTGAGATAGTCACCGGCGAGGGGTCGGCCTTTGGCCTTGGCGGGGAATTCGTCGACGATCTGCATCGCCATTTTCAGGTAGCGCTGCGTTTTGGTTTTCCGGTAGAGGATGCACAAGGCGTGAACGGGGGCAAGGTTCATCTCAGTGTCGCCGGTCTCGACGAGGCGCGGTTTTTTGTTGCCGAGGTACTTGCGGCAGATCAGGTCGGCGATGCGGGCGGCGCAGCTCAGGGCATCGGCGTCGCGGGTTTCCTCGTGCCAGAGGATCAGGCCGAGCATGACGTGGTAGTGGCCCCAGGTATCCCAGGTGCGCATGCGCTGAAGATTAGAGTTGGTGAGACGGGCGGCTTTGGCCCAGGGGCCGAGGTAGCCGTCGGCGGCCTGGAGACTGATGAGACGATCGACGAAGGTCTTGATCCAGGCTTTGAGATCGGGATCGCCGGTGACGCGCAGGACCTCGACGGCGCTGGTGAGATACTTGCCGGCAAATTCACCGGCCCAGGGGACCATTTGCCGAAGGGGCGCGGCATCGCGGTCGCGAAACATCTCCAGCATGCCGGGGTTGGCCTTGGGGGCGACTTTGAGCCAATGGTCTTTGACGCCCTGGACGTAATCGCCGACGGGGCCGTCGATCTGCATTTTGGTCTTGGGGATGGCTTGGCAGGTGGGCTTGGGCATTTGGGTGATCCTATTGTGGCGCACCGGGGTGTCTGAGGAACGGGACGTTTGTACCAGATGCGCGGGCGTTCGTCAGGTGGGCCGCTGGTGGACCGGGGGCGGGGGGCAACGTGCTATCTGTATTGGATGGCGAGTTCCACCACGGTCACGACAAGGGACGGGCCGATGGTCGCGGCAGACGTTGATCCGGCCTGATGCTCGGGCCACGGTGACAGGCAGGCAGCCGGGGCATAGACTGCGTCGGTCAATCGTTCAACAGAAGAGGCGACGGTCATCATGGAAGTAATCCCTGGTATTCATCGTATCGAAGCGCCGCTGGGGGAACGGTTCGTCTGCATGTTCCTGTTGGTCGGTGATGAACATGCATTACTGATTGATACGGGCATCGATTCGACGGTGCGTGAGACGCTTTTGCCCTATTTGGATTCGGCGGGGATTGCGGCGAGCAAGATTCGCTATGTCCTGAACACGCATCCGGACTTCGATCATACGGGCGGGAATGGGGCGGTGCGTGAGATGCTGCCCGATGCGGTGTTCATGTGTCATGAACTTGATCGCGTGATGGTCGAGGATGTGGAGCGGATGATCGGAGATCGGTATTGCGAGTTCGCGGTTGACCACGGGATCGTGGACGGCGACGAGGTGTTGAATGAGGTCCGGGCTGGGGCGCGGCATGTGCCGATCGACGTCTCGGTGAGCGGGGGTGAAAAGCTGCGGCTGGGGCGGGATTGGTGCGTGGAGGTGCTGCACACGCCGGGGCACAGTTACGGGCACTTAAGTGTTTGGGATCCGCGCAGTGAAACATTGATCATCGCGGACGCGACGCTGTACAACGCGGTGTTGTTCAAGAACGGCAAGCCGGCATTTCCGCCGACGTATCGGTATGTGGATACGTACGTGGGTTCGATGAATCGCATTCGAGAGATGCGGCCGAAGATGCTGTTGACGAGCCACTATCCGACCTACACGGGGACGGGGATTGACGAATTCCTGGGCGAGAGCCGCGCGTACGTGGATCGCGTGGATCAGGCGTTGGCCGATGCGCTGAAAGGGGCGGATGGGGCGCGGACGTTGAAGCAGTTGATCGAGGTGTTGGGGCCGACGCTGGGCGAGTGGCCGGGCGCGGCGAGCGCGTATCTGTGTTTCCCGCTGGTGGGCCATCTTGAGAGGCTGGTGCAATACGGGACAATTGAAACGGAACGGCGTGATGGACTGCTGGCGTATCGATGGCGGGATTGAGAGATCAAGGAGCACGAAACGATGGCAAGAGTGCGTATCGGATTCATCGGCGCGGGGTGGTGGGCCACGGACAACCATATTCCGCGGCTGAAACGGCGCGATGACGTGGAGCTTGCGGCGGTGTGCCGGCCGGGCGCGGAGACGTTGGAGTTGGTCCGCAAGGAATTCGGATTCGGGTTCGCGACGGAAGATTATCGCGAGCTGTTGAAGCAGGAGTTGGACGGGGTGGTGGTCGTCTCGCCGCATCATCTTCATTATGAACATGCGTCGGCGGCGCTGGCATGCGGATGTCACGTGATGTGCGAAAAGCCGATGGCGCTTCGGGCGGCGAAGGCGTGGGAACTGGTGGAGCTTGCCGAGCGTCAGGAGCGACATCTGCTGGTTCCGTATGGGTGGCATTACAAGCCGTTTCTCCAGCAGGCGAAGCGTCTGATGATGGAGGGTGCGGTCGGAGAGGTCCAATACGTGCTGTGCCACATGGCATCGCCGACGATCGGACTGTTCACGGGGGATGGGTTGGCGTTGCCCGAAACGGATGCGCTGGTCCTGCCGATTGATGTGTCGACGTGGCAAACGCGATCGCAGGGGGGCGGCTACGCGCACGGGCAGCTCACCCATGCGTCGGCGTTGATGTTCTGGCTGACGGGGTTGCGGGCGAAGCAGGTGAGCGCACAGATCACGCGGCCGAATTCGGAGGTTGATCTGTATAACTCAGCGAGCGTTATTTTTGAAAACGGCGCGATCGGGACGATGTCCGGCGCGGGGACGCTGCCGGAGGCGGATAAGTTCCAACTGGACGTCCGCGTGTTTGGTGAGAAAGGCGTGCTGGTGATCGATGTGAATCGGGAACAGCTGGAACTGCGGAGCCGGGACGGGCGGCATCAACGTTTTGAGATTCCCGATGGCGAGGGGGCTTATTCATGTGAGGGGCCGCCGGATCGGTTCATTGAATTGATTCAGGGAACGGGCAGCAACGATTCGCCGGGGGAGGTCGCGGCCCGCAGCGTGGAGATGATTGACGCGATGTTTCGGTCGGCGGATCAGGCGGGGGCGCCGGTGGCGGTGTGATGAAGGGCGGCGGGGTCGTCGCGTTTCGCGCCGGATTCTGTGATAATGAAGTTTCGTGAATCTCGCGATCATCATCCCGGTCTATAACGAGCAGGAAAACCTGCCGGAGTTGACGCGCCGTCTGACTGCGGCCTGCGAGACGATGGAGGGCATCGACTGGCGGGTGATCTTCGTGAACGACGGCAGCACCGATGAGTCATGGCGTATGCTGGGCGAGTCGCATGCGGCGGACGCGCGATTCTGCGTTGTTGACCTGTCGCGGAACTTCGGGCATCAGGCGGCGATCTCGGCGGGGATGATGCATGCGGATGCGGACGCGGTGGTCGTGATGGACGCGGACCTGCAGGATCCGCCGGAGGTGATCCCGGATCTGGTGGCGGCCTGGCGGGAGGGGGCGCAGATTGTCTTGGCCGAGCGAAGGACGCGGCAGGAGCGCGGGCTGCGTCGCGTGGGGTTTGAGCTATTCCATCGGTTGTTCAAATGGATCAGTGATTTCCCGGTCGCGCCGCGCACGGGCGTGTTTGGATTGCTGAACCGGCAGGCGGCGGAGGCGTTTCGATCGTTGCCCGAGACGAACCGGTTCTTCCCGGGGTTGCGGAGTTGGATCGGGTTCGACCAGCGGATCGTGCATTACGATCGAGCCGATCGGGCGGCGGGGCGTCCGAAGCAGACGTTGCGTCGGTTGGTTCGTTACGCGTCGGATGGGATCTTCAGTTTCTCGCACAAGCCTTTGCATCTGATGACGGGGGCGGGCGTGTTGATCAGTGGGTTCGGATTCGTGCTTGGCATGGTGTTTCTCGTCAAACGTTTGCTCGGCGTCGAACAGGCGCAGATGGGTTTTACGACACTGATCGTCGTGGTCACGTTTATCGGCGGGATACAGTTGATGAGTCTGGGCTTGCTGGGTCAGTATCTGTCGCGTGTCTACGATGAGGTGAAGCGGCGGCCGATCTATATCGTTCGGCAGCGCCTGGGTGTTCCGGGATCGGCTGAGTCGCAGACGACCGAAGAGTCGGCAGGCCCATGAACGCGATTTCACCTGTGGCCAATCCAACTGATTCCGCGTGGCAGCGCTGGTGCCTGGGTTGGCCGGCGGCGGCCGTGTTGTTGGGTGGATTTTGGGTGATGGGCGTGACGGCCTGGTCGGGCAAGTCGATGACGTACGACGAGATGGTGCACATCACCGGCGGCACGAGTTACTGGCTGGCGAACGACTACCGCATTCATTCAGAGAACGGCAACCTGCCGCAGCGCTGGGCGGCGCTGCCGATCTGCCTTTCCGCTCCTGTTCAGCGTGCCGCTGATTGGGCGAACGATGTCGGGTTGCCGATCTCGGTTCGATTGCCTCAGTTTCGATTCCCTTCGCACGATGAGGGATTCTGGCATACGGCGAACGACTGGGCTGTGGGCCAGCACTTCTTTCACTACCTGGACAACGACGTCGATGCGATGTTGCTGAGCGCCCGCGCGATGATCTGCGCCGCAGCGCTGGTGATGGGGGTGTTGGTCTGGCGCTGGTCACGCCGGCTGTTCGGTGCCGCGGGGGGGATGATCTCGCTGATCCTGTTCTGTTTCAGCCCGACGTTTCTGGCGCACGGTGCGATCGCGACGTCGGATCTGTTTTCGGCTCTGTTCATGCTGGCGTCGATTGGGGCGCTGTGGGCATTGATGCATCGCATCTCGCTTTTGACATTGGTCGGCGGAGGACTGGTGATTGGCGGATTGGCGCTATCGAAGATGTCGGTGGTGTTGGTGGTCCCGATGGGGTTGATTCTGCTTGGCGTGCGTTTGTTGAGCAGCCAGCCGTTGGCGTTCGCGATCGGGCCATGGCGAGGGCTGATCCGCGGACGGGCGTTGCGGATCGCGTCGCTGGTGGGCGCCGTGGTGATTCAGATGGCGATCGTGGTGCTGCTGATCTGGACGGCGTTTGGTTTCCGATTCAGCATGTTCGATGACCCGCAGCCGGGTCTGAATGTGATGCTGGAGCCGATGGAGCAGATGCTGGATTACGAAGGCGTGACGCGGGATGTGATCGCGTACACGTTGGATCATCGTCTGTTGCCGGAGGGGTATCTGTATGGCATGGCGCACACGTTCAAACACGCGATTGAGCGACCGGGGTTCCTGGCGGGTGAACTGAGTCTATCGGGATTCCGGATGTTTTTCCCGGTGGCGTTCGCGATCAAGACGCCACTGACGTTGATGGTGTTGCTGGTGTTGGCGTTGATCGCGGCGATGCGCGTGTGGCGACGTGACAAGCGTGGTGCGACGACCGGTAATTGGCCATTTGTGGCGCGCGCGTTCTATCGCACGGCGCCGTTATGGGCGCTGCTGATCGTGTATTGGCCGGTGGCGATCATGTCGCATATGAATATCGGGCATCGCCATCTGCTGCCGACGTATCCGGTTCTGTTCGTTCTCGCCGGGGCGGCGGGCGCGTGGGTTGTGCTGCGACCCCTTGCGATTCGGCGCGTGTTGATGCTGGTTGTTGGGTTGTTCGTTGCCGAGTCGATTGTGACGTGGCCGGATTATCTGGCGTACTTCAATCAGCTGATCGGCGGGCCGCGGTACGGGTATCGTTATCTGGCGGATAGTTCCCTGGACTGGGGGCAGGATCTTCCGGGATTCAAGCGCTGGCTGGATATGCGTCGCGAGGAGACACCGAACTTCGGACCGGTGTATTTGTCCTATTTCGGCGCGGGCAATCCCCTCTACTACGGCATCGATGACGAAGCGGGCGTGCGCCGACTGCCGCCGTACATCGGCCTGGACGAGGATCGCTTCCTGGAGCCGCTCGAGCCCGGGGTGTACTGCATCAGCGCCACGCAAATCCACGGCATCTACACGGACGCGCGCGGGTCGTGGGAACTGGGTCTTCACGAGAAGCATTACCAGTCGGAGAAAATCATGTCGGTGTTGCGAGACGCGGACGCGGCCGGGTGGGATCGCCGACAGCGGTATGCCCTGCTGCATCAGCAATATGCCGATGAATGGATTGAGAAATCCCAGGCGCTGGATTCGTTTCGGATGCATCGATTGAGCCGGTATCTGTTGCAGCGTGAGCCGGAGGAACTGATCAATTACTCGATTCTGGTGTATTACGTCGGCACCGAAGAGTTGAACCGCGCGGTCTGGCAGCCGATGATTCAGGGCATCGATGATCCCATCCTGCCACGCTGACGGACCGCCCATGTCACGCCAACGTCTAATCCATCATGTGCTGCTTGGCTGGCCGACGGCGATCGTCTTGCTGATCATCTACGTGGTGATGGCGGCCGGTGCGTCGCATGAGAAATCGAATACGTTTGATGAGGTCGTCCATCTTGTGGCTGGTTACAGCTACTGGTCAGCGAATGACTATCGCCTGCATCCGGAGAACGGCAACCTGCCGCAGCGCTGGGCGGCGTTGCCGGTGTACGGCCTGAAGTATCTACCGTCTGACTGGGCGAAGGAGCATTACGATTTCAAGTTTCCTTCACGGTCGGACGCATATTGGCTGACTGGGGAGAAGTGGCCGCTTGGTAACAAATTCCTTTACGAGATGGGTAACGATCTGCCCCGGATGCTGCTGTGTGCGCGCACGATGATCGCATTGTGCGGGGCGGTGGGGGGGGCGTTGGTCTTCGTTTGGGCGCGACGTCTTTTCGGGCCGGCGGGCGGGATCATCGCGCTGCTGCTGTTTGTGTTCAGTCCGACAATGCTGGCGCACTGTGCGTTGGTCACGTCGGACATGATGACGGCGGTGCTGTTCCTGGCGGCGGTGGGTGTGTCGTGGGCGATGATGCATCGTATCAATCCGTGGACGGTGATCGGTGGTGGCGTGGTCGTGGGCGGGCTGTTGCTGTCGAAGGTCTCGGGCGTGTTCATCGTGCCAATGGTGTTGATCATGTTGATCGTTCGGTTGATCGCTGGTGGCCCGCTGGAAGTGACGATCGGTCGACGGTGGATTATGACGGGATGGATGCGTCAGTTGGCGGTGTTGGCCGGAGCGTGGTTGGTGCAGGGGGTGATCGTAGTGGTGGTGATTTGGGCGGCGTTCGGGCTGCGGTTCGAGGGCCCGAACCCATCGCGGGCGCCGGTGGATCATTTTGCGTTTGACTTTGAGGATCAACTGATCGACGGCGGGTTTCGGTCGACGGTTTTCAGGCGTTTGCGAGCGTGGCGCGTGTTGCCGGATGCTTATCTCTACGGTGCTGCTTACGTGGCGAAGCATGCCGAGGCGCGCAGCGCATTTCTGGGGGGGCGTTACAGCGTGACGGGGTTTCGTGGGTTCTTCCCGTATGCGTTTGCGGTGAAGACGACGATTCCGCTGCTGTTATTGCTGATCGCGGGGGTGATCGGAGCGTTGATGATCCGTCAGGTCCGGGTTGGGTCCGGTGAATCGCGGAGTCACGATGAGCCCGGTGTGTTTTACCGAACGACGCCGCTGTGGGTCTTGTTCGTCGTCTACTGGGCGGTAGCGCTGACGAGCAATCTGAACATCGGTCATCGCCACATTCTGCCGACATATCTGCCGCTGTTTGTACTCGCGGGCGCGGGGTCATGGTTCTTCAGGTTGCCGAACCGGCGCGCCGCGGGGGCATGGTCCGCGGTGATTGTGGCGCTCGTGGGCTGGCATGTCGTGGAATCATGGCAGATCGGACCTCACTATCTGGCGTATTTCAATCAGGCGGCGGGCGGGCCGCGCAATGGGTATCACCATCTCGTGGACAGCTCGTTGGACTGGGGTCAGGATCTACCGGGCCTGAAGAGCTGGATGGACGAACAGCGGGCGCGCAGGGCTGAGCCGGTCTACTTCGCGTATTTTGGGTCAGCTCAGCCGGGCTATTACGGAATCGACGCGATTGCGCTGCCCTCCTACATGTCGCAGTTGCACACGCCGCTGCATCCGCTGGTGCCGGGGTGGTATTGCATCAGCGCGACGCAGTTGCAGCGCGTGTATGTCGGGAATCCGGGGCCGTGGGGTGTGGATGAAGAGCAGAGGTACATCCAGGTGCTTCCTGTGATTCGCGAGATTCAGCGATTGCAGATGGGGCCGACCGATGTATTTGTAGATGGGATGACGGACCTTCTGGGCGCCGAGTGGCAACAGCGCGGGCGCCACCTGGACATCGCCCGTTTCCGACGCCTGTGCGAGTATCTATTGAAGCGCGAACCGGACACGCACATTGGTCATTCGATCCTGATTTACCACCTTGGCGAGGCGGAATTGCGAGAAGCGATCTGGGAGCCGTGGATTGTGCGGTCGCCAACGGAGGGCGGATGGTGATGCGCCGGACGCGGGCTCTCGGTCATTATTTATAACATATTGATATATAATTGTTTGTATGGTCGATCGGGTTCTGTGTTGGCGTGGGGTCGGCCATGACCTACAATGCCGACATTCCCAGCCATGGACGGCACGGGGCCTACGGCGATGGGGTCGGCAGGTTCCGGTAAGCGAGAGCGTGAAAGGCCTGACAAGGCGACGGCGCTCTCGGGGCCGTGGACGGTCGCAAGCATGAAAATTGACCCGCGCTTCATCCAGGAGACAGGGCGGGACATCTACACCGGCAATGAATTGCTCGTCAAGGGTGCGCTGGAATCCGAGGGTGGCGTTCACCTGCTGACCGGCTATCCCGGCTCGCCCATCGCCGGTTTCTTTGATGCCTGCCAGACGATCGGCCCGCTGCTGCGCGAGCACGGGGTTGTGGCGCGCCTGGCCGGCAATGAAGCGCTGTCGGTGGCGATGGTCAACGGGTCGCAGATGACGGCGTGTCGGGCGGTGGTGGCGTTCAAATCGGTGGGGATGCACGTGGCATCGGATGCGTTGGCACTGGGGGTGCTGGCGGGTACGAAGGGCGAGGGCGGGGCGGTCGTCGTGTGCGGCGACGACCCGTGGAGCGATTCGACACAGGTTCCGGCCGACAGCCGATATCTGGCTGAGCACGTGCGCATGCCGATGCTCGAGCCGACCAGCCCACAGGAGGTGAAGGACTGGGTCGATGTGGCGTTTCAACTGGGGCGGGCGGGCAGTATTTACATCGGCTATTCGATGCCGGTCGCGCTGGCCGACGGCGGCGGCACGGTGGATGTGCGGCCGAATCATTTTCCGCAGTTGAATACGAATCAGCGCACGACGCTGAGTTACGTCAAGGACATCGAACCGGATCTGGATCAGTTCGTGCTGCTGCCGCCGCGCAGTTGGCGGCGTGAGCAGGGGATGGCGGACCGCCATGCGGCGGTGTGTGCAGAGGCGCGGCAGTTGGGGGTGAACCGTATCGATCACAAGCGGCAGAAGGGCGAGACGTCGGCGCTGGGGTTTGTGGCATCGGGTATGGGCTACGCGTATCTTCGGCATGCGTTGGATGAACTGGGACTCACGGGGCGTTTGCCGATTCTCAAGCTTGGACTGAGCTATCCGCTGGACGAGCAGTTGGTCGTCGAGTTCGCGGGGCAGTGCGAGCAGATTGTCGTCGTGGAGGAGCGGCGGGCATTTCTGGAAACGCATATCAAGGCATTGCTGAGCGCGGCGCGTCAGCGCGATGGATTGGACGTTTCGGTTTGGGGTAAGGAACTGCCGGGCGGCCTGCCGGGGATGCCAGGCGAGCGGGGGTTGAATCCGTCGATCGTGATGGATCGTCTGGTCCCGCTGATCAGGGATCATCCGACCCTGCCGATCGAGATGACGAACGGGCGGCTGACGGATGAACTGGATTGGATCCGCCGCACGGGTGATGTCGATTTTCGATTGCCGTTACGCACGCCGACGTTCTGCCCGGGGTGTCCCCATCGTGATTCATCGAGTGTGTTGATGGAGTTGCGCAACGATCTGCTCGATCCGGATTACATGCAACGCGCGCACCATCGTGGGCCGGTCGATCTGGTTTCGCACGGCGACACGGGTTGCTACACGATGCTCATGTTCGAGCCGACCAAGCCGCTGATGCACAATTATTCTGGGATGGGTCTGGGCGGCGCGACGGGGGCGGGAGTGGATCCGTTTATCGACAACAAGCAGATCGTGTTTATGGGTGACGGGACGTTCTATCACTCGGGACAGGTCGCGATCAGCCAGTCGATCTACACCGGTCAGGACATCACGTACATCATTCTGGACAACAAGACCACGGCGATGACCGGGCACCAGCCGAACGCGGGCGTCGAGCATGACCTCACGGGCGATGAGATGAACCCGGAGGACATTGAGCGCATCGTGCGGGGTATGGTGCCCAAGGAAACGACCGCAGACGTGCGCGTGGTGCGCATGGATCCGTCGGATCGCGATGCGTATCGCAAGATGCTGGAGAAGACGATCCTGGCGGACGGGGTGAAGATCGTCGTGGCGGACAAGGAATGCGGGATCACGTACCACCGCCGCCAGCGCCGCGACCGACTCGCCGAGCAGCGTGACAACGGCTTTGTCGAGCGGCAGACGTTTATGAACGTCTCGGAGGAGGTGTGCGAGTTCTGTCTGGAATGCACGAACCAGACGGGTTGTCCGGGGTTGAAGATCGCCGACACGGACTACGGATCGAAGATGCAGACGGACTTCAGTTGGTGCGTGAATGATGGGGCGTGCGCGCGGATCTTCGCGTGTCCCTCGTTTGAGCAGATCACGATTCATCGCAATCGACCGCCGAGATCGGGCGATGAGCACGTGAAACTGCACGATATCCCCGATCTGCCGCGCCCGCTTCATGCGGATCAGCCGATCTGGCGTTGTTACCTGGCCGGAGGGGGGGGCATGGGGATTTCGGGGCTGCACCGCCTGCTTGCGCCGCACTGCCGGCCGCTGAGCCTCGCGGGGGGCGCCTACCGGGGGCGGCGCGTCGGGGTGGACGGCATGGCGTGGCTCCACCGCGGCATGTACTCGTGCTCCAGGGAGATACTACAGGCACAGCTTCTCGG